>NZ_JBHIRP010000001.1:424387-452231 GCF_042197245.1 Bartonella sp. AA18HLJMS | reverse complement strand
CATCATCATCTGAATCGGAAAAAGCAGAAACAACACCTGAGAAAGAAGAAGAAGACAAAGAGAAAAAAGGCGGTGTTCTCGCAACTTATCATGATATCCGCAGTGGTGAAAAAAAAGAAGTCAAAGTTGGTAATCCGCCGTTCCATGAACTCAAATACACCTACCATAACCAATCAGAGGCTGTTGCGGCCATTGCTGCTTATCGCAATAAATCATCACGCGGTAAGTCTTCTTTCTCATGTGATATCGGTGGTGATCCCTTTGTGCAAGCAGAAGCAAAGCTTGTTCAAGAGCCCCCTTTCCGCCCTTATATACCGGCAGAATGGCGCATCAAAAGCGTTAAACACAAACTTGATAAAACGGGTGGTTACACCACAAAAATAGAGTGCGAACTTTTTGATGCATCACAAGAAGATGCGGCTGGAAACGTTGCAAACACCACACCAGAAAAGGATGATACCCTTGATCCAAACGCCCCACCAAACGCATGCGACGAAGGCGAAGGCGTCATCCATATGGATGAGGAAGATATATAAACAAAGCTATTTTATGATGATAAAAAGAAATACTATTTTTATTTTACTATTCCTAAAAATACAGCTAAACAGCGTTCAATTTCTACCATTTTATCTGCATGAATGGAGCCGAAAGCTGGACTAACTTTTTCACATCTTACCGTCATAATCTTATCAATCATTACTTGCGAAGGTTTTTGTAAACCATTTTTTGTGTTTGGCTGAATCGTAATGCGGAGTAATGGCGCATCAACAAGTGTACTTGTAATTGGTAAAACCGTTACACTTGTATGCTCACTAAATTGATTAGCTTGAATGATTAACGCAGGTCTTGGTTTACCAAAATCGCCTTGCATAGCTATTGTGACGAGAGATCCACGCATTATTCTGTCCAGCCATCAACATCCATTAAAGATTGATCCATCAACAACTGCATAGATGTATCTGTTTTATCCATTTTTGCGACTAAGCGACATTGGCGTCGGCACTCTTCTGCAAAGTTCGGTTGGCGAATATCTGGTACCCAAATTTGCATTAAACGCAAACCTGCTTTTCTTTGTGCGTTGCGATGTTTTTGAACGCGTTCATTGACGTGCATTGTAGCCATAACAAAATCTCCATTATGTTTCATGTAACGTATAACACAGAAAAAAGTTACATGAAACAAGATTTTTAATAAAAGGCAATAATTGTAATTTTTAATATTCACTCATCCCCGCCTTGTGTGGGGCTTTTTTATGGAGCAACACATGCGAAAAATATCATTAGAGGGACTTGCACTTATCAAACAATGGGAAGGCTTGCGTTTAAACGCCTACAAAGATACCATTGGGGTGTGGACAATAGGTTATGGACATACAAACAATGCTGGAAAGCCTTTTGTTTATGAAGGCATGACCATCACGGAAAAGCAAGCAGAAGAACTTCTTTGCCAAGACTTAAGACAATTTGAAAATGTCGTTGAACGCGCTGTTACAGTTTCATTAACAGATGAACAATTCGCGGCGTTAGTGTCATTTTGCTATAATGTAGGAACAACAGCCTTTTGTAACTCGACACTGTTAAAAAAGCTCAATCAAGGTGAATATGAAGCTGTCCCTGCCGAGCTACAGAAATGGACCAAAGCAGGCGGGAAGCGTCTTGAAGGTCTAGCACACCGGCGCGCGGCAGAAACAGGCTTATGGGCAAAAGGGGCTTTTGTTTCCTCCAATTATCAAACAGTAGAAACGCAAGCATCAACGGGGGTTTTCAAAGCAGAAGCACTTGCACCGATTATTGGCTCTTTTTCTGGTCTTGGAGGCTTATTAGCAGGCAATGGACCCATCCAATGGGCTTTGGCAACCATTATGGTCTTAGCAGCATGTGCTGGTATTTTCTTTGTTGCTAAACGCTTTCAGGAGCATCGTCTATGATCTTATGGATGAAAAGAAATCTGATGATAACAGGCGCGGCTTTAGCCGCTTTTTTTATTGCATTAGCAAGAGCTTTTACTCTTGGGAAAAAAGCAGAGCAACAAAAGCAAACAGAAAAAGCTTTAAAAGCAGCCACAACACGTCTGGAGGTGGAAAGTGAAGTTAATCAAAAAAGTGATGCTGATGTGCGCGTTGCTCTCTCTGACTGGTTGCGCGACAAATAAATATGCTTCTTCTTGTGTTGGCTGGTTGCCAATTTATTTAGATAAGCAAGATCTGAACGCCATCAGTTCCAATTTAGCAAGAGAGATCTTAAAGCATAACAAGCAGGGCGAACGTGTGTGTGGGTGGAAACATGGCTAGAAAAAAAACACAAGACGATACAGAGCTTACGGAAGCAGAAAAAGAAATACTTCAAGAAATCATCATGACCTACAAAAGTGTAAAAGTGATGTCGCGTTATACGAAATGGATTGTACTCATTATACTCTTATTAGCGCTTGATTTTTCACGTATTATGGATGCATTAGTAAGTATTTTTACACAAAAACCAAATATCCGACTCTAAACATACTCTGAGACGCGCGAAATTCTTTAGAAAATGGTTTCTTAATTTTGCTCGTCTCATGGAGCCGATAGAGAATGTCTTTGCACATTTAAAACAGTGGATTTCAAAAAATTCAAAAAATTATTAGAGAATGTTGGAGGAAAAAGATGAGCTTTGTAACGGTATGTTGGAAAATCCTATTCCCGAACTTTTGTTAACGCTCCCGAACCTTTAAAAAGATTACAAAGAATCAATACGTTATACATAGGAGAAAATTGTATGGCGGAGAGAGAGGGATTCGAACCCTCGATATGGTTTCCCATATACACGCGTTCCAGGCGTGCGCCTTCAACCACTCGGCCACCTCTCCAGAAGTTCGCACTATACCCAGAAAGAAATAACGTGCAAGTCTAAACTATACATTCAAAACCCAAAAAACAAATTCATTTATTAAAGTAAGAGCTTTTATCTGTTGAATAACAAGCACATCCCTTCTTTTTAAGAAAAAACTTTTTTCGTGGATAGGTTTGTAGAATACAATAATGAGAATAAAAAGATTGTCACCAGTTATAAACTTTCATGCTCATTTACGCACTTTCTGCTTCACAAAAAAATACTTCTCTTAAAATTAGCATACAGCCCATAGTTTTACACAACCAAATAATTAAAATCACTTACTTATACGTCATAGGAAGGGATGGTATGTGGGGGAAGAACATTTTAAGAGAGGATAAGCGGCTCTTATGCATTTTCTTAAATAGCACGAATTTTTGCAACATTGAGAGCTGTAAAATAGTGTGATGGTATCAGTTTTCTCTTTCATAGGATTACATAATAAGCCCTATTCTAAATCCTCTATTCAATTTCACGCTTCTATATTTAGTTGATACTAAAGAAAATAAAATTCAGAAAAAAACTTTGCATTTTTAATTTAATATGTATGAATATATTTTATTTTCTAAAATGAAAAAATAGTCTCATTTTGATCAAATACAAAATCATAAAAATGCAAACCTGTTTTCATTTTTACCATATATTTTTAAATTCAGCTTTACAGTTTTCAAAATATCTAAAGTAGTCTCCATTATTTAAAAAAATTACGTATTACTTTATACTTTTGATTATCGCATTCTTTAAGCGTGATATGGTCTCATCACAAAACAGAATACTCTAAAAATACTATTTTCTTTCCCATCCACACGTTTGTAAAAAAACATCTCTTAAAGCTTGCTACATCTACCTCATACGGTATCTATGAATGGTATAAAATCTATTGGATAACATCATCTTTCCTTAAATAAAAAGTAAAAGCCAAGTACTATCACGCTATTTGTCGCCTAATGTTACAATATCTATTGCTATTTGAGAGAATGCATAAAAGGAATTTATTCTTTCTTAGAGTGTTTTTATCCATACATTACTCCTCCTTGTAATGTATAAAAGAGTAATTTTTATTAATTAAATATAGAGAAATTTAAAACGAAAAAACCCTACAATATTCAGGGTTCTCATTATGTAAAACGATAAATTACCATTATAAATTAATATACTGTATTAATGTTTTACAGCACTAAAGATCTGATTAGTCTGCAAAATGAGCTCGTTCTTTCCCCTTAATGTTCTTTATTACCTTATATCCTTGCTTAGAGCACGTACAGCTCGTGCAGTTTCACATTGTAATGCTTTTTGTGCTAAAATTTTCATATCTTCAAAACTATGAGTCTGTAAACACGCCTTTACTGGAGAAATATCGCAAGATATCATAGAAAGCTCATTAATTCCCAATCCAGTCAAAATCATTGCACCAAAAGGATCTCCAGCCATACCACCACATACACTAACCCAACACTTATGTTGTGCAGCTCCCTGAATAGTCTGATAAATCATACGCAAAACTGCTGGATCAAGGCTATCAGCTTCAGACACAAGGTACGGATTTTGCCGATCAACAGCCATTGTATACTGTGTTAGGTCATTGGTTCCAATTGAAAAAAAATCAACATGGGCGCTTAATACATCTGCCATAATGGCCGCTGCTGGAACTTCGATCATAATACCAAGTTTTAATTTTGGTGCATCAACATCGTTGCGGATTTCCTCTGCAATCTTTTTTATAGCGACAATCTCTGAAACAGACATGACCATCGGAAACACAATCCATAGATCTCCACCCTCTTTTGCCGCTCGATATAAAGCACGTAATTGAGGCACCAAAAGATCACGTCGACGTAACAAAAGCCGCGTTCCTCGAACACCTAAAAAAGGATTGTCCTCTTTAGATAAATGTAAATGCGTAACCTGTTTATCTCCACCAATATCAAGTGCACGAATAATTAATGGCTTATCTCCTACAGCTGTAATCATCGCCCGATATATATTAAATTGTAGCTCTTCATCCGGAATATATGGATTCTCTAAAAACAAAAATTCCGTGCGCATGAGTCCAACACCTTCAGCCCCTAAATCAAGCGCAACAGGAACCTGATTTGCGTAATTGACATTAGCCATGATACGAATTCTTTGACCATCTGTCGTTTGCGCTGGTAATCTACATGCATTTATTTCACTGACACGTTTTTGCGCAACAGTATCAATATGCCTTTGAGCATCTTCAACGTCTTCAAGCGTAGGATTAAGGTAAATAAACCCGTTATCGCCATCAATAATAGCCTGAATATCAGACTGAATTGCTAAAATATCATCACCTGCAGCAACAACCATTGGAATACCAAGAGTACGCGCCAAAATAGCTGTATGAGATAATGGACCTCCCCATGCTGTTGCTAATCCTTTTACCCTTGTACAATCAAGTTGTGCTACATCAGAAGGAGAAAGGTCATTTGTAACCAGAATTACACCATGTGGAATATCATTTAAAAAGAACGATCTATAGGATGGATTGATTTCACCTAAAACACGTCGACCAACATCAACTAAATTAACAGCACGTGCTGCTAACAAAGGATTATCTACCTTAAAAAACATATCTGAAAATTGACGAACCGCTCTATCCCAAGACCAAGCGACACCATGACCTTCCGCTATAAAACGACAAGCTTGAGCTATTAAATTTTCATCTTCAAGCAAAACCATTTGCGCAGAAAAAATCGCAGCAGAATCTGCTCCCATACGCACTGTAATATCAGAAATCACAGATGCCATTTTATGTTTTGTTTTTGTAAGAGCATTTTCAAGACATGCTGCACCAGCTGCAAAATCAATTGGCTGATCTATTATGGAAATATCATTTTGCCTTAAAACAAAAATCTTACCAAATGCTAATCCTGAACTCGCTCCAACACCAGAAATGCCTTTTTGCATAGAGCGTGGATACCAACCATGAAAAGCCTTTGTTTGAGATTCCATTGCTCTCATCAGACATTTTTCACTAATACTCACTTTTTTTGCAATAGCAATGGCATCATTGAGAAGTTGTGCTCCTTCTGCAGCATCTGTAGAAAAAATCAGAACATCACCGTTTTTTGCTCCTAATTGCAATAAACCAACCAAATTTTTCATTTCAACGGTATATTGACCATGGCGAACTCTGATAGAGTTTTGAGCCTTTTTCGCAAAATCAACCCATAGAGAAGCTGGTCGTGCATGAAGACCACTTGGATAATCTAAAGTCCATTCCTGACACACCGAAAGGTCACCAATAAAAGTTTTTTCTATCTTCATCTCTTGGTCAAACAAAGTTGTAACAATTTGCTGTTTGTCCATAGTTGTTGCAAGTACTTCAAGCTGTTTTTTATCAAATAAAAGAGACGTCAATTTTTTACAAATTTCTCTATAGCGATCTGGACACGCTGCAATGGCAATAACCAAATATGCTTTCTTGCCATCCTGCCACTCAACACCAGCAGGCACCTGTATAACAGCAACAGCATCCTTGATAATTAAATCACGATTTTCAGCCATACCATGAGGAATGGCTATACCATTTCCAAGCCAAGTATTGGTTGTTTCTTCACGTGCAAGCATACTTGCCAGATAACACTTATCAACTGCACCAACCTGCACAAGCAATTCAGCAGCAGCATAAATTGCATCATTTTTATGATCAAAAGCAGCTGCAAGTTGTACAGATCTTATAGACAAGATTTCACCATCAGTAAAATCTACATTCATTGCTTCTGCTTTCTCATATCTCATCATGAATTCAAATTGCCTCACATTTGAACACCAATATCTCTGATACATTCCTTTTCAAAGCTGCATTTCCCAAAATACAAGCTATAAATACCACCACAGCTCTCTTTATATTTTACAGAATATAGCTAAGTGAGGTGCTTAAATACCTCAATATAACCGATAAAACAATTAGATATTATTATCCACCTCAGTGCTCAAAACCATCATAAACAAGTCTGCCTCTTACTCTTTTACTTTACAAAGACAAAACCCCGTTTTTTACAGCACCAATCACCTGAAAAACTATGCTTTCAAAATGCTCTCATTATCCTAAGTTATCCAACATAACTTTTCACTATTCTCCCTACAAGAAAGCATCCTTCCCAATCATCCGTAACTTCAGCTAATATTTTAATTGATTCCTCAAAGTTTATTTAACCTATTATCCCTCTTTATAAGTTCATTACATAATTACAAATTGCTCCATGCAACTTATCATCTTTAAAATTCCGTGCTACCCATCTTATGATATCAAACTCTCGATATATAATATTTATATATTTTAAGCTACACCTTTACTTCAATCAATATCGCAAATACACAATACCCTCTGTCGCACATTTGCAAAGTACGACATCCCCTCCCAAGCACCATCACCAACTACTAAAATCAAGAAAAACTCTACAAATAAGATAAATAAAGTAAAAAATGAAAAGCAATTATTGCCTTAACCCTAGCTCTTATGCTTGTCTATTTTCAACAATACACAATAATAGTGAAATCAGAAAAAATATTCTTGAAGGGCGCTGATTGCAAGTTGGTTATTTTTATATCTTTAAACACCGTACTCCTTAAAAATATAATTTCACTCTCGATTTACCGAAAATTCCTTAATGCACGTCACTTTCAAAGTAGTTTTGACTACCTTCTTATGGATTTTTTATCCCTATGTCTTTTTAAATGAATAGCCCCACCTACCCACACTACCACCTAAAAACAGTATGACAACTCATCAATACCACAATGCCGATAAAAAGATCCATCTTTATCAAAATGATTACATCAATAATGCTCTCATTAAATTTCTCATAATTTTCTGAAAACAAACTGCTTCTCTTATAAGAAATTACTCGACGCTTCTTCATACATAAAAAGAAAGTCTCTCCTCACTGATTATTATACAGAAACTTATCAACAAACTCTATCATAATATCAATATGTTCAGTACTTAAATACTAACATAACAGCGCACAAACTTTTTCCCTCATTGAGAAAAGCCATTTCCCCGATTCTACCTTTTTATCTTCTACATTTATTATAGTACCAACGCAAAAAGAGAAAGATGAGATTCATCTTTCCCTTTGAATACTTATAAAACCACAACTACAATTCAATGAAATCCCGTTGATGGCTAGAGAGTGTTACAGATTACTCTGCTGCCTCCACCATAGGAATGACTGAAACATAGGAACGATTACCCGCTTTGCGTTGAAAAGAAACCTTTCCATTTGATAATGCAAAAAGCGTATGGTCTTTTCCAATGCCGACATTGTTTCCAGGATGCCAACGTGTACCACGCTGGCGAATAATAATATTTCCGGCAATAACGGTTTCACCACCAAATTTTTTAACGCCTAGACGTTTCGATTCTGAATCACGACCATTACGCGAGGAACCACCAGCTTTTTTATGTGCCATAGACGCTCTCCTTTAATCTTTCTTACTCTTTGATGCTACAGATGCTTTCTTCTGCGACGCAGTCTTTTTTTCAACCATTTTTTTAGTCGTCTTCTCAACAGAAGCAGCAGCTTTTGTTTCTTTTGGTGTAGTTTCTTCTTCTTTTATAGGTTTCGCAGCAACTTTTTTAGGTTTTGAACCACCCATTAAAATTTCTAAAACACGAAGCCTCGTAAATTCTTGACGATGGCCACGCGTGCGTTTAGAATTTTGACGACGGCGCTTCTTAAATGCGATAACCTTGCGCCCGCGTGCCTGTTCTAAAATCTCAGCTGTCACCAATGCATCAGCAACGACAGGGGTACCAATAACCGCATTACCTTCTTGCCCAACCATTAATATGTCATTGAATTCAACCACATCACCCGCATTTCCACTAACTTTTTCAACTTTTACCACTTGATTAGCAACAATGCGGTATTGCTTACCACCAGTTTTAATGACTGCGAACATTTTTTATCCTTCCGTTCACTCCAGCTCTTATTTAATTTCTGCCTTGAAATAAGGGAAAATAGGCTGCTTTTTATCAGTCGTAATAGATCCCAAAGAAGGATAAAACCTTCTTCAACACAAATATGCGCAGATTTCCCCACGCTTATATTTTGTATATATGAAGGAATTTCTATTCTCTGTCAATAAAGTCCCATAAAAAAGAAAAAAAGGTTGTACCAAAAACAATTGAAGGTTATCTACCCCTTATACACTCAAATAGTGCCGATTTTTGTTTCACTTTATTATGGAGAGATGGCTGAGTGGTTGAAAGCACCGCACTCGAAATGCGGCATAGGGGCAACTCTATCGGGGGTTCAAATCCCTCTCTCTCCGCCATTAATTTATAAAGCGATATTATTAAAACTGCCTTTAATCGTAGCTTGCCTGTAGCTTGTCTGTAGCTTGCCAGCGGGTTTTGTATATTTTGACACTAGGTTTTGTACCAATTTATTTTTTTCTCAAAGAGTTTTTAAGAGGTTCTCAAAGGATCTTCAAAGACCTTTCAAAGGTCTTTATCGTTTTTGCGAATAAATTCTCATTTTTACAATTTTTGCACTTTTTTGATTTTCTGTTACATAAATCTAGTTCAGATAACAAGAGAAAGCATAGTAAAATTAAAGAATTATTTCATATTTCTCTCTCATTCTACTTTTGCTTAGTTAGTACAAAACCTACTGTCAAATTATATTTATTTTGCACGTCTTGCTTGAATATGTGCTAGCAACCCTAATGTTGAACTATCGCGATTATCCGCTTTACTTTCTCCACGAAGAATTGGTAGTAACTCGTTTGCTAATTCTTTACCAAGTTCAACACCCCATTGATCAAATGAATTAATATTCATTAAAATCCCTTCAACAAAAGTGCGATGTTCATAAAGCGCAATAAGACGACCGAGTGCAAAAGGCGTTAATGAATCTTGAACCAGCGTAATGCTGGGACGGTTTCCTTTAAAACTTCTATGACGTGCTAAATGATCTGCTTCACCCTCATCAACTCCATTTTTTATCAAGATATGCCGAGCATCTTCAATACTACGCCCCTTCATCAAGGCTTTTGATTGTGCTAAACCGTTTGCTAGCAACATCTCATACATAGAATGTAATTTTTTCTCATGCCCTTTTATAAATAAAATAAATTCTACAGGAATAATATCTGTTCCTTGATGCAGAAGCTGAAAAAAAGCATGTTGACTATTTGTTCCTGAATCCCCCCAAACAATTGGACCACTTGAAAAACTTAATGGTTTTCCATCCAGCGAGACTTGCTTACCATTTGATTCCATATCAAGCTGTTGTAAATAAGCTGGAAAATGTATTAAACGCTGTGCATAAGGAATGATCGAACGTGATGAATAACCACAAATAACACGATGCCAGAATCCTAAAAGAGCAAAACGAATAGGAATATTTTTATGCAAAGGCATAGTTTTAAAATGTTGATCCATTTGCAAAGCACCATTGAGAAATTGGCGAAAATTTCCACCACCTATTGCAAACATAACAACAAGTCCAATGGCTGACCAAATTGAATAACGTCCTCCAACCCAATTCCAAAATTTAAAAACTCTTGTGGAATCTATGCCAAATTCTGCCACTTTATCAAGCGCACTTGAAACAGCAACAAAATGCGTACAAACGGCTTCTTCTCCTAAATGTGAACAAATCCACTGACGTGCAACTTGAGCATTGACCATTGTTTCAGCCGTTGTAAAAGTTTTAGAAGCAATGACAAACAGCGTTGTTGCTGGATTCAAAATAGAGAGAGTATCAGAAATATGGGCACTGTCAGCATTCGAAACAAAATGACACTGTGGACCATCATGATAAGGTTTTAAAGCATACGTGACCATTGCAGGACCAAGATCAGAACCACCAATACCAATATTGACAATATCACTTATTCTCTCGCCACTGCCTCCCTTATAGCTTCCATCACGCACCTTTTCAGAAAATCTTTCCATATCGTCAAAGACGTCTTGAATATCGCGAATAAGATTATGACCATCCAACATGAAAATTTCATCAGCAGGTAAACGTAATGCAATATGAAGAACTGAGCGTTTTTCAGTTGTATTAATCGCCTTACCAGAAAACATTGCATCACGCCGGCCTAACACATCTGCTGCGACCGCTAAATCATCTAGAAGTTGCAATGTTTTAAATGTCACACCACATTTTGAAAAATCGAAAAGAAGATCATCAAGTCTGAGGGAAAAATGGGAAAAACGCTGTTCATCTTCTACAAAATGCCGACGAATATCATAGACCCCATCCTTTGCGGCATGGTTTCTTAAAGCTTTTAATGTGGCTTCAAAAGCCATTTCATTTCGAATCGAAAAGCTATCTCCCATAAGCTTATCCTATACGGTTATTGATAATGAAATCTATGCCCAAACAATAACAAAGCAGAAAGCATCTCTTTTATTGCTCGCTATTTTCACTGCTCACATAAAAATGAAGGAATATACAAAATATAAAGGATAAGATCCGAAAATGATATTTTTACAAGAATAAATTTTCAAATCTTTTCTATCATATACATCATTTAACTTGATTGAGTTCTTTTGTTAAACGTAAATCTTCTTCTGCTTTTGGTCTTATAAAACGCCCTAAAAAAAGATAAACAACCGGTGTAACATAAAGCGTAAAAATAGTTGCTAAACCTAAGCCACCAACGATAACCCAACCTAAAGCTATACGAGCTTCTGCGCCAGCACCTTTGGCTAAAACCAAAGGAATACCTCCTAAAATGGCACAAATCATTGTCATACAAACTGGACGAAGGCGAATGTTTGCTGCTTCTTCTACGGCTTCACGCACGCTTCTTCCCTGATCACGTAATTGATCTGCAAATTCAACAATGAGAATACCATTTTTTGCCATAACACCAATTAACAAAATTAATCCAATTTGGCTGTAAATATTAAGACTCACACCACTTAATAGCATAGCAATTACAGCACAACCAATCCCTAATGGGACAGTGGCCATGATAATGAATCCTGAAATAAAGCTTTCAAACTGAGCAGCCAAAATCAATAAAATAATCAAAAAGGCAATGCCAAAAACAATCATAAAATTGGAAGATGTTTCATTAAGCGTTTCGGCTTCCCCTAAGGGAACCAAATAGGTTCCTTTTGATAACAAAGGAGAAGCAATTTTCTGTACAGTTTGGTAAGCTTCCCCTAAAGCGATATCTGGAGCAAGATTTGCGCTTAAAATAACAGCACTCATGCGTTTTTCCCGTTTTAATTGAGGAGCAATAGCTTTTTCATGTAAACGCGCAATAACCGATAAAGGAACATATCGATTGTCTTTGGTTTTTAAAAAAATATTTTCTAAATCGCTAGGACTCTTCATAGAATTTGTACGCGATATCAATTTAACATCGTAAGAATGATCATCCACGTTAATGGAACCAATCTTTTTACCATCCAACATTGTTTGTAATGTATCGCCCAAATTGGTGATATCAATCCCTAAATCGGAGGCTTTTTTTCGATTGATTTCAATAAAAAATTGCGGTTGCGTTGCATCAACAGTAAGGCGTGGGCGAATAAAACGCGGATCATCTTGTAAAGCACTTACCAGCTTATCAGCAATGGGTTGTAATATTGCATAATCATTGCCAAGAATTGCAAATTGCAACCCTTGCCCAGTTCCGCTCACACCTAGAGAATTTCCCTGCGCAGCAAACACAAAAACTGCGGGAAACTGTTTAACCTTTGCATTAATATCTTTCACGATTTCTTGCTGACTCCGTAAACGTTTATCCCAAGATGAAAGCAATAAAATCAAAAAAGCAGTATTGGGTGAACCGCCAGCACCCGCAATAGAGTAACTGTTAGCAATCTCCCCTGCATCACGTAATGGCTGTAGACTTGCTTCAATTTGCTCTATTTGCTCGTTCAAATATTGTGTTGAAATACCTTGTGGTCCATTAATAACCAAAAAGATCACAGCTCTGTCTTCTGCTGGCGTTAATTCCTGTTGTAGCTTCGTATAGCCTCCAACACAAAGACCCGCAAAAATAAGTGAAGCAAAAACAACAGCCCAAGGCTTTTCTAAACACTTATGCAAACTGTAAGTATATGCCTTATGAAAAAAAGTACCTAATTTATATAAAAAAGCAAAATGATGGGACTTTTCCTCTTTTTCCTCAATATGTTCTTTGAGAAAACGCGAAGCCAACATTGGACAAAGCGTTAAGGCAACAACTGAAGAAAGCAAAATAGAAATTGCCAAAACAAAACCAAATTCTCTAAAAAGACCTCCAACTTGCCCAGGAAGAAAGGAAATAGGAACAAACACAGCCACTAAAGTCAATGTTGTTGCTAAAACAGCAAAAAATACTTCACGTGTTCCTATCACCGCTGCTGCTCTGGAACCTAATCCCATGTTGCGCCACCGAACAATATTCTCAAGAACAACAATGGCATCATCCACAACAAGCCCTGTTGCTAAAACAAGTCCTAAAAATGTGAGAATATTCAATGAAAACCCTACAAGATAAATAGCCGCAATGGTACCAATCAAAGCGACAGGAAGAGATAAAGCAGGTATCAGCGTTACACGAATGTCTCTGAGAAAAAGAAAAATGACCAAGATAACGCTCAAAATAGCAATACCCAACGCAACTTCAACCTCATGAAGAGCGCTTTTAATAAAAATTGCATCGTCATTAATAACGTCTATATTTACAGAAGAAGGAACAATACTTTTGAGATTATCAACAACGGCTCTCACACCTTCAGAAATATTAAGAGTGTTGGATTGTGCTTTACGCACGATACCTAATCCAATACCTGTCTTTCCATTGATACGAAGAATAACTGTTTCTATATCCGGCGATAAAGTAACATGCGCAACATCACCAAGATGCACATGAGGCTTTAAAACAACTTGTTCAAAAGATTCTGGTGTTGTTAAACGTGCAGTAGCACGTACAACTAAACTTTGCTTAGAATTGCGTAATGACCCTACTGGCACATCTGTTGTCATATCAGCAAGAACACGTGAAATATCTGCTACAGTTAATCCATAACTTGCAAGTTTTGCTTGATCTATATCAATCTGAAAAATCTTTGTGCGAGCACTATCGACCTGTACATCACCAACACCATCAACAGCAGAAATAGCATCAACAATCTGATCGTTTACAATCGTGGTTAAATCATCAACACTCATTGTTGGTGACGTCACAACCAAATACATCATGGCAGCAGCATTCGAATCTGCTTTAATAATCAAAGGCGAATCCGCATCTTTCGGTAAAGAATAGGTAACACGAGAGAGAGCATCACGAATATCAGATGCTGCAACATTCAAATCAACACCGACATTAAAGTTAATCTTCACACGGGAGCGTCCAAAAGAAGACGTTGAAGAAATCGTCTTAACACCTGAAACACGAGAAACAGCATCTTCTATAACTTTTGTAACTTCACGATCAATTGTTTCTGCCGATGCACCAGAAAACATCGTCACAATCGTTGTTACAGGAGTATCAACATCGGGTAATTCTCTTACATCAACATTTAACCATGCTGCAAATCCTGCAATGATGATCATAGCATTCAAAACAAGAGTAAAAACCGGTCTGCGAATAAATAAGGTAATGAGACCACCTTGCTCCACCTTTGACATAGGCTGTTTTGTGCTCAATTCTTGGCTCATTGTATATCCGTTCCATAACCTACTGATAATTGCTGTTGATGAGACTTTGGATCATCAATAGTTACTTTACTTCCTGGATAAAGCATTTGCACCCCTTGAATGACAACTTGATCACCATTTTCTAGGGGAGCTTTCACGAAAACCTGATCCGCTTTATGCTGAATAATTGTTACGGGTATAGACTCTACTTTTCCTTCTCTCACACGCCAAACGAATGACCCTTTACTATTCCATTGCACTGCAAGAGGATTAACGACAGGAAAAGAACCACCATGAAACTGCAAGGAAACAGAAAAGGACATACCAGACATGAGCGTATCTTTTTCATTGTTGATTTCAACCTGAACATGAAGTGTGCGACTTTCTGGATCAACGATATTATCAATCGCATAAATATGACCAACAAAAGATCTATCTGGCTGCGCGATTAACGTTGCCGTTACCTCATCTCCTTTATGGATGCGCGACACATATCGTTCAGGGGCCCATATATCGACCAAAATACGTTCTCTATTCTCAATACGGCCTATTACAGTATTAAGGGTCACGTTATTCCCCGCATCAACGGGCAAAATACCAACAACTCCAGGAATCGGTGCTCGAATTGTTCGCCGATCGAGATCTAATTCAGCATTACGCAAAACTAAATTTGCGTTATCCAACTCTAAGCGTGCCATAATTTCTTGAACTTCCGTTGCTGTATTGCTGGCGCGTAATTTAAGAATACGCGAAAGCGTCAATGCATTGTTATCACGTTGCACTTTTGCTTTTGCAGCCGCTATTTCTTCTTTTTTAGAATCAAGCTTTGCAATCACATCATCAGCTTGTACTTTTGTACCCGCTGATACAAAAAGCTTATCAATAACACCTGAGGATAAAGGGGTAAGCTCGACTTCTGCAAGAGCTTTTCCACTCCCAAGAACGTTAAGTTGTTCGTAAAGATCTTGAACTTTTACAAGATCAACGACAACATTTACCGGTGGCCTTCCCATTTTTTCATTTGAAGCTTTATCCGATACTCTTGTTTTATCCACCATAGAAATGGGTTGGTCTGCACTCTTTTTTCCAGCCCAATAAGTAACCGTTAAAACAACGATTAAAAACACTAATGGAAAGCTCTTTTTTAATAACGCCATACATCCGCCCTTGCTGTGTCATGTTCATCTGAAATAGTTTTCAACAGTAATATCGGCGTTTTACACAAAAACCCAACAGCGGGTGTATATATCTTACCCCCACCGCAAAAAACACATCTCACCTCTGCTTGACTATCTTTCATAGATTAAAACGTCAAGTTAACTATCGTTCATATTGCTTTGTATGGTCATGACAAAAAAATGTTCATATCAAAACCAACTGAAGCCATAATATATTATATCCTTTTTTAAAATATATCATAAAAAAAGAGAGATTTTTTTATGACGACTCAAGTTTCACTTGCATTTCTTTACTGAAACGATTAGGAACCCTTTGTCTTAGACAATGTAAAAAATTGAAATGTATGCACCCGTAGCTCAGCTGGATAGAGCACCAGACTACGAATCTGGGGGTCAGGAGTTCGAATCTCTTCGGGTGCGCCATCTATCAATATCTTACTTATAAAGTCAGATTTTTTAAATTCTTTATTTTGTGATTTATTTTTACCTATCTTTGTATTTTGTTATTTCATTCTGTTGTGAGTCGTTTCTTTAGCCATTTTGCTAGAATAAGATGTTATGAATCCTTCAATTCAGCTCTAAGGTGCTTTTATTAGCTTATAATCGTAGCGATTGCATGAGTAGCGTATGTTGTTGTTTTCTTTTTTCAATCTATGCGCTTGTTTTTGGTCTCTTCCGGATTATACTCTCTACTCAGTTAGGTAATTTTTTACGTGCTTATTTCTAATTGTTCCATAACTGGATGTTTCTGGATATTTTATTCCTAGCAGTCCCATCTTAAGAGGGACTTCAGATGTGCCGCCATAAATTCCGGTTTACCACCATGTGAAACTTTTTCAGTGTGTTGTTGGAAAGAATAAATAAACTACTTCTCAAACGTACTACTATGAAACACTTATGGTATCCATTAATATCATCAGCATTTGTTGCAAACCACAGCTTCTTTTTGTAATATTTTTAATTGAATTAAACGTATTTTTACTGCTTAAAAGCAAAGTGATTCTTTTTCCTAAAAAACAATAAAACTCTTCTTGTGCTTCTTTAGCATTATCTCTTGCATGGCATATCAACGATTTCTATGATATCTTAATATTTTTCTGTTCTTTATGAATTTTTCTAATTAATCCATGGGGTACAGATCCCAAACATTAATAAAAGCTGAATTTAAAGAATTTTTCCATGCCTAAAACTGATATTGAAATTGCTCGCACTGCTAAAAAGCAACATATTATTGAAATTGCACAAAAAATTGGTATCTCACATGAAAATCTCATTCCCTATGGTCATGATAAAGCTAAAATTTCTTCTGAATACATAAAATCGCTTAATAAAAATCCAGATGGTAAACTTATCCTTGTCACAGCTATCAATCCCACACCTGCCGGAGAAGGCAAAACAACAACAACAGTTGGACTAAGTGATGCTCTTAATCTTATTGGTAAAAAAACAATAGCTACCTTGAGAGAACCATCTTTAGGTCCCTGTTTTGGTGTAAAAGGTGGTGCTGCTGGTGGTGGTTATGCGCAAGTCATTCCAATGGATGACCTTAATTTACATTTTACCGGTGATTTTCATGCTATTACAGCTGCTCATAATCTTCTTGCCGCAATGATAGATAATCATCTTTATTGGGGAAATACTCTAAACATTGATCCACGTCGCATTGTTTGGAAACGCGTTCTTGATATGAATGACCGTGTATTGCGCGATATTGTCATTTCATTGGGGGGCATAACAAATGGTTTTCCACGTCAAACAGGTTTTGATATTACTGTTGCATCAGAAATTATGGCGCTTCTTTGTCTCTCTGAAAATTTAGAAAACCTTACACAAAGACTCAAAAAAATTATTGTTGCTTATCGTTATGATAAAACGCCCATCACCGTTGCTGATCTCAATGCGGAAGGTGCAATGGCAGTTCTTCTCAAAGATGCTATACAACCCAATCTCGTACAGACAATTGAAAATAATCCTGTTCTCGTTCATGGAGGACCTTTTGCCAACATTGCTCATGGTTGCAATTCAGTTATAGCAACAAAAACTGCTTTAAAACTTGCTGATTATGTTGTCACAGAAGCAGGGTTTGGAGCAGATCTTGGAGCAGAAAAGTTCTTCAATATCAAATGTAGGCAAGCAGGTATTGTACCAAATGCTACAGTGATCGTCGCAACTATTCGTGCATTAAAAATGAATGGTGGTCTGGATAAAAATAACCTGACAGAAGAAAATATCACCGCTTTAGAAAAAGGGGCAGCCAATCTTTTACGACACATAAAAAATATGAAGCACTACGGTATTCCTTGTGTTGTGGCTATCAATCATTTTGACAGCGATAGCGATGCTGAAATAAAAACATTACAAAAAATAGTTGCAACAACTGGACACAAAGCTATTATCTGTAAGCATTGGGAACAAGGTGGAAAAGGCGCTATAGAACTTGCACAAGAACTCGTTACCTTGATTGAAAAGTACGATTCTGATTTTAAAGTTCTCTATCAAGATGATATTCCACTCGTTCAAAAAATTAATTGTATTATAACAAAGCTATACGGTGGACGTGGCGCCATCATCTCAGCCCCTATTCTCAAACAACTTGAAACTTGGGAAAAAGAAGGTTTTGGCGTCTACCCTATTTGTATGGCAAAAACACCTTATTCTTTTTCTTCTGATCCCACGCAATACGGAGCTCCTGTTGATTTTGAAATTCCCATACGAGAAGTTCGTCTCTGTGCGGGAGCCGGTTTTATTGTTGTCATTTGTGGAGATGTTATGACCATGCCGGGACTACCCCATTATCCCACGGCTGAAAAAATTCATCTTGACGAAAATGATCAAATACAAGGACTTTCATAAATTTATAACCGTAAATTCTATCATTCATTATAAAAAGCGTTTTTATTGTAAAAAAAATAGAATTTTAAAAAGCGATATAGACAAATGTCTCATTTATATGATATAAGTGCTTGTCCTTTTGGATATGCCTTTAAAAGGACGTAGGTTTTTTCCTATCATTTATGACACTGAAAAAAGCAGGATAGATAGTGCAAGTACTCGTTCGTGATAATAATGTTGACCAAGCGCTCCGTGCGTTGAAAAAAAAGATGCAGCGTGAAGGTATCTTCCGTGAAATGAAAATGCGTAGTTATTATGAGAAGCCATCTGAGAAGCGTGCTCGTGAAAAAGCTGAAGCTATTCGTCGTACACGTAAGCTTGCTCGTAAGCGTGCACAAAGAGAAGGTTTTGTTAGTAACGGACGAACTGTTGCGGTAAAGTAATATACTTTATGATATTATATAATTGCATAAGCAATAGATAGTAAGCTACTAGAAAATTTTATCTTCATAGGCGATTGCGATGAATTGCTTGTGTGTAGTTTTTTATGTACAATGTTATCTAATATGTTAGTTATTTGAAAATAATAAGGTTTCTATCATAGAGGTGGTTTTTATTTCACTCTTATATTTCAAAAAATAGATAACAAACTACACTTTAGATATTTAAGCGACTTTTTCCTATGTAAATTGAGTGCGGGATGTTTTGTTATCACTTCTCGCTATAATTTTTTCCTTCTGGATATCTCTTAAATAACCGCTTCTTATGTATAAATTTCATGATGAATTTCTTTTTTGTCATTAAATATTCTACATCTTTCGATCATCCTAGGTCTTTTTACAAAACAAAAACAACTATCGCCATATGCGATTGTGTGTAAATATATGATATTAAATGCATAATCCTCTTTACCTTCAGTTATGTAACAAAACGATATAATTCCATAACTTTTATATCCCTTGATTCTGTCTCTCTAAAGGATGACGAATTTCAACCACTGCACTACAGATTCTTTTTTCTTGATAAAATTCTTCTATTCATCACTTATGTAATTACCCTCATCAGTGTATCGAATAAGCCTTTCTATTTCATTCAACTTTCTTCTATACTGAGTTAGAGAAAAGAAAATTGATAATAAACAGAGAAAACACTATTTTTTAATATGGATGAATGTGCCTTTTATTACCATTTTTGATGGAAATGTTTTTAAAATTTAAATAACGAGTTAAAGTTTTTAACGCGTAGATTTGTTATTATAAGTAATCATTTTTCATATTAAGTAATAATTCTTAATAACATAAAATTTCTCAACACCTTCTCATATTGAATCAATGAAGATTATTTTCTTGTACATCATAAGCGGGATTCGTACGCAAATAGAATAAAAGCTATTTAAGAAAAAACAAAAAGGCTTCCTATGAACACCATAAATAATAGGAACTGCATAACATTGAAAGCTGGTAAATAGAACAATGGAGCCAACTTATCTACTAATACGGATAAGCATTATCATGGCATAAGATTATAGCAAATTTTATAAAATGGATTATCACGAAAAAGTGTTCTGTTAGCCCTTCATATATCAATCTACTCTATAATGTTGCTCATATTTTTACGCTTAAATGTTTCATTCATCGTATTATTTGGTTCATTTAAAATTTCTTTTCAAGCTATACAATAACCCCTTCACTGAACAGTTTTTTGTTCATAATATGTATACCTATATTTTTATTTCGAAAAATAAACCCAGAAAAGAGATACAAGCTTTTGTTTTCCTTATTTTGATATTTTTGTAGCAATTTTCTCATCGTTTAGATCTCTTTAACGAGCAGTGTGTCATACTTTTTATCAGTTTCCAGTCTTATCTTTCAGATTTTAAATTTCCAATATATGATGAAATAAAGGAGTTCGGTGTGCAAAATTCTCGTTGGTTTCGCGTTTCAATACTCGCATCATGTATCTTAATAGCAACAGTCATTGTATTAGTTTCACCTCATTTGTTGCATGCACAAACATTTAATCAAAATTTAGGGCCCAGTGGTTTACCACTTCCGCGATTTGCTTCGATTAAACCCACCAGCGTTAATGTACGCGTCGGACCAGGAAGCAACTATTCTATCATTTTTACCTACAAAAAGAAGGGCTTACCTATTGAAATCATTCAAGAATATGATCAATGGCGCAAAATTCGTGATGCCGAAGGCGATGAGGGGTGGGTGTATCAATCGCTTTTATCGGGAAAGCGAACTGCTATAACTATTCCATGGCAAAAAGATAAAACTAAAAGACTAATGCTACGAAAAAATCCCACCGACAACGCAGAACTTGTGGCAGAAGTAGAACCTAATGTCATTGGTAATATCCGCCAATGTGATGGACAATGGTGCGAATTAAACATTAATAATACACGCGGATGGCTTCAACAACCCCAGTTATGGGGAATCTATCCTGATGAAAAAGTAAAAGTAAAAGGCTGGTGAATAATCAAACTCAACAAGTTTAATTTTTATTCCTCATTGAATATCCTCACTGCCTATCACAAGATTGATTTTTTGGTTTCAATCGCACGATTAAATCAACATGTGAAATTTCCATACCTTCTGGTGGCTTAGGCAAATTTCTAATAATGGGAGATTCTTCCAAATTGTAAGGAATATCAAGAATACGATTTTCACCTTCTATATAAAAATGGTAGTGATCAGAGGTATTTGTATCAAACCAAGTTTTTGAGCCTTCTACGGCAATAATCCGTAATAATCCCGCTTCCGTAAATTGATGAAGCGTATTATAAACCGTTGCTAAAGATACAGGTACACCTGCCTTCATCGCTTCCTCATAGAGCTCTTCAGCAGTAATATGACGATTTCCTTGAGAAAAAATCATATGTGCAAGTTCCAACCGCTGACGTGTTGGACGCAGACCATTTTGACGCAAACGTTTTTCTAACATAGAAATGGAATAATATTGCACAATTTTTCCACACTCTTTTGTGAACTGCTGCTCTTCATTCATATCTAAATTGTCTGCACTCACTGACATAATTACAAACCCAAATACATTCCTGCTAAATAAGATCAAAATACAAAAAAATGGGAATAGTATGGTGTAATCTTGTATTCCATTTTTAAATAATTACCTATGTAGAATACATAAAAAAAGGCTTTTGTCATTAAAAATGATATAAAATCATTTCCCTCTCTTTAAAATTTGCTCTAAAAGTAGGTTGGGAAAAGCGCAGAAATTAAAGATATATGCAAATAAATGGAGTAACAATGGCTGAACAAAAGTCTCGCTACACATATGAAGAGCTTCTAAGCTGCGCTCGCGGCGAAATGTTTGGTAGAGGTAATGCGCAATTGCCAGCACCGCCAATGTTGATGATTCATCGAATCACTCAAATTAGTGAAACTGATGGTAAATACGATAAAGGAATGGTTCGCGCCGAATTTGACATTACACCAGACATGTGGTTCTTTAATTGTCACTTTATAGGCGATCCCGTCATGCCAGGATGTCTTGGACTGGATGGTATGTGGCAATTAACAGGTTTTTTTCTTGGTTGGCTAGGCGAACCAGGCAAAGGAAGAGCAATATCAACAGGTGAAGTAAAGTTATCAGGGATGGTAACTCCACAAACCAAAATTCTTGAATATGAAATAGATTTTAAGCGTATTCGACGTGGAAATTTAGTCTTAGGAATAGCTGATGGGTGGCTAAAAGCAGATGGAGAGACTATTTATAAGGCGAACGATTTACGCGTTGCTTTATTCAAAGAAGATTGAACGTTATTTCCGTCAGAAAGAACTTTTCACTATTCTGTATGGAACGAGGAGGTATGAATGCGTCGAGTTGTTGTAACCGGAATGGGAATTGTCTCCGCAATTGGAAATAACCTTGGAGCTGTTTTAACCAGTTTACGTGAAGCAAAATCCGGAATTTCTTACGCACCTCAATATGCTGAATTAGGCTTTCGTAGCAGAGTTTATGGCAAGCCCGATATTAATATAGAAGAACTCGTAGATCGACGTGCTCTACGTTTTCATGGGCGTGGAACAGCATGGAATCATATCGCCATGGATCAAGCAATTGCTGATGCGGGTCTAGAACCGCATGAAGTATCGAACGAACACACGGGTATTATTATGGGTTCTGGAGGTGCTTCAACACATTCAATCGTAGAAGCTGCTGACATTACACGCCAAAAAGGACCAAAACGTGTTGGACCTTTTGTTGTCCCTAAAGCGATGAGTTCTACAGCATCTGCAACATTAGCAACTTTCTTTAAAATAAAGGGGATCAATTATTCAATCTCTTCAGCTTGTGCTACCTCCAATCATTGTATTGGTAATGCTTACGAAATGATTCAATATGGTAAACAGAAGCGCATCTTTGCCGGAGGCTGCGAAGATTTGGATTGGACACTATCTGTTTTATTCGATGCCATGGGCGCTATGTCCAGCAGATATAATGACACCCCTCACAAAGCTTCACGTGCTTATGATGTTAATCGTGATGGTTTTGTCATTGCTGGAGGGGCTGGCGTTTTAGTCCTTGAAGATTTAGAACTTGCTAAAGCACGTGGTGCAAAAATCTACGGAGAAATCGTTGGATACGGTGCGACATCCGATGGACATGATATGGTTGCCCCATCAGGAGAGGGAGCGGAGCGGTGCATGCGCATGGCTCTTGCAACAGTCAATAATAAAATTGATTATATCAATCCCCATGCGACAGCAACTCCTGTTGGTGATCCTCCTGAGATAGAAGCTATCCGTCGTGTCTTTGGAGCAGGTGATCAATGCCCCCCCATTTCCGCTACCAAGTCTCTAACAGGACATTCCTTGGGAGCAGCAGGTGTTCATGAAGCAATCTATACATTGTTAATGATGAATCATAATTTTATTTGTGAAAGTGCCCATATTGAAGAACTTGATCCAGCTTTTGCTGATATGCCAATCGTTCGTGAACGACGTGATCATCAACAACTGAATACCGTATTGTCGAATACTTTTGGCTTTGGCGGTACCAATGCAACGCTTGTTTTCCAACGTTATGTATAAACAAAAGCTCTTAGTAATTGAAAAAAGTACGGTCTTACGGAGAATAATATGAAAGGTTTGATGGAGGGCAAACGCGGCCTTATTATGGGAATTGCGAATGACCATTCAATTGCTTGGGGCATTGCCTGTCAGCTCGCACAAGCAGGAGCGGAATTAGCGTTGACTTATCAAGGAAATGCTTTTGGCAAACGTGTTCATCCCCTAGCAGATAAACTTGGCTGCAAATTAGTGCTAGAGTGTGACGTTGAAAAAAGTGAAAATATTGATTACGTCTTTGAGCAACTTGAAAAAGAATGGAAAACAATTGATTTTATTGTCCATGCCATTGGTTTTTCAGATAAAACTCAGCTAAAAGGGCGTTACGTTGATGTTACAACACGTGAAAACTTTCAACGCACGATGGTTATTTCAGCTTATTCCTTTACTGAAATTGCCCAGCGCGCGGGTAAGCTTATGCCGAATGGAGGAGCACTTTTAACTCTTACCTATGGTGCTTCACAGCAAGTTGTGCCTAATTATAACATCATGGGTGTTGCTAAAGCAGCTTTAGAAGCTATGGTACGTTATTTAGCAGCGGACTTTGGTCCTCAAAATATTCGTGTCAATGCGATTTCCGCTGGTCCTGTTAGAACTTTAGCAGGTAATGGTATTGCAGCTGCACGGGCAATATTTTCACATCAACGCCGTAATGCCCCATTACGTCGTACCGTAAATATTCATGAAATTGGAAAATCTGCTCTTTATCTACTCTCTGACTTATCATCAGGTGTTACAGGTGAAATCCATTATGTTGATTCAGGCTATAACATCATGTCTATGCCAATACTTGAAGAACTAAAAAAAAGTGACGATTCTCAAGAAGGATAAATTTTATTTTATTGCACTAAAAAATAAAATCAATCATGTGCATAGTGCTTTAATCGGGTATTGAGTACTTTCTCAGCTATATAACAGTGTATTGACTTATAATAATATGACGTAAGGCATGTGTACAAGTGTTTGTAAGAATAAGTGAATACAAAACCAGATGTATGATGCCTTGTTTCGCAAAATATTTTATAAAAAGCCGGAATATTTCTTCAATTCATGGTTGATAAAGTTTGTGTTTTATGACGTCATTTACCTTACTAAAGTATACGCTTTTGCCATTGCTTATAAATCAATATCCAACTCTCATGCCACCGCAGTTTGAAACAGAGATTAGAGAATTATTAAAATCCTTAGTTTCAACTTTTGTGTAGCAAATTGAAAAAAAAATATTTCTACCGTTTGATTTATTCTTGAAACGCAAATACAATCTAATTTAGGAAGAATATGAAGGCGTAAAGAAATCAATCGTTAATTTTACTATTATTCTTTAATGAGACTTTACGATTTTAAAAGCATCTACATCAATGTTTTTTTAATAATGGAGATTACTCTTTACCTCACACCTTTATTTTGCTCGTTCTTTAATGAAAGCGTTTCTCTGATATGTCAGGTAAAATAGAACACCCAAAAACACTATAGCTGTTGCTCCTTCATGCATTTTTTTAAGATATCTCTCAATGCATGCCATTCCATTTCACAATGGTACCTGTAAAACGTATAAAAAATCCCTGTGAAGTATATAAAATCCTTTTTTTACCACCATTTTAATGTTTATACAGATGACAAACCGACACCGTCATTTTACTTGCCATGTTCTAATATTGAAACAACCCTTGACACTTGAGATGATTCATTAGAAGTATCTTTAATAATTTTTTATCCACGTACTAACCCGCTTGTGACAAGCAAACACATATTTTTAATTAACTCAATACAAAAATAAAATGAATTATTTATATAAATCAATTTTTTATCTTTATAATCACATTATTTTTTAGTTTAACTGACAGTCACAAACAAGTACAATAACATTTTCTCAATCTTAGACTTTCAAAGTTATAATTCCAAAAATCATTTCTTGCATATAAAAAACAGAATTGACATGTGAGAAAATAAAAGGCTTAAATATCTCTACTGAACAGCTTCAAGTGCCAAGAGCTGTTTCAACATTGGGGGGTAATGATGCTCGTCTTCCTCCTTCATAAACGTAAAGATGGGGATGTGCACAATGGCTTTATCGTTATACTATTCACGGTCACCGTCGCGAAGTGGACTTGGGAGTTTTAAGAGAGAGGTCTCTTTAAAACAAGAACATGAATATACAACAGCAATCGTGTTTTTTTGGGCATTCTATTTTACCTGACACATCAGAGAAATGCTTTCATTAGAAAATGAGAAAATAAAGGTGTGAGATAATCTCTATTATTTAAAAGATATTGCTTTAGATAGCGTAAAACCGAATTTAAAAATGATTGTAGAAATGGGAACAGATTTTCAGCTTTAAAATTTCATCTTCTTCCCAAATTAGATTGTCTTCTTGTTTTAAAGAATTACAAAAACAGAGATTCGCAATATCCCTGCCCCGATATTCTTAGCTTATACGTTACATAAATAAGATGCTTCTACCTAATGAGTCTTGTATTATTCTGTTTGCAAATATCATTGTGAGATGAATTTAAGAGACAATAAAAATATCTTGTTCATTACATTACATAAACATGTATAAGTGGAAACGACAATTTATCTTCAAAGAGATAGCTCTTAGACAAAAGCCAAAACTTTTATATTTCAGCCATGTTTCATAAAGAATCGAATGATATGAATCTATAATTTTCTGGAATATGACTGCCTTATACAACCATCAATAAAATCTATTTTATATGTCTATCATAGCATGTTTCTATTTTTTACGATTGGAATTATTAAAAAACAGGATATCATTGAATTTCGTCCTTGAGGGAGCGGCTTAGTAATGTGTTTGCCGCTTCAGTTATATTTTTACCACAATAGAGAATTTGATAAATTTGCTCTACAATGGGCATTTCTACCCCAATACGCTGCGCCAACGTATATACTTCCTTGGTATTTAAGTATCCTTCCACAACCTGACCAATTTGTTTTTCTGCTTCTTTTATATCTATTCCTTTACCAAGAAGTATTCCAAAACGGCGATTACGCGACTGATTATCAGTACATGTCAAAACCAGATCACCTAAGCCTGTCATTCCCATAAATGTGGAAAGCTCAGCACCCATAGCCCCCCCTAAACGACTGATTTCAGCTAGTCCTCGTGTGATAAGAGCTATTCGTGCATTTGCCCCAAAACCTATGCCATCTGATATTCCTGCACCAATAGCAATAACATTTTTGACTGCCCCCCCTAATTGAACACCAATCATATCTGAACTTTTATAAACTCTAAAACTTTTGTCACAATGAAAAAGTTGCTGCAATTCTTTACCAAACTCAACATCAGAAGCTGCTATCGTCATTGCAGTAGGCCAACCCATAGCTAGTTCTTGAGCAAAAGTTGGTCCAGAAAAAACAGCTAAAGGAATTTTTTCACCTAAAATCTCACGAGCAACCTCTTGTAAGAAACGTCCAGTACCATGTTCTAAACCTTTTGTAGCCCAGATAACGCGTGAATGCTGATCTAAATAAGGCTGAATATTATACAAAACTTGATGAAATACATGGCTTGGAACAGCGATTAATATATTGTGACTTGCCGTTATTGCAGTTTCAAGGGAAGCTTCAAGTAATAAATTTTCAGGAAATCGAACATCGGGTAAATATACTTGATTACAACGTTGTTCCTGTAATTCTTTGATATGTTGAGGACTATACCCCCAAAGTAAAACATTATGACCATTACGGGCAAGAGCTATCGCTAATGCAGTACCAAAAGAACCAGCACCTATAACTGTCATTGCAACGGTTTTCATTAAATTTTCTGATTATTCTCTAAATTTTTGATTTCAATTGCATATTATTATTACAATAATTTTAATGCTATCTTTAATATAAATTCTTTAAATCTAAAAATATTACTGCTTCGTAGCTTTTTTATCTCACACAATATAAAAACTTGTTTCGCACATTCTCTTTCTTTGTAGTAAATTTTACAAACATCACTTTTTGTATATTCTACAAATAGCTATTTGTCTCAAAAATTAAAGATTGACTAAATACCCCACGGACTTTCTCTTTTAAATTAAAAGTATATTCAAAATAATGATACTCATTCCACTGATATCTTGTACTTATCTCCTGCTTTATATCCCACGAATTCTTCTACGAAGCTGATACATGCCGCATCAGCTCCGTAGATATTTATAACAACTACTCCACAGGAAACTGCGTATTTGGACCTTGCTCCATGGGCATTTCTGAACCAGGTGCTTGATCTA
>NZ_JBHIRP010000001.1:142883-424287 GCF_042197245.1 Bartonella sp. AA18HLJMS | reverse complement strand
CAGGAGTTTGCGTACTTAGACCCTGCCCCATGGGCATTTCTGAACCAGGTGCTTGATCTACAGGAGTTTGCGTACTTAGACCCTGCCCCATGGGCATTTCTGAACCAGGTGCTTGATCTACAGGAGTTTGCGTACTTGCACCTTGCTCCATCGAAACCTCTGAGCCCTGTATCTTTTCTGGCTGTTTTCTTACGGAGATATCTTTGTTTGATAACTGCTCAGACACTGAAGAATCATCTCTACTTGATATTTCCGGTTCAATAACACGTCCTGAACCACCCATCATATTATAATTCAAATGAGAAATAGCCCACCAAGTTCCCCCAATAATAACAAAAACGCAAATAGCAGCAAACCACAACGCGCTTAAATTCCACTTGGCGTCTGGACCAGAATTCAAGTGCAAAAAGAAAACAATTTGTACTATAATCTGAATAATCGCCATCCCAATAAGATACGCAACCTTTGTACTAACTGCCCAACTTTCCATCATTCCATACATCACAGGAATAAAAGAACCCAAAGTGAAAAATACAGCTAGAATAAAACCAACCAAATAGGAACCAGTACTGGGACCATGTGTTTCATTTTGCACGCTCATCACAACGCTCCTAATAGATAAACCATGGTGAAAACACCAATCCATACAATATCAAGTAAATGCCAAAAAATGGAAAGACATGCTAAACGTGTTTTATTGTTCTGATCCAAGCCATTACGACGAAGATGAAAAAACATCACAACCATCCAAAGAAGGCCAACACTTACGTGAAGTCCATGGGTGCCAACCAAAGCAAAAAATGCTGACCAATAAGCAGAGAGAATTTCCCGTCCAAAAAGCTGTAAACCTGTTGCAGGATCAATACCCGCATAAGCATTTGGATCAAAATAAAAAACCTCACTCAAAAGTTCATGAAATTCGTAAAGTTCCATACCAATGAAGCAACACCCCAATACAAAGGTAATAGCCATCCATAAACGCACACCACTGATGTTATTTTTATGTGCTTGTACCATTGCAAAGCCATAAGTGACGGATGAAAACAACAAGAAAGCAGTCTCAACCAAAACAAACTTTAAATCTATAAACTCACTGCCCGCTTTACCACCACCATAAGAAGCAGAAAAAACAGCAAAACTTGAAAACAGTGTCGAAAACAGGATTAAGTCTGAAAGAATATAGACCCAAAAACCAAACGTCATTACCGAGCTACTATCGTGGTGAAGTTCATCTATAGTACTCGCGTTATTCATTGTTACAGCACTCATACTGTCACTCCTTGTTCTTTAAGAACAGCTGTAAAGGCATCTTCAGTTTTTTGCACTTCTTCAGCTGGAATATAGTAACCATGATGATCACCTGTTAATGAATGACACACAAGCGTTGCAATAAAACCAATCAGTCCAACAGCAGCAAGCCACCAAATATGCCAAACAAGTGCAAAACCAACAACTAATAAGAAGAATCCCGCAATAATTCCAGCCGATGTATTCGACGGCATATGAATTTTTGTGAATCCACTTGTCGGACGTTGATAACCACTTTTCTTCATATTCCAATAAGCATCATCAGACTGTATCTTTGGAAGGAGGGCAAAATTGTAGGCAGGAGGCGGTGAAGAGGTAAACCATTCAAGTGTACGTGCATCACCCCAAGAATCATTCAACGTTACCGGTAGGTGACCTTTATGCTTAATACCATACCAAATCGCCAAAACAACCTGTAACACAAAACAAAGGATACCAAGCAAGATAATAAAAGCACCTAGAGCAGCAATAATAAACATCGGCTGCCAACTAGGTTCCATGTAATGCTGGAGACGACGTGTTGCACCCATTAAACCAAGCGCATAAACAGGGAAAAACGCAAGGTAAAAACCAATAAACCAACACCAGAAAGATGCAATACCTAATATGCGATTTGGTTTATAACCAAAAACTTTTGGAAACCAAAAAGCAAGCCCTGCTAAATAAGCAAAAACCACACCTCCAATAATTGTATGATGGAAATGCGCTATCAAAAAGAGCGAATTATGAAACTGCCAATCTGCAGGAACAATAGATAATAAAACACCAGTTAACCCACCACCAACAAACGTAAAGATCATTCCCATGCACCAAAGCATTGGAGGCTCAAAGCGAATCCGACCTTTATACATCGTGAGCAGCCAATTAAAGACTTTTACACCTGTTGGAACTGCGATGATCATCGTAGCAATACTAAAGAAGGTATTTACAGCTTCACCACCACCCATTGTAAAGAAATGATGTCCCCAAACAAGAAGCGAAAGAATCAAAATAACCACCATGGCCCATATCATGGAAGTATAACCAAAGAGGCGTTTTGAAGAAAAAGTTGAGACAACTTCAGACACAATGCCAAAAGCAGGAACAACCAAAACATACACTTCAGGGTGACCAAAAACCCAAACATAATTAATCCACACCATTGGATTTCCACCACCAACGTTAGTAAAGAAATTCATGTTCAAATAACGATCACATGCCAAGAGCGCAAAAGCAACAGTTAAGACAGGATAAATAACTACAATAAGAACATTGCTGACAAAAGCGCTCCAACAAAAAATAGGCATTTTCATCATTGTCATTCCAGGAGCACGCATTTTAATCATCGTTGCAATAAAATTCACTGATCCCATTGTTGTTGCAATACCAGAAAGCTGAAGAGACCATAAATAATAATCTACCCCTGTATCTGGACTCGTTTGTAATTCTGTAAAAGGTGGATACATCAACCAACCACCCCGACCAAAATTACCAACACCTAGGGATATATTAATCAAAATCGCCCCAGCTGCCGTAATCCAAAAACCCAGATTATTTGCAAAGGGAAAAGCAACATCACGCGCACCAATTTGAAGCGGTATCAGATAATTAAAAAGACCAAATAAAATAGGCGTAGCCATGAAAAAAATCATGATCGTACCATGCGCCGAAAAAATTTGATCAAAATGCTCAGGAGGTAAATAACCTGCTGTTTCACTCCCAAGAGCTAAAGCTTGATGCGTTCGCATCATAAGTGCATCCGCAAAACCGCGAACAAGCATAATAATTCCAAGAACTATATACATTATGCCTATGCGCTTATGGTCAACAGTTGTAATCCAATTTCGCCATAAAATTCCCCACCACCCAAGCGCTGTCAGAGCAACGACAGCAATTAAACCAACCAAAACAATCGCAATACATGTATACAAAACGATCGGTTCATGTGCAAGCGCATGAAAAGCACCTGCCGTAGGATCTGTAAGTCTTCCAAACATTTCTCAACCCATTTCAAATGAAATTTAAGTTTAAAAGAAACCTTATATTAAAAATATTAAAAGGGCTCTTTCTCTATTGACCCTTTAAATAACATCAGGATCAAATACTGAACACAGTGCACCCCATAGCGTCTGAGCAGCAGCACGTTTCATTAAATCTTCATTACACACCGTCTTTTCATCGACACATCGATTAACAACACGATAGTAAAGCCGCTTCTCAACAGGTGCAAAATAACGAACTTCAGCATCTTTTTCCTTCGCAGCAATATCACCCATACGAGGCGCAATAGAAAGTTGACGATAAGATGTACGATCAAGTAATCGACCATTAGCCCGAGCTTTTACAATCCAATCCTCAAAATCCCGCGAAGACACAGAATGCCACTTAAACCGCATACCCGAAAAACCATCACCACTGTAATTTGCTGAGGTCCCTTTGAATACTCCTTGCTCTTCAGCGACCAAATGCAACTTAGCATTCATCTGCGGCATAGCGTAAAGAACTGTACCCAATTTGGGAACCCAAAAAGCATTGACAGAATTCTCTGACGTCAATTGCAATAAAACTTGACGTCCTTCAGGCGCATAAATCTCATTAATCGATGCAACACCGTATTCAGGATAAATAAAAAGCCATTTCCAATCAAGAGCAATAGCATCAATCTGTAATGGCTTTCCTTCACCTACAACTTCCACTGGAAGAGGATTTGTAGGTTCAAGCTTATAGGTATAATAAGCTGTTAATGAACCTAAAACCATTACAATTACAACTGGAATACCCCACATCAATGCTTCAATTTTATTTGAATGTGCCCAATCAGGAGAATAGTCCGCTTTCATATTCGATGCACGATATTTTATAGCTAAAAATACCACACTTACCATAACTGGGATAACAATACAAAGCATCACCACCACACAAACAACGATCAAAATGAGCTGTTGACGTGCAACATAACCTGATGGCTGCATAACATCAACTTTACAACCAGACAAAAGCAGTGCTCCCCCTAAAATCACAAGCATTTCTAATTGTCTAACAAAGCTTTTCATCTCTATTTACCCCCGTCATACGCACTAAAAACTGTCATAAATATATACCTCACATTGTACAGATTTGAAAATAATTATCAAGAGAATTAAATGCCTATATTACTCTTATTAAACGCTTACTCTTTACCTATCACAATTTAATTGTTTTGCTTAATTGTTTTGCAATATACTCAAGTGCAAACCGATATCCATCACCTCCACACCCAGTTATGATAGCGTCTACACCTGCAGATGTATAAGAATGGTGACGAAAAGCTTCACGCTGATAAATATGAGATAAATGAACTTCTACTTTCGGCCCTGAAAACATTTTTAGGGCATCGAGAAGTGCAACAGATGTATGACTGTAAGCCGCTGGGTTAATGATCAATCCAGAACTTGCCTCTATTGCTTCTTGTATCCATGCTACTAATTGCCCTTCACAGTTACTTTGATAAAAATTTATTATGATATCATTTTTTTTTGCCCATTCTCTGCATCTTTTTTCAATACCTTCTAGAGTTTCAGTTCCATAAATTCCTGGCTCACGTTGACCTAGAAAATTTAAATTAGGACCATTTAAAATCGTTATTATCTCTGACATAGCAAGCCTTTTCTTTCAGAGTCATCACTTATTAGAAAGATATTTAGCATGTTTTTTACAGCAATAAAGCTCCATTCTTAATCTCAAAAAATTCTGCGCGTCCTTTTAAGGCATCAAATAAAACACGATCTGTTCCTGTCATGAATGTTTGCACAGCTAAATCATCAAGAATATCAAATAAAGCAGCACGTCGATGCGAATCAAGATGAGCAGCCATTTCATCAAGAAGAAGAATGGGAGCCCTTTCCGACATCATACCTGTTAGACGTGCATGACATAAAACTAAACCTGTCAGCAGCGCTTTTTGTTCACCTGTTGAACAAGATGTTGCTGCTATATTCTTATCAGCATAAAAAACCTGTAAATCTGCGCGATGTGGTCCTTCTAATGTTCGCCCAGCAGCACGATCCATTGCGCGATTACGCTGCAACTGATCACAAAACTGCTCTTCAACTTCAGTTGCTGATATTTCACTAAGAGCTGTTTCTAAAAAACCATCAATTTGCAAAAAAGCTCGTGGAAAAGGTATATGAGACGGCATTTGTGTAAACATTTCATTTAAAAGCCGAATAACATCAACACGCGCTGCAGAAATAGCTGTCGCCAGTTCTGCCATCTGCTTTTCTAAAGCATCAAACCAAGCACAATCTTCATTTCCATCCAAAAATAAGCGATTACGTGCACGCATAGCTCTATCATAATCGGCTATGCGACGCCTATGCAAGGGATCAATCGCTAAAACCATACGATCCAAAAAACTACGGCGCTCAAGTGAAGGACCTGTAAAAAGACCATCCATGGACGGTGTTAGGACACTAATATGACAATAATCTGTTAGGCAATCACCTGGTTCATTCACACCATTAATATGGACCTTTCGACTGTTATCGCTAACCTCCAAAGCTGTACCAATCTTTACTTCACCATAAAGAGCACATTCAAGACGTGCAAATACAACGAATCCTTCACCTCCGCCCTCTACAAAGCTAACATCAGAATAAGCAGCACGTCGCAAACCACGACCAGGAGAAAGAAAAGATAACGCCTCTAAAAGATTCGTCTTACCAGCACCGTTATGGCCAGTAAAAACCACATGCTGACCCGAAAAATGAATATTAAAAAAAGAATAATTGCGATAACGTAAAAGCTTCAGCTGCCTCACTGCCACTTTGTGCACACGACTCGCCATGCATTGCAAAACAATTGCCCCTAAACGCGAATAGGCATCAGCACATAGAGCACATCTGCATCATCATTATCACGAATCAGAGCCGGTGCTCCAGCCTCAGCCAACATAAAAACCATCTCATTGCTTGAAAGCTGCCCAGCGATATCCAAAAGATAACGTGAATTAAACCCTATCTCAAGCGGTTCAGATGTGTAAGTTACTGATAATTGATCTTCTGCACTGCCCGAATCAGGACTATTAACGATAAGCTTTAACTGTCCATGCTCAATCGTCAACTTAACTGCACGCCCCCGATCACTTGAAATCGTTGAAACACGATCAACTGCAGAAGAAAAACCCTGCCTATTAACAATTAATTCTTTATCATTTCCAAGAGGGATGACGCGCTGATAATCTGGAAATGTTCCATCAATTAACTTTGATGTAAAAATAACAGAACCCACAGAAAAACGAATCTTTGTCTCTGAAAGCTCTATACATACATCACCATCATTTTCTTCTGAAAGAAGTTTCTGCAACTCTCCTACAGTTTTACGGGGAACAATAACACCGGGCATTCCTTCAACTCCTGAAGGAGCTTCCATCTCAACTTGTGCCAAACGATGACCATCCGTTGCAACCAAACGCAGTTTCAAAACACCATCATTAACAACATGGAAGTAAATACCATTAAGATAATAACGGGTTTCTTCAGTAGAAATAGCAAATTGTGTACAATCAAGTAAACGCCTTAACCCTGATGCCGATAGAGAAAAGCGATAACCAAACTGCCCAGGAAGCGACTCTGGAAAGTCTGCCCTCGGAAGACATTGAAGCTGAAAATGTGCACAACCCGAAACAATGGACATTGTACCTGCTTGATTCTCATCGAGGGATAATACAACTTCATTGCTATCAGGAAGTTTTCGAATGATATCATAGAGCAAATGTGCCGGAACAGTTGTTGCTCCAGCTTGTTTAACATTAACTGCAAAAGATTCCATAACCTCTAAATCAAGGTCTGTTGCTTTTAACTGTACACGGCCATTTTCTGCATCAATCAACACATTCGATAAAATAGGAACAGTATTACGGCGCTCTACCACACGGTGAACCCGACCAAGAGACTTGAGAAATTGACTGCGATCAACTGTAATACGCATAAAAGCCCCGTATGATTTACTAAAAACTATAAGAATTCCTTAGAATTAAAGAATAGATCCCTTTAGAGAATCGCCTGCTAGAGTTTATTAAACCTCTCTTAAAATGGCAAGTCACTCCTGCATAAGAAAAAATAAATCTTTTCATTAAATTCTTTAAAGTCTCTCCAAAGAAAGAAACGATAAACACTATACAGCCTGTTCTCCAATCAACCGCTTAAGCAACTCAAGTTCCTTAGCCAAGGTCTGATCACCACAAACCAAATCTTCAATTTTACGCACAGCGTGTAAAACTGTTGTATGATCTCGCCCACCAAAACGGCGCCCAATTTCTGGTAATGAGCGAGGAGTTAATACTTTTGCTAAATACATTGCAACTTGCCGTGGCTTCACAACCGTACGTGTTCGACGATTAGATAACAAGTCCTGTTTAGAAACATTATAATGGCGTGCTACCGTACGCTGAATTTCTTCAATCCGAATACGCTTAGGTTCACCAGGACGTGTCAAATGACCTAATAATTCATCAATCCGCTCTAAAGATAAATCAGACTCAAAAGATTGACGAAACAAGAGCTGATTAAACGCACCTTCAATATCACGCCCCGACCCTAAAACCGTTTTCGCAATATATTCCAAGATATCATCAGAAATTGATACCATGCCATCATCTTGTTGTGCCACCTTCAACCGCTGGCGCAACATTTGCAAACGCATTTCATAATCTGGTGCTTCAATTTCAAGAGCTACCCCTCCCTGAAGACGAGAGCGAACGCGAAGATCAAGCGATTCTAATTCTGCTGGTGGACGATCTGCAGCGACAACAACCTGTTTTGCACTATCAAGTAACATATTAAGCAAATGGCAAAACTCATGTTGTATCGACTTACCCTGCAAAAACTGCATATCATCAATAATCAAAAGGTCGATATCACGAAGCTGTTCTTTAAAAGAAAGAGCATCATTATCACGAATAGCTGTTGCAAAACGCCACATAAAATATTCAGCAGTTAAATAAATAACGCGCACAGACGTTAAACGCTTCAATGCAGAAGCAGCAATCGCTTGAAGCAAATGTGTTTTTCCTAAGCCAACAGATGCGTGAATAAAAAGAGGATTAAAACGTAAGGCACTTTTATGCCCCTCTGCAATGGAACGCGCAGCTGCTAAAGCAACACGATTAGAAGCCCCCTCAACAAAACTTTCAAAAGTATAGCGAGAATCAAGTGGAGATCCAAAAACTCCCGTTTGAGAATTCTTAACTGAATGCTCTGCGCAACTTTCAACAAAAGATGAAGTCGCCTGCTCCTCTAGCACAACAGGAGGAACACTTCTTTTACAAACGACATCTCTTGAAACACGTTCCATACCACGAACAATAACTTCAACACGAAGAATTGCTGAATTCTCTTGTTTCCATAAATGAGTCAAAAGAGAACCATAGTGATTATTAATCCATGAACGTAAAAAAGCAGTAGGAACAGAAAGCTTTACAAGAGTATGACTATATTCAGCAAGCTTCACACGTCCAAACCAACTGGTATAAGCCTCAACACCAACCTGCACCTTTAATTGCGCCATAACACGTATAAAAGCCGCCGCACTTTCCTCCTCTGAAACAATAGAATGCCCTATAGAAGCATTTCTACAAACGTTCTCATCACTTTCCGTCATCCTATTCTTTATTATGTTCTCTGCCGACAGGATATTTACCGAAACCCTTTTAAAGGAACTAGCTTTAGAGTTCAATTTATCCACCATCTTCCATCCTGATAAAAATAAAATTTTGTCCTGCCAAACAACTAAAATAAATCTAGCGAAGGCAAAACGCCCTACCCCAAATAAGATTACTCACCCTCCCCTAGGATAGCCTCATCACAACCCCACTAACAAAGATGACCAATAAGATTTATTTGCACTCATGATATGACCCACCCTTCTAAAATGGTAAACATATCCATTAAGAAAACTAAAAAACCGTCAGAAAACCTCTCCAACACAAAAGTTTCGAAAAGCCTAAATCAAAACATCTTGTATTCAACAAAATACAGAATAATGCGCTGATGTGACCCCTTCATGCTTCTTAGTCTTCATAAGAACCATACAAAACAGCAGAGGTAAAATGCAAGAGGTCAAAATAAAATCAAAAAACCCAAAAAAAATGCTTATATTAATGAGGACTGAAAAAAATATTGATTCAATTCATTTTTTTTCTCTAAATTTACCAATAATTAAAGAATCTCTTCAGATTTAAAAAAAAAAATAAAATGCTTGACAAAAAAGACTCTGTACAAATCCACAAAGCTTGTGGATAACCATACCTCCCCCTATAAACTTTCTCTCCTTTTTCAAGTGGAGAATCATTATCGATTCTTATTTTCAATAGAAACTTTTTGAAATAATAAACAAAAAGCCAGCATCCTCATGGATACTGGCTTTGTTCTCAATTAAAGGAGAAAAGCTTAAACGCTGAGAGCCTTCAAACGTTTAGCTAAACGTGATACTTTCCTCGCAGCAGCATTTTTATGAAAAATCCCTTTAGAAACTGCACGCATAATTTCAGGCTCAAAATTCTTAAATGCAATCTCTGCAGATGCCTTATCGCCACCCGCTAAAGCGTCATCAAACTTACGTATAAAAGTACGAACGCGTGAACGGCGGGCCTTATTAACCTGTGCGCGCGCCGCAACCTTGCGCACCGCTTTTCGAGCAGAAGGTGTATTCGCCATAAATATAATCTCTCTTTCAACACCTTGGTAAAATGAGTCTCAATAACAACTCTACCAATATAAATAAATCCAACCCAAGCAAAACTATAAATCTGCCTATAACCGTGTGGATTATAGCGCAATCCTAAAGCTAACGTCAATTAGATTTTCAAAGATAGCCATAAAAAAACGAAGCTAAACTCTTTGATCCGCAACTTTATAGCTTAATAATAGATATTCCTTAACAAACAAAAGAATTTAAACGGCTAACTTACGCAAGACATATTGCAAAATTCCACCATGATGCAAATAATCTAGCTCATCTTCAGTATCAACACGGCATAATAATGGAACGGTTTTTACCGTACCATCAGAAAAAGTAATTTTCGCTACAGTCTTTTGACGAGGTTTCAAGTTATGAATCCCTTCAATTGTCACCTTTTCATCTCCCTTTAAGCCTAAAGATTTCCAACTTAGCCCCTCCTCAAAGACAAAAGGGACAATGCCCATACCAACAAGATTAGAGCGATGAATCCTTTCAAAAGACTGCACAATCACTGCTTTGACACCAAGAAGATTGGTCCCCTTGGCAGCCCAATCGCGGGATGATCCATTACCATATTCAATACCTGCAAAAACAACGAGTGGAATACCTTCTTGTTTATACGCCATTGCTGCATCGTAAATAGTTTGTTCTACCGCTGACGGATAATAAACCGTATAACCTCCTTCTCGACCATTTTCCCCTAACATGAAATTACGAATGCGAATATTGGCAAAGGTCCCACGCACCATAACTTCATGATTCCCACGACGCGTTCCATACTGATTAAAATCAGCCACTTTAACACCATGATCCATTAAATATTTTCCGGCAGGAGAAGCTGCTTTAATAGAACCAGCAGGAGAAATATGATCCGTCGTGATTTTATCACCAAATAAACCTAAAATCCGTGCATCTTTAATATCTGGTAAGATATCAGGTGTTTTCTGCATATCATCGAAATAAGGTGGATTGCGTACATAGGTGGATTGCTCATCCCAAGAATAGGTAGAACCCGTAGGAATCTGAACTTTTTGCCAATTTTTATCTCCCTTAAAAACATCTGCGTACTTTTCGGCAAAAACCTTCCGCGTGACATTTTTTTCGATAAACTCCTGTATTTCTTGAGAAGTTGGCCAAATATCTCTCAAATAAATGGGGTGGCCATTTGAATCTTCACCTAGAGGCTCCTTGGTTAAATCTTTACACACCGTCCCGATGAGCGCATGTGCAACAACTAACGGTGGTGAAGCTAAATAATTCGCTTGCACATCAGGGGAAACACGCCCTTCAAAATTACGATTTCCTGAAAGAACCGCAGATGCAATTATACCATTGTCATTAATCGTTTTGGAAATAGCTGGATGCAAAGGACCAGAATTCCCAATACATGTTGTGCACCCAAATCCTACTAAGTTAAATCCTAATGCATCTAAATCTTTTTGCAGACCCGAATTTTGAAGGTAAGCTTCAACGACTTGTGAACCAGGTGCAAGAGAAGTTTTTACCCATGGTTTACTCCTAAGACCCTTTGCCACAGCATTTCGTGCCAAAAGACCCGCAGCAATAAGAACACTTGGATTCGATGTATTCGTACACGACGTAATCGCAGCGATCACCACATCACCGTGACCAAGCGTATATTCTTCACCTTCAACCTGATAACGCTTATCTTGTCCAGAAGTCTTCTTATAGTCTTCGACCAATGCCTTCTCAAAACCCTGCCCAACATTTTCCAATGCAATACGTCCTTCAGGACGTTTAGGACCAGCCATAGAAGAGACAACGGTTCCCATATCTAATTCAATTGTATCACTAAAAATGGGATGAGCCACCATTTCATCATGCCACATCCCTTGTGCTTTGGTGTAAGCCTCCACTAAGGCAATCCGACTTTCATCACGCCCTGTCATATTGAGATAACGCACTGTCTCCTTATCAATTGGGAAAAAACCACACGTTGCTCCATATTCAGGTGCCATATTTCCAATCGTTGCCCGATCAGCAAGCGTCATATGCTCCAAACCAGGACCAAAAAACTCAACAAATTTACCGACAACACCCTTCCGACGTAGCATTTGGGTCACCGTTAATACGAGATCGGTGGCTGTTACACCTTCCTTAAGTTTACCTGTTAGACGAAAACCAATCACTTCAGGTAACAACATAGAAACAGGTTGGCCTAACATTGCTGCTTCTGCTTCAATACCACCAACACCCCAACCTAAAACCCCTAAACCATTTACCATAGTCGTATGCGAATCAGTTCCCACACAGGTGTCAGGATAAATCGTCTCACAGCCCTCTTCATTCTTCATCCATACACATTGTGCTAAATATTCTAAGTTAACCTGATGACAAATCCCTGTTCCTGGAGGAACAACGCGAAAATTTTGAAAGGCTTGTTGCCCCCATTTAAGGAAACGGTAGCGTTCACCATTGCGTTCATATTCATGCTCAACGTTTTCCTTAAAAGCCATGGAATTGCCAAAAGCATCAACAATAACTGAGTGATCAATGATGAGATCAACGGGAATGAGAGGATTGATTTTTTCAGCGTTACCACCAAGTTTAACCATAGCATCACGCATTGCAGAAAGATCAACAACTGCTGGAACACCTGTAAAATCCTGCATAAGAACACGTGCAGGACGGTAAGCAATTTCTGCCCCAGCGCTCCCTTTGTCGTTTAACCACTTAGCAACATTGAAGATATCCTCTTTTTTAACTGTGCGACCATCTTCGAATCGCAATAAATTTTCGAGAATAACTTTCATCGAAAACGGTAAACGAGAAACACCTTCAAGTCCGTTCTTCTCCGCTTCAATCAAGCTATAATAAGTATATTCTTTGCCACCAACATTTAATACTCTACGACAATTAAAGCTATCAATTTGAGTCATGACTGTCCACCCTCATACTATAACCACCCAATTTCCAGGAATGAACAACACAAACTACGAGTCAAGGTCGCAGCTTGAGCGCAGACGCAATTACCTCCGCCATCCATTTCCCCTCCACCCTCTAGGCATAATGCGGAAATCAGCGCCAGAAACCATTTTACACCAGATATTGATGCAAGGTATCCCTTATAGAACTATTTCTAGAACTATTCTAGGTACAATTGCATAAAAAATGTGTTTTTTATTCTATAATGCAATAAAGAATATGAAAATAAAAACAAAATAGGCAATCACATGGTGTTATCAGGCAAAGATTTAGCCGCTTACAGAAACGAGGAAATTCTGTTTCAAGGTCTTTCTTTTTGTTTATTTTCACAGCAACTTATGACAATCACCGGTCCTAATGGTATCGGAAAGTCTACATTACTCCGAATCATTGTCGGTCTTCTTGAAGCTGCTGAAGGTCATATAATACTTAAAGACCATGATCAAATATACCCTGTTGCAACTGCTTGTCATTATCTTGGTCCTCAAAATGCTATGAAACCTCTCTTATCTGTCATTGATAATTTGCAATTTTGGGCAGATTTTTACGGTCAACATTTACGTTTTGCGCATGAAGCTCTTGCCGATATTGGTCTTTCTAACCTTGAACATTTACCCTTTAACGCTCTGTCAACTGGACAACAAAGACGCGTAGCTATTGCTCGCCTTTTGCTCTCCTATCGTCCTCTTTGGATTTTAGATGAACCAATATCTGGGCTTGATAACCATGCTCAAAAACTCCTTGCTCGTATTTTCCAGCGTCATCTCAATCAAGGTGGTATGATTATCGCTGCAACTCATAATTCCATAGGCATTCCAGAAAACCATAAAATCGCTCTGGAAAAATTTTTACCTCTCTAGGAGAGAATAAAATGAAAGCACTGTTCTGGCGTGATCTTAAACTATTATTAGCGCTACAAGCCACTTCACTAACAGGATTATTGTTTTTTATCGCTGTTGTTGTCATAACCCCCTTTGCCATTGGACCAGATCCCAAAACTCTTGCACAAATAGGACCAGGTATATTGTGGTTTGGGGCCCTTCTTGCAGGACTCCTCAATCTGAACAAACTTTTCCAAATCGATCGCGATGATGGTAATCTCGACCAATTTATCCTTTCAGGAAAAAGACAAAGTTTTACACTAATTGTCTTTACAAAATGTCTTGCCCATTGGGTAGGAACAATGCTTCCTCTTATTTTTGCCACACCTATTTTAGCCCTCATGCTCCATTTAGATGTAGTAATAACTTTTACAACAATACTTACCCTTTTATGCGGAACACCAGCTATTATTTTTATTGGTGCTATAGGCGCTGCACTCGCAACCTCATTGTTGCACAGTACTTTGCTTATTTTTATCATTATCTTGCCGTGGATCATTCCAATTATGATTTTTGGTGTTTCCGCTGCTACAGCCCCAATAAACCCAAATACCTCTTTTCTCACTTCTCTAGCTCTTCTCAGCGCTTTTTCACTTCTTTTGAGTCTCTTTAGCTCTTTTGTTGCTGCGATAACGCTTAAACTTTTATCAGAATAATAAAAGATGATTGCCGCATAGCAAAACTCTGCCTATTATGAATTTTATGAATAAACTATCTCGTACATATAAAATCAGGTTACTCCCTGCAAGTTTCACCCTTTTCATGAAAATAAGCAGAGTCGTCTTACCTTGGTTGGCCGGCATAACATTGTGTTTCCTTATCTTAGGGCTTATTCTAGTGATGCATTCCCCTGATGACTATCAACAAGGCATTACTGTTAAGATTATGTACCTTCATGTACCCTTTGCGTGGTTGTCTACATTCTGCTATGTAACGATGAGTGCAGCGGCTTTAGGAAACCTGATTTGGAAATATCATCTTGCTGATGTAGCACTTAAATGTGGAGCGCCTATTGGGGCAATTTTTACCGCCTTGGCTCTCATGACAGGAGCGCTTTGGGGGCGACCTACATGGGGAACATGGTGGGTTTGGGATGCACGATTAACATCAGTTTTAATTCTGCTTTTTATCTATCTCTCCATTATCCTGCTTGGGCGTGCTTTTGACAACCAAGTAAAAGCCGCTCGTGCTACTGCAATTCTTACACTTGTTGGATTTGTTAATATCCCTGTTATTAAATTTTCCGTTAATTGGTGGAATACATTGCATCAACCAGCATCATTGTTACGTGCTGGAGGATCAACAATCGACAATGCTATGTTATGGCCCCTTATAACAATGCTCTTTTGTTTCATCTTTATGTTTATTGCTCTTTATTTGATGGCTATGCGAAATGAAATCAATCGTCATTATATCCGAATACTTCAGATTAAAAAATCCCGTCGTGCACAACAACAGGACGCTTCATCATGCTCGACCTAAATGGCATCCACGGCGGACTTTTAGGAAATCTATCTCAGAAAATTGATTTTTTCCTGAGCACCCTTAAACACGAGCAAATTGTTGTTTTAAGCTATGTGCTTTCTGCAATATCCCTCTTATGTCTTATTGGATATATTCTTTGCAAAGCCCTATACCAAAAAAAAATTCTCCAACAGCTAAACAAAAAAGAGCTGTCCCAAAAAGAAAAGTATAATGAAAAACATCCCTCTAAAACTTAAAAAAAATATATCTTTACCTGTTCTGCTTGTTTTTTTTGGACCATTTGTGCTTTTTCTTCTTCTCATGATGTTTTTTTTCAACTTTATGGATAAAAAACACCTTCAAGATTCTTCTCTTCTCCCAAACGCATTGGCTGAAAAACCTGCTCCCAATATTCATCTTCCTCTTCTTGATAAAGAAAGTTATCTCAATTCAAAACAGTTTAAAGGACGTGTTACATTGGTCAATTTTTGGGGCTCTTGGTGTTTGCCCTGTCGCGAAGAGCATCCTATTCTTATGCAAATTGCACAAGATAAACGTTTTGATCTGATTGGTATTAATTACAAAGACAATAAAACAAACGCCCTGCGCTTTTTAAACAGTTTTGGTAATCCTTTTAAATTTATTGGCTTTGATGTTTCAGGATATACAGCTATTGACTGGGGGGTGTATGGACCACCAGAAACCTTTCTCTTGAATAAAGAGAGTATTATTATTGCCAAACATGCTGGTCCCTTAACATGGCAAATTTATCAAAAAAAAATTCTACCAAAAATTGAACAAGCGATTATGACAGAAGACAAATAAAATATCGACATATTGATTTTAAATAATTTTTACCATTTTTATCTATTAAATGAAAACACCGAATACTATGAGATTTTTTCAAATTTCTTTATGTTGAATTAAAAAAATGTTTAAGAAAAGGCTAAAAATACTTTTTATGAATCATCTAAATATGAAAATAATTGGCAATATTTTAAGTTGAAAAATATAATAATGCAGACTTGTAAGTAAAAACATCCAGTTTTACCACGCTATGTATGCCGTTTTATAGAGCACCACCATTTTTACGCTTAATATAAATAGCAAGCTATTATCACCACACATTTTGCCAGCTCTTGGGTATTACGACATAGCCTTGGCACTTGAGACGATTCAGAAGGATTTTTACACCTTTTTTCGTGTTTTACCCCCACGCCAGCTCTGCTTGTAACGTGCAAGCAAGTGATTTTAATTGATGCAATATAAAAGAGATTTGCCATGAGAGAACTTTACAATATTCTGGACTCTCATTCAACATGCAAAACGATAAATTACTATTATAAATCAATATATTGAAGGTACTGTATGATATTAATACTGATTGCAAAAGAAAGATCATTGGCATACATCGAAAAAAGCTAAAGAAAGAAATATTCTAGAAGTTCATATGAGCTTATGCGTAAACTTTTATGACGCAAATAAAATAGGCTTTTGTTGCAATCATCATTTTTTAATGAAAAATGTTTGATTATGTTTTTTCTTCCAAAAATTCTTGCGCTGTAAAACGATACATTTTTGAGCAAAATTCACATGTAACTGAAATATATTTATTTTGAACCATTTTATTGCGTTCATCAATAGAAAAGCCTTCTAGGATTCCTTTAATTTTTTCGTGTGAACAAGAACATTGATCAACAAGAGAAAAAGGGTTAAAAACTCTAACACCTTGTTCATGAAAAAGACGGAACAAGAGCTGTTTACTACCGACCTGGGGATCTGTTAATTCTGAACTTTCAATCGTTTTCATGAGTATTTTAGCTTCTTGCCATTGGTTATCCAATTGGATATGAGTTTTCGTTTCTTCTCGCTTGTGATGAGACGATGATTGGGGCAAAAGTTGGGTCAAAATACCTCCAGCTCGCCAGCTTTTCTGCGGTTTTCCTTGTTGGTCACGATTAATTAATATAGCAACAGCCAAACGGATATCGGTAGGAATTTGTTCTGATTGATCAAAATAAATACGAGAAGCTTCTTGTAAATTTGATCCATCTAATGCAACTATCCCTTGATAGGGTTGCATATGGGGACCTTGATCAATTGTGAAAGCTAAAGTGCCTTTTCCTAAAAGTATTTCTGAAGAGATTTGATTATTGTCTATGGCTTGTTTAAGCTGTTCTTTATCAAAACGAGCGTATCCACGTAAACTGGAAGGAGGCGAAAAATCGCACACCAACATATTAACTGGTCCATCGGAATGAGTTTGTAAAATAAATTTTCCCGTAAGTTTTAGAGAAGTTCCAAGCAGAACCGTTAAAAGTAAAGCTTCTGCTAGAAGATAAGAAACCGGTTCAGGGTATTGATGTCTTGTGAGAATAGAATTTAAAGTTTCCCCAAGTTGTACGGCACGTCCACGGATATCAAGTTCTTCAACTTGAAAGGGAATAACACTATCATCTTCATGCAAGAAGTTGTTGTTGAGAGAGGCTTCATCTTTAGCTTGTTCACTCATAGCTTTGCCTTTTTTATATAATTTGTTGTAGGGAGGCTATTGTGGAGAGAAAAACGCATTTTGTAAACACCAAGAAAGAATTGCTTTTTGAGCATGAAGACGATTTTCAGCCTCATCGAAAACAACGGAGTGCGGTCCATCAATCACAGAATCAACCACTTCTTCACCACGATGAGCAGGAAGACAATGCATAAAAAGAGCATCAGGTTTTGCTAATTTCATGAGAGATTCATTGACTTGATAAGGCTGAAAAATAGAACGACTGCGAGCACGAAATTCTTGTCCCATGGAGACCCATGTGTCGGTCATAATACAATCAGCATCTTGAGCTGCTTTTTGGGGATCATGGGTTAGCATAAGATGTGCTCCTCGCTCACGTGCCCAATGTATAAATTTTTCCTGTGGTTCACTGCCCTTTGGAGTAGCAATACGCAAATGAAAACCAAAAAGAGCTGCGGCTTCAATTAAGGAATGGAGCACATTATTACCATCCCCCATCCACGCAAATATTTTACCAGAAATAGGCCCCCGATGCTCCTCATAGGTTAAGATATCTGCTAGAATTTGGCAAGGATGTGTATCATCTGTAAGGGCATTAATGACAGGAATTTGTGCATATTGTGCCAATTCAAGCATACGTTGGTGTTTCGTTGTTCGCAATATCACAATATCCACAAAACGGGATAAAACGCGCGCCGTATCAGCTATGGTTTCACTATGACCAAGTTGCATCTCTGAACCCGTGAGCATGATCGTATCTCCGCCAAGCTGGCGCATACTGATATCGAATGAAATACGGGTTCGTGTGGATGGTTTTTCAAAAATCATCGCGAGTGTTTTACCTATAAAAGGTTTTGAACCTTTTCCTGCCTTAAAAGATGCTTTAAGAATTTTTGCATAATCAATCAGTGCACGTGCCATTGCTGGCGTTAAAATGGATAAATCCGTGAAATGACGAAGAGCATTTGTCATATGTGTGATATTTGTCTTTCTTTATTTATTTGCGAAAGATAGGAAATTGCTTTTTCAATACGATGCAAACTTTCATCTATTTCTTCTTCCCTAATGATAAGAGGAGGCAATAAGCGCACAACATTGTTGTTGGCTGCAACGCTTAAGAGATATTCATTTTCCAAAGCATTAACGACAAGATTTGAAGGCACAACACATTGAAGACCCAACATAAGCCCCATCCCCTGAACTGCGCAGATAATATCAGGATAGATATTGAGAATGTGCAAAAGCCCATTTTTTAGTTTATCACCCATGCGCTGAACATGGATGAGAAAACTTGGCTCTAACAAAACATCAAGAACACTATTTCCTACAGCCATTCCAAGCAAATTTCCTCCAAAGGTTGATCCATGCGTTCCAAGTATCATACTTTTTGCAACTTTATCCGTTGCAAGGCAAGCGCCCAATGGAAATCCACCTCCTAGTCCTTTTGCGAGGGTAAGAATATCAGGCGTGACATCACTCCATTCATAAGCAAAAAGCTTTCCTGTTCGTCCCATGCCCGTTTGCACTTCATCCAAAATCAACAACAGACCATTATCATCGCATATTTTACGCAAAAATCTTAAATATTCATGAGAAACCGTTCGTATTCCTCCTTCTCCTTGAATAGGTTCAATAAGAATAGCGGCGGTATTTTTATTAATAGCGTTACGCAAAGCGATTTCATCACAAAAAGGTACTTGAATAAATCCACCAGCTTTAGGTCCAAAGCCTTCAAGATACTTTTCATGCCCAGTCGCAGCAAGTGCAGCAAGTGTACGTCCATGAAATGCCCCTTCAAAAGTAATTATTTCAATGCGTTCTGAATGACCAGCAGCATAGTAATAATGGCGTGCCGTTTTGAATGCGCACTCCAATGCTTCAGTGCCTGAATTGCAGAAAAAAACCTTATCCGCAAAACTATTTGCACAAAGCCGCGTGGCAAAAGATGCTTGTTCAGGAGATTGAAAAATATTAGAAACATGCCAAAGTTTTTCAGCTTGTATCTTGAGCGTATCAACCAATTTTGGATGTGAATATCCTAATGCATTAACAGCAATGCCAGATGTGAAATCAAGATAATGGTCTCCTTTATCGGAAATAAGCCATACACCATGCCCCTGTTCAAAATGCAAATTTCGTCTTGCGAAGCATTCATAAAGTGGTTGTATAGAGACGGCATCCATCATAATTCCCTTTATATTTTAGTCTTTTCAATATATATATAAAGCAACACTACAAATAAAACAGCATGGTATATTTCGTTACGGTGCTTTCAACATTTCATTACGATTAGTGATTACACCTATAGAATAGATCATTACACCAATTGAAAAAAAGTCAATGAAGGTTCTACAAATAAGCATTTTGGGAAAAAGCCTTAAACAAAAGTGAAAGTTTAACCTATGATTGATTTGCAAGTTGGGGAAAACATTCTAAATAAACTCTTCAAGAGGTAAAGACTCTTGTCATAGAGTGAGTGCATATTGTAATTTACAATATAATAAGCAAGATGATGTGTTTTGATTTGTAAATCCACAGGTTGGATGATTTTTTTATGCTCACGTAGAGTGTAAAGTTCTTTCATTCAGCGTAATGAAAACATTATTTAAACATTTGAAGATGCAACGGGGGAGAGCATCTTAGTGACGTAATCGGAATGGAGTGCTGGTATGGGTTGGACATGTGAACGCGTTGAGCTTCTTAAAAAGCTTTGGAGTGAAGGGTTAAGTGCAAGTCAAATTGCTGCTCAATTAGGTGGGGTCAGCAGAAATGCAGTCATCGGCAAAGTACATCGATTAAAGTTACCAGGACGTGGTAAGACAGCACAAGGAAGCACGCGTGCGCAAAAAACTCCCGTGGGAAGTAGCAGCCCATCATCTCCACGTGTGCGTCGCAACACATCCACGGTATCGCCAATAAACACATCATCTGTAAGTATTGAAGAAACCGCTTTAAAGACAGAATTTGTAGTGGAAGATGTAAAAGAAGTTGATATGTCCACAAAATCCAATGTAGTTGTGCCTATATCACGTCAACTTAATCTTCTACAATTGAGTGAAAATACATGTAGATGGCCGGTTGGCGATCCATTATCAGCAGATTTTCATTTTTGTGGTGCAGATTCTGATGAAAATAGCCCCTATTGTGCCTTTCATGCTAAGCTAGCATTTCAACCAATATCTGAAAGACGTCGGATAAGAGTGTAATATCCTCAATTGAATCTCGTATTCTACGCCTTCTGCGCTTCGCTATTAAATTTTAATTATCGAATTATTATGAGAAAGAAATTTAATGGAGCTTTTAATAAATGAAAAAATTTCTTCATGAAACTATTCAACGAAACTGTATCTTTTGGTGCTATTGCGCAGCTGTGTGTTGTAAAGTTATATTCCTGTTTATTTTCACAGTTTTCTTTAATTTAGTTGTACTGCTTTTAACACTATCCATAGTGACATCTTTTGAATAAGCTAGTTTCTCAATTTCTCATGTTTTTATTCTTCGTGTATTTATATAGAGTAATGCTGTGGTTTATAAAAATAATTTATCGCTTTGCAACCTGAATGAGATCCATTTATATCTCTCTCATTTTAAGTCCTCTTATATTGAATCAATCAAAATCTTTTGTTTGGGCGTCACGAGCGAGATGAGAACTGTGGAGAGTTAAAAACACTTAAAGAAAAGCATGCCTCTTATAAATGCTTTCAAGTGCCAAGGACTTAAAGGGTTGTTGCAACATTGGGAGATGGCAAAGTGTGTGATGATGCCAGATTGCCCTTTTATTAAGTATAAAGATAGGGTGTGCTTCATGGATTTATCATTATACTCTTCATGGATGCCGTCGCAAAATAGGCTTGGGAGCGTTGAGAGATGTTTCTTTAAAACAAGCCTGTGAATATATGCAATTCAATATCATTCTGTTTTGCGTGAGGGATGTGCCCCGTTAAAGAATGCGATAAACAAAAGCGTGAAGCAATACGTAGAATGTAAAATAATATCTTTATAATTTTTTATAAAAAATTATAAAGAAGGGAATATTGTATTCAAGGCTCTTACGAAATATACAAAAACAATAAATTATAAGTATAAATAAATATAAAATCTAGAGCGACCACAATAACATCACTTTCCTTCTCCCGACACAAAACGGCGCAACCAAACATAAAGCGCACCTTCTCCGCCATGCTGACGCGCTGCTTGCTCAAACGCGTGGACATAGTATCGAAAAGCTGGTGTTGATAACCAATACGGAACAAATCTATACAAAGCTCCATCGCTCCCAACGGATCGTCCTTTTCCTGTAATCACAAGGACATAACGCAATCCTCTCTGCTGAGAGGACTGTAGAAATTTTTTTAAGAAAAAATAAGCTTCTTCCTGCATATAACCATGGAGATCAAGACGCGCCTCAAGAGGACAACGACCTTGGGAAATTTTACGATATGCAACATGATCAAAGAAATGAATCTTTTGTGCTTGTGTAACTGACCTCTTTTCTCTTTTAATAATTGTCGAGGGTTGTTGATTTTCCTGAGACAATGAGGAGATTTGAGTTACAGGCTGTTTTTTATCATTAATATTTGCAATAGTTTCTGAAGCAGAAGAGAGCATCTTACCGTGAAGCGGTGTTATCGTACGACAAACCATCTCCCATAAAAGACGATCTTGTGAAGCCAATAAATCTCTTTTTTGTCTCCATTTACTTGAGGACATTTTAATTTCTCATAAATCATTGAATGCTTATGGAAGAAAAACAAAAAGTATTTTAATTTTCATTTTCTGTAGCAAAAAGCTTCCAGTTGGGATCTGACGATAAACTATTGCGAACAAAAGTCCAAATATCCCTGATTTCTATAATAGCATCAGGATCACCGTCTATACGCTCGCCCTGTTCATTATAAGTAACAGAAATCATCTCACTGACAATACGTATCGTTAAAAGTTCATCTTTTTCTTGTATTGCCGCCGCAACAAATTCGGCCTTATTAATTCCAACAAAAGTGAATTCTATTCTTTCTTTATTTTTTTCTCGTTGCTCAATAGCCATACAAAAGCTCTCAAAAACATCCTGACAAAGCAAGCTTTTAAGTTGATTGCGATCACCTTTGGCAAAAGCTGTTACAATCATTTCATACGCAATTTGTGCACCTTTTATAAAAAGTTGAGGAGAAAAATGAGGATCAATTCTATGCAATTCCCGCAAATTTTTATTCAAAACACTCCCCTCCGGTGAAATTTTATCAATTTCACTAAAGTCGTCTTTTTGTGAATTTTTCTGATGAGGGAACGAAACAATATTATCAGCCGTTTCTGCTTCAACTTGTTTTTTAGAACGTCGTGAATAAGGATCAAAGGGTGGCTTTTCAAACCCAATTCGTTTCCCTAATACATTACGGAGTTGCACAAAAATAACAACCATAACAACAAGAGCGATGACAAGTATAACGTCAAATTCCATAGGCGCTGTCAATCTCCAAAGCTTAAGTCTCTAATAAACATTGCAGTCAATACCATTTATCAATAAATATGTAAAATAAGGAATCTTATCATTCAAATATTTTTATAGATTTTGTATTTAAACGGAGTTCTCTTAAGAATTTCTCCCCCCTACTCATCTAGAAGGAAACTTTCATGTGATAAAACTTTATTCTATAAATCCTCGTTTTTTTGTTGTTATCTTTCTTTGCATTCTTTTAATCGAGATTGCTGGTTTTATCTTTGTTGGTCAAGAAATTGGTATTTTGGCAACCTTGAGCTTGGTTATTCTCACAACCATAGTTGGGGTTGTTTTATTGCGAATTCAAGGGATTAGCCTCTTAAAAAATATACAAAATGAACTTATCCAAGGACGCACATTAGAAAATAATATTATTAATGATGCTTTCATCATGTTTAGTGCAATTTTACTTATTCTTCCCGGCTTTGTAACTGACCTCTTGGGAATATTACTTCTTATTAAACCAATTCGCTCTGTTGCTTGGCATTTCTTTGCATCATTAAAAAACAAAATGAATCCCAATACTAAAAGAAAAAATGACTCTGAAAAAATAATTGATCTAAAAGCAGAAGATTACACAATTCATGATACGACAGAATCTCCATGGCGCAAAAATGATGATAACCATTGAAATGCCTAAAAAATCTGTAACAAACTAAAAAAATATTCAAGATAAAGAGCGCATTTCTTGCAACCTTTTGCAAGGCGTGATAACCAATCTGGTCTTTAGATCTAAAATAAATATACATATTATAATGGAAGAGGTTTGTCGTATGGCCGAAGATGAAATGAATAACAGTGGTGGAGAGCCGGTTTTTGCTGTATTAACTCAATATTTAAAAGATTTATCATTCGAAAACCCTGGTGCTCCTCGTTCATTACGTGCACGTGAAAAATCACCACAAATTGATATCAATATTAACGTCAATGCTAACCCAATTGGTGATGACAATTATGATGTCGTTTTGTCTCTCTCCGTCAAAGCCAATGATGAAACTGAAACCTTATTTCATGTAGAACTTATTTACGGTGGTGTTTTTCACCTTAAAAACATTCCACAAGAACATGTTATGCCACTGGTCTTTATTGAATGTCCCCGTCTTTTATTTCCATTTGCTCGCCAAATTATATCTGATGCTACTCAAAGTGGTGGTTTTCCACCTTTGTGGATTGATCCTATCGATTTTGCAGCACTCTTCCAAAAGCGTCTTTCTGAAGAGCAAAAAGACAATCAAATACAGCCCTCTTAAAAAATTTATTTTTTTTTGCTATCAAAAAGCCCCTTGATATATTATTGGTATATTAGGGGCTTTTTTCCTTTAGACGACTTTTGCGGCATGATAAGCCGCAAGCATTGCAATATTGACAACATCTGTATCGCTTCCACTAAACGGTACAATTTGGACAGATTTTTCCAATCCAATTAAAATAGGACCAATGATAGTTGCTTCACCGAGTTCTTGTAACATTTTGCTTGCAATGGAAGATGCGTGATATCCAGGCATAACCAAAATGTTAGCAGGCTCCGTTAATCCCATAAATGGATATTGCTGCATCAATTTGGAATTGAGTGCCACATCAGCACTCATTTCTCCATCAAACTCAAAATCAACTTTGCGTTCATGCAAAATATTAATCGCATCCTGAATTTGCTGCGTCGTCTTCCCTTTCATATAACTAAATGTAGAAAATGCTAAAAATGCTACCCGTGGTTGATATCCAAATCCTCGCACAAATGAAGCTGCTTGTTCAGCTATATCTGCAAGTTCTTCAGCATTAGGATTTTCATAAACGGCTGTATCCGTAATAAACACAATTCGTCCACGGCAAATAGCCATTGAAATACCAATCAATCGTTCTTTTGGTTTTTCATCAATTGCACGACGTATATCGATCAACGCTGTTTCATAATTGCGTGTCACCCCTGTAACCATTGCATCAGCATCTCCTAGTGCCACCATACACGCAGCAAAATAATTGCGATCATTATTGATACGACGATGACAATCACGCAACAGCCAACCTTGACGCTGCATTTTTTTATAAAGATAATTCGCATAAGCATCTGTACGGCAAGAAAGCTTAGCATTCATAATAGAAATACCTTCACGCTCCAGATCAATTCCAGCGATAACAGCCGCTTCTCTTACTTGCTCTTCACGACCAACCAAAATTGCTTGTCCCAATTTTTGATGAACATAGGAAACGGCTGCCCGCATAACTTGCTCTTCTTCACCTTCTGCAAATACAATTTGTTTTGGCGCTTGACGAACATGGTTATAAACCCTACGCATCATCGAGGAAGTAGGATCACGTCTCGCATTCAAATCGCGCTCATAGGCCTCTAAATCATCTATGTTCTTTTGCGCAACACCGCTTTCCATTGCTGCTTTTGCTACCGCTATTGAAACAACCGTAAATAAACGCGGATCAAAAGGAACAGGGATGATATAGTTAGGACCAAACTTTAATCGCTTTCCATAATAAGCTTCTGCAACGCTGTCAGGCACTTCTTCATGCGCTAAATTAGCAAGAGCCTTTGCCGCAGCAATCTTCATGGCTTCATTAATAACTCTTGCACGCACATCAAGCGCACCACGAAATATATAAGGAAAACAAAGAACATTATTAATCTGATTTGGATAATCGGAACGCCCTGTTGCGACAATGGCATCATGACGCACTTGCATAACCTCTTCCGGCGTAATTTCTGGATCGGGATTAGCCATAGCAAAAATGATCGGCTGGGGTGCCATGGATCTTACCATTTCAGGAGTAAGAGCACCTTTAGCAGAAACCCCAAAAAATATATCTGCACCTTCCATTGCTTCCATAAGCGTACGTTTATCTGTTTGAATAGCATGCGCAGATTTCCACTGATTCATTCCCTCTTTGCGGCCTTCATAGACCACACCCTTTGTGTCACATAATATGATATTTTCGGAACGAAAGCCCATCGCTTTAATCAGTTCAATACAAGCAATCCCTGCAGAACCAGCACCATTACAGACTAACCGCGTATTTTGCATATCGCGCCCTGTTAAAGTCAAAGCATTGAGAACACCCGCAGCAACAATAATCGCTGTACCGTGTTGATCATCGTGAAAAACAGGTATATTCATCACCTCGCGTAGGCGGCTTTCAATCATAAAGCACTCTGGCGCCTTAATGTCTTCAAGATTAATTCCACCAAAAGAAGGTTCTAAATGACGCACTAAATTGATAAAACTTTCTGTATCGTTTATATCAATTTCTAAATCAATGGAATCAATATCCGCAAAACGCTTAAACAGCACTGCTTTGCCTTCCATGACCGGCTTAGAGGCAAGTGCACCTAAATTGCCTAACCCTAAAATAGCTGTACCATTTGAAATAACAGCAACAAGATTGCCTTTTGCTGTATAATCATAAGCTAGCGCTGGATTTTGAGCAATTGCCTTAACTGGAACGGCAACACCTGGTGAATAAGCAAGTGCTAAATCATGCTGTGTTGCCATAGACTTTGTTGCAACAATCTCAAGCTTTCCTGGTCGACCACGACTATGAAAATCTAGAGCTTCTCTTTCGCTCGCACTGTAAACAGTTTGAGACATTTTCTGATCTTGCTCGCTCTTTTTCATCTCACTTTATTTTCTCCAAAAACAGTGTAAATTTTGCTTGATAATGCGTATAGTCATTAAATTTGATTCATATATTAGAAATCGCTATTCTTGCCTTAGCAAATCTGATGATGCGTTGCAATTTAGAGATAAATAGATATTGAAGTAAACAAAAAAGAGTAAAAACTTCACTTAAAGGAAACAGGCCTCGTACAAATGGATAAAAAAAACAATCATAAAAATAATTTAATTCCACAGCCTGCCTCCCCATCTGCTTCCTCTCAAGAACGTCTTACACCTATGATGGAGCAGTACATAGAAATCAAAGCCGTCCATCATGATTCCCTTCTCTTTTACCGAATGGGGGATTTTTATGAATTATTTTTTAATGATGCGATTGAAGCTGCTCAGGCCTTAGGAATTACACTCACAGCACGTGGAAAACATTTAGGACAAGATATTCCTATGTGTGGTGTTCCCGTTCATACTGCTGATGATTATTTACAAAAACTGATTGCTTGTGGTTACCGAGTTGCTGTTTGTGAACAAATAGAAGATCCTGCTGAAGCAAAAAAACGTGGCTCAAAATCTGTTGTTCGGCGTGATGTTGTTCGCCTTGTAACACCAGGAACAATAACAGAAGAAAAACTCCTTGATCCAACACGCGCAAATTATTTGATGACACTTTCCCGTATAAAAACTAGCGATGGAGAGGAATTTGCTCTTTCTTGGATTGATATCTCAACAGGCATATTTCGTGTAACAGAAAGCCGCCAAGAAAAACTTTTAGCAGATATTATGCGTGTTGATCCACAAGAAATCATTGTTGCTGATTCATTTTTTCATGATAAATTTCACAAGTCACTTTTTAGTGTTCTTGATCGTATCGTTTCACCTCAACCTGCTTGTCTCTTTGATGCACTCACCGCTGAACGCGATATTTGCAATTATTTTAAACTCTCAACTCTTGAAGGCGTTGCCGATTATTCACGCTGTGAACTCTCTGCAATTGTAGCTGCTATTCGTTATATCGAAAAAACACAAATCACACATCGCCCTCCCCTCATGCAGCCTGAGCGCCAAAATGAAAGTGCGACTCTTTTTATTGATGCCGCAACCAGATTAAGCCTTGAACTTATTCGTACGACATCAGGTCAACGGGATGGAAGTTTATTAAAAGCTATTGATCGCACTGTAACAGGAGGAGGATCACGCCTTCTTATTGACCGCCTTATTGCTCCCCTCACCACTCCTTCAGCTATTGATACGCGTTTGGATTCTATCGATTTTTTTCTACGTAATCCTTCTCTTGCAGAAGCGATAAAGCTTATTTTAAAGGGGGGACCAGATATGCCCCGCGCCGTTTCACGTTTGGCTCTTGGACGAGGAGGTCCCCGTGATATGGCGACAATCCAGCGTGGCTTTGAAATCATTCGTGAATTGCATCAACTTCTTGATAATGAGCTTCTGCCTCAAGAAATAAGTGATGTACAACAGGTGTTCTCAAAATTACCCACAGCGTTATACTTTCATTTAGAACAGGCATTAGCTGATGATCTCCCACTCCTTAAACGTGATGGTGGTTTTATTCGTTCTAATTATCATAAAGAGCTCGATGAAATGCGTGCTTTACGTGATGAATCTCGCCGTGTCATTGCTGAACTTCAAGCGCAATATGCCCAAGAAACAGATATTAAGACGCTTAAAATAAAGCATAATAATATTCTAGGTTATTTCATTGAAGTAACCAGCACACAAGCATCTTCCCTTACAAATAATCCACAAGCTAAAGCACGTTTTATTCATCGGCAAACAATGGCAAACGCTATGCGTTTTACGACAACAGAGCTCGCTGACCTTGAAAGCCGTATTGCCCATGCTGCCAATCACGCATTGACACTTGAACTAGAGATTTTTGATATTCTCGTTCATGAAATTACCGAACAAGTTGATTTTATTCGTAAAGCCTCTGAAGCACTTGCTATTTTAGATGTCTCTGTCGCTTTAGCATATCTTGCTGAAGAACAAGGATATTGCCGCCCTAAAATTGATCTTTCACTTACCTTTCGCATTACAGCAGGACGCCATCCTGTCGTCGAGCAAGCACTCCGCAAACAAGCAGCAGAACCTTTTATTGCCAATAATTGTGATCTCTCTGTGCAAGAAAATCAGCAATATGCAGCAATCTGGCTGTTGACAGGGCCTAATATGGGAGGAAAATCAACTTTTTTGCGGCAAAATGCTCTTATTGCTATTATGGCGCAAATGGGGTCCTTCGTTCCAGCAACTTCAGCACATATTGGTGTCGTAGATCGCCTATTTAGTCGCGTTGGAGCTTCCGATGATCTTGCACGAGGGCGCTCAACCTTTATGATGGAAATGGTTGAAACAGCAACGATTCTCAATCATGCTAGCCACCATTCCCTTGTTATTCTTGATGAAATAGGACGTGGAACATCAACCTTTGATGGACTTTCTATTGCTTGGGCTGCTGTTGAATATCTCCATGAAGTTAACCATTGTCGTGCTATTCTCGCTACCCATTTTCATGAAATGACCGCACTTACCGAAAAACTTGACAGACTGCATAATGTAACCATGAAAGTCAAAAACTGGGATGGTGATGTAGTTTTTCTTCATGAGGTCACACCAGGAGCGGCTGACCGCTCCTATGGTGTACAAGTCGCAAAGCTTGCTGGACTTCCCCCAGCCGTTATTACACGAGCAACAGATGTACTCCATCAATTAGAACAAGGCGAAATGGCTGGAAAAGGACATAAACTCATTGATGATTTACCACTCTTTTCTCTTAAAGCAACATCTCCCGTCAATGAAGCAAAAAACAAACATTGTATACTTCACGAAGCTTTAAAAAATATTCATCCCGATGAACTCTCTCCTAAACAAGCTTTAGAAGCAATTTACCACCTCAAACAGCTTGAAAAGAGTAACCCTTTATAGAAAACAGATGTTATTTTTTATTAAAAAACCTTCTTAATAGGAGATAACGTAACCATTTTTGATATACCACAGCATAAACAGTTATTTATCGTATTCCCATCGCTTTTCTACATAATATATTTTGATAAGTGTAATTGCCTATAGGCAAAACCCTATGCATTATATTTCATATTCCCTTAGATTAATATTGGCTCTTATACAAAAAATTGGTCAAGATCGACTATTTTTACAAGATAGTCGTTTTTTGTAAAGATTGTCATGAAATCTCCTCCACGTTGCAAATACGCCATATTTAATGAATTATGCTTTTTCACGATCAATATTATTGTTATCATAGCAATATTTTTAGTTTAAAACTGTCAGTGTTGGAATACCATCCCATTTTGCATAATAAATTCATGGATAATGGGTCTCGTATTTTCTTCACATTTTAAGTTATTATTCACATTTTAAGTTATAAAGAGCTCTTTTACTGTTTTCATATGAAACATATAATCAGATATATCACAGCTGTACTTTATTTTCATAAACATCCTTTAACTCCTTCCCACACCTTAATGGATAAGGATTTTCATTCGAATCAAGTCTGCAAATAGTCCAACTTCTAACGGATTTTCCTTGACTTCCTAATCATGCGCTTCTCTTAAACTCAAAGCTTTACAAACAAGTCTAAGAATATTCACCACACACTAAAAACACACTTAATATTTAAGGAAGATGCCGTATATCACAGTCCTAAATGACAGTGTTTTACGGTACAACAAGATAATGCCACCAGTACAATAAATATCTTTCATAAATATGAGTAATAAGAAATCATAATCTCATATAAGATTGGAATATGATATGAAAAGTAATTATACTGTATCTGTTTTACATAGCTGCTAAAATAAGCAATCTACCGCAGTTTTTAGTTGTATTGATAGCTTTTTAATCATACTCATCATGACTCGAAATATTCTGATAAGTTCATAAACTCATAAAATAATTAGCTTAGAATATCGTGCAAAAGATGCAAAAAATCAGAGCACTATCTCTATTCAACTCATCAAATATTACGTACTGCACCCTTTGCAGCAGATGTGGTCATCGCTGCATAGGCTTTGAGAGCCTTTGAAACTTTACGCTGACGCTTCTCAATCGGTTGCCAAGCGCCTTTTCCTTTTGCTTCCATCTTAGAACGGCGCTGCTTCATCTCAACGTCATCCACCAACATATGAATTCTACGATTTGGAATATCAATTTCTATGATATCCCCCTCTTCCACCAACGCAATTGCTCCTCCTTCAGCAGCTTCTGGTGAAATATGTCCTATTGAGAGCCCTGAACTTCCACCTGAAAAACGTCCATCTGTAACAAGTGCACAAACCTTGCCTAATCCTTTAGATTTGAGATAACTCGTTGGATAAAGCATTTCTTGCATTCCAGGTCCACCACGTGGGCCTTCATAACGGATTAAAACAATTTCACCTGTTTTAATCTTATCAGTTAATATAGCTGAAACAGCTGAATCTTGGCTTTCAAAAATTCTTGCCGGACCTTTAAAAGTTAAAATTGATTGATCAACGCCTGCTGTTTTTACAATGCAGCCATCTTTTGCAAGATTTCCATAAAGAACTGCCAATCCTCCATCTTGTGAATATGCGTGTTCCCTATCGCGAATCACACCTTTTTCACGATCAAGGTCAAGGGTCTCATAGCGACAAGATTGACTAAAAGCTGTCTGTGTTGGAATACCACCTGGAGCGGCACGATAAAATGCATGAACTGTTGGCTCATTAGTTTGCTTTACATCCCAGCGGTAAAGAGCTTCTTTCATTGTTTTTGCGTGAACCGTATAAGTTGATGTATCAATGAGTCCTGCCGCATCCAGTTCACCTAAAAGCCCCATAATACCACCAGCGCGATGAACATCTTCCATATGTACATTTGCAACAGCAGGAGCAACCTTACATAAAACAGGAACACAACGTGAAAGATGATCAATATCCGTCATGGTAAAATCCACCTCACCTTCTTGCGCTGCAGCTAAAAGATGCAGTACTGTATTGGTTGATCCCCCCATGGCAATATCAACGGTCATTGCATTTTCAAAAGCCTTGCGTGAAGCAATAGAGCGCGGCAAAACTGTTTCATCATCTTCTTCATAATAACGTTTAACCAATGCAACAATCTGTTTTCCAGCTTCTTCAAAAAGCATTCGTCGATCTGCATGTGTTGCTAACATTGATCCATTTCCGGGAAGAGAAAGCCCCAATGCTTCCGTTAAGCAATTCATAGAATTGGCCGTAAACATTCCTGAACAAGAACCACATGTAGGACAAGCAGCACGCTCCATTTCAGCAACTTCTTCTTCTGAATTTTGTTCTGAAGCTGCTGCAACCATGGCATCGACCAAATCAACCGTTAGATCTTGATCCTTCCATTTAATCTTACCTGCTTCCATAGGACCGCCTGAAACAAAGATTGTCGGAATATTCAACCGTAAAGCAGCCATTAACATACCAGGCGTAATTTTGTCACAATTAGAAATACAAACAAGTGCATCTGCACAATGTGCATTAACCATATACTCTACAGAATCAGCAATGATTTCACGTGAGGGCAACGAATAGAGCATTCCATCGTGCCCCATCGCAATTCCATCATCTACAGCAATGGTATTAAATTCTTTCGCAACACCACCGGCAACTGCTATCTGTTGTGCGACTAATTGCCCAAGATCTTTTAAATGGACATGCCCTGGTACAAATTGTGTAAAAGAATTCGCAATCGCAATAATGGGTTTACCAAAATCAGTATCTTTCATCCCTGTTGCACGCCAAAGTCCGCGGGCTCCTGCCATATTACGCCCGTGGGTCGATATCCTTGAACGGTAAGAAGGCATTATTTTTTTCCCCTCAAATAATTCCATTTTGCTTGTTGTGCTGTAACTTCATTATAAAAACAAGAGCTTTAATATTCAAAAGAGAAAAATACCTTGTACTGCGGCATTTGAAGCACAAAATTAAAAGCTCTGCATAAACTTTTTCATAAAGCCTTTGTTTTTTATTACCTGTTAATCAACATCTAATCCCTGTGCGAGTCCACGTTTGAGACAAATATCAAAACGCTTCAGTATGACACGAACTGTTCCAGATTTTTGTATGCCAGATTTGGTTAGTATATTGCATCTATCTGTTTGCGTAATTTCTGGAATTGGAAAGAATATAAAGAAATCGTGATAAAAATCTATCATCTCCTTATAATTCAGCTTTACACCTTTCAAACGCATTCATAAAAATATCTTTTAAATAATAATGACGCATTATCTCATGCTTTTGTTTTTACACTCTTCAATAGAGCTACTCCCCTCAGGAAGAACAAAACACACCAAACAAAATACACTTGTATAGCCTTTATACTCATTGCACTCGAGCCCATTTCACGATAGCGCCTATGAATGGTATAACAGCCCCCGTGAATAATATAAATCTATAAGGGACATCTTCACACTTATGAAGAAGAAAACTGACACCATCATACATTTTTTTATCCCCATATCGTGAACGTCCTTGGTAATTGAGACAATTAAAAAGAGATATTTTTATTCCTTTCTTCAAGTGTTTTTATCCACATGGCTCTCCCTGCTTATGACATCAAGCAAGTGACTTTAATTGTTTCAATATAAGAAGATCTCAAATGAGAGAACCTTATGATATTTGGGACTCTCATTCCAGTTGTAAAAAATTAATTATGAATATAAATCAATACTTAATCTAATTATAACTCACATTACACCCTTTACGAAAAAACAGATAGAATTTATAAAGAGTACAGCTTTTTCTCGTAAGGTAATCTAGTGCAGAGTTACAATTTGTAGTTCATGCTCATTGGCTCCAGCAAGGGCGATAGAACGCTCATCGGATAAAATGATAGGATAACCTGTTTCACCAAAGAGAGCCCATATGGTAATGCCTGGAGTCATAGGGGGAAGATCTGGAAAGTTTTTAGCCAGATCATCTGTACAAACTTTTTTTAAATAGGCAATCTGTCCCGCATCAGAGTAGGATGTGTTCTGAAACGACAAGTTTTGTTTGTGTTCTCCCATTTCACTGTTCCTTTACGCCTTAACTTTTATGACTCACCACTACTGACTTTAATTGGAATCTGTTTTATTTCTTTTTTTAATTTTGGTTGATACAGATTAATTGATAAAAGACCATTTTTCAACTCTGCATTTGTAACATGCATCCCTTCCGCGAGAACAAAGGTTCGCTGGAATTGTCGCGCAGCTATACCGCGATATAAATATTGATGATTTTGGTTGTCTGTTTGTTTACCATGAATAACCAATTGATTATCATCGAGTAAAATATTAAGATGGTTAATCTTAAATCCAGCAACAGCCAAAGTTATCCGGATATGATTTGCATCATCACTTTTATGCAAACGTTCAATATTATAGGCTGGGTAAGCCTCATCAGCTTTACCGATACGTTGCAATATTTTTTCTACGGTTTCAAACCCTAAAAGAAAAGGATTGGAGAAAGGCGTCACATGTGTCATTCATGAGTATCCTCTTTAAAACGGCTTTACTTGACCAAACTCTATAAAAGTGTTCGCTGCACTCCTCTCATATGGCGAGCGTGAATGATAACTTCAAGAGAGAAGATTTAAGAGAGTTCAATGCCTCAAAGTAACATAAAATTATCAAAGGTGCGAAATTTATCTAGTATATTGTATAATAAAGATGAAATTGCGGAAATATTTCGCCGTTTTTCTGTGCAACGCCCAACACCTAAGAGTGATCTTAACTACATAAATACTTTTACACTTTTAGTTGCCGTTGTGCTTTCGGCTCAAGCGACAGATGTAAGCGTTAATAAAGCGACAAAAGAATTATTTTGCCTTGCTGATCAACCGGAAAAAATGGTTGCATTAGGGGAAGAAGAAATAGCAAATCATATCCGTTCAATTGGCCTTTGGCGTGCAAAAGCACGTAATGTTTATGCGCTTTGCAACTGTTTAATTGATTATTATGGCGGTCAAGTACCCGATACGCGTGAAGCACTCATGGCCCTTCCTGGAGTGGGGCGCAAAACGGCTAATGTGGTCTTGAATGTTGCTTTTGGTCAGCCTACATTGGCAGTAGATACACATATTTTTCGCTTAAGCAATCGTCTTGGTTTGGCGCCTGGAAAAACACCAGAAATTGTTGAGAAAAAATTATTAAAGATTATACCGGTTCATTATATTCGCCATGCGCATCATTGGCTGATTTTACATGGTCGCTATATTTGTCAAGCCCGTAAACCACAATGTACGCAATGCATTATTGCCGATTTATGTAAAGCAGCCATCAAAACAAATGCAATTCCAGCACCTTTGGTTGAGCTTCAAGGCAATGGAGCGCCGATTTTTTTGTAATACGGTCTTGCTATTTTGTGTATACTAGCTTATGAAAACGTCTTTAAGAGCCGCCCGGCAGGGCATGCCGTGGCTGTTTAAATGCTTGTTCAAGCGTTGGTCCGCTTGAGTGAATAAAATGTTTGATTGAATAAATTAATGTACGGAGTAGCAAAATGCCCAAGATGAAGACCAAATCATCCGCTAAAAAGCGGTTTAAAATCACTGCGTCAGGCAAAATTAAAGTAGCAGCTGCCGGTAAGCGCCACGGCATGATTAAGCGTTCGAATAAATTTATTCGCGATGCACGTGGAACAATGGTTTTGTGTGAACAAGATGCTAAAAAAGTCATTCAGCATTATTTGCCGAATGGTATTTAAACCTTACGCTTTTGATTTTGAGGAGATTATAATATGGCTCGTGTGAAAAGAGGTGTGACAGCACACGCTAAGCACAAAAAAGTTCTTAAACAGGCTGAAGGTTTTTACGGTCGTCGTAAAAATACCATTCGTGCAGCTAAAGCAGCGGTTGATCGTTCAAAGCAATACGCTTATCGTGACCGCAAAAATAGGAAACGTACTTTCCGTGCTTTGTGGATTCAGAGAATTAATGCGGCTGTTCGCGCAGAAGGTTTAACTTATGGACGTTTTATTGATGGCTTATCAAAAGCCGGTATTGAGGTTGATCGTAAGGTTCTTTCAGATATAGCAATCCATGAGGCAGAAGCATTTTCTGCTTTAGTTGCTTCGGCAAAAAAAGCTTTAGAATATTTAAAAGATACGACACCTAATGCTTTCGAAGGCGCTGTCAAATAAGCCAGTCGTGTTCTCTTAAAGCATTCATTTATTCGAGGTCCCGTGCTGGCTATTGCGAGTGCGGGTTTTTCTTTATTAAAAAATAGGCAAAAATATGAATGATATTGAGCGTCTGGAACAAGAAATTTGTTTAGCCTTAGAGGCAGCAGGTGATGAACAAGCACTTGAAGAAGTGCGTATTGCAGCATTGGGTAAAAAAGGTAGTATCTCTGAAAAATTAAAAGAATTAGGAAAAATGGATGCTGGCGAGCGCCATAAAGTTGGACCAGTTCTTAATGGATTAAAAAATCGCATTTTAGAATTATGGGCACAAAAGCGTGATCTTCTGAAAAGACAGGCAATGGATGCCCGTCTTTCTCGTGAAACAGTTGATGTTACCTTGCCTGTTCGCTCTTCACCTATAGAACGGGGACGCATTCATCCTATTTCACAAGTGATTGAGGAAATTATTGCCATTTATACAAAGTTGGGTTTTTCTCTTGCAGAGGGACCTGATATTGAAACAGATTATTATAATTTTACAGCATTGAATTTTCCTGAAGGGCATCCAGCGCGTGAAATGCATGATACCTTCTTTTTTGATGTTGATAAAATGGGAGAACGAAAATTATTGCGAACCCATACATCACCCGTACAAATTCGCACACTAGAAAAACAAAAAGCACCGATACGAATCATTATTCCTGGAAAAACTTACCGCATGGATTCGGATGCAACACATTCTCCCATGTTCCATCAGGTCGAGGGTCTTGTCATTGATAAAACCTCCACCATTGCACATATGATGTGGCTGCATGAAACTTTTTGTAAAGCATTTTTTGAAGTTCCCTCTGTAAAAATGCGTTTTCGTCCCTCTTTTTTCCCTTTTACCGAACCATCTATGGAGGTAGATATTCAATGTGATCGTTCTGGTTCAGAAGTAAAGTTCGGAGAAGGGCAGGATTGGTTGGAAATTTTAGGATGCGGAATGGTGCATCCCCAGGTGTTGAAAAATGTTGGTTTAGATCCAGATGAATATCAAGGTTTTGCATGGGGCATGGGCATTGATCGTATTGCCATGTTGAAATACGGTATGCCTGATTTGCGGGCTTTTTTTGATGCTGACCTGCGTTGGTTAGACCATTATGGCTTTCGTTGCTTTGATATGCCTGCTTTTTTTCCTAATAGAAATGTGTGATCTTAGTCATCGCTTTCATGTGAGGTTTTAAAATGAAGTTTACATTGTCCTGGTTAAAAGATCACTTAGAAACAAATGCATCTTTGAATGAAATTTGTGAAAAATTAACCGCTATAGGTCTTGAGGTTGATTACGTTGATGATCGGTCTTCTTTAAAAGGTTTTGTGATTGCAAAAGTTTTAACAGCAATAAAGCATCCTGATGCAGATAAACTTCAAATTTTATCAGTCGATACAGGGACTTCCACACCTGTTCAAGTTGTCTGTGGAGCACCAAATGCACGCGCAGGTCTTGTTGGTGTTCTGGCACTACCAGGCACTTATATTCCAGGACTTGATGTAACATTATCTGTAGGAAAAATCCGAGGTGTTGAAAGTTTTGGGATGATGTGTTCACAAGCGGAGCTTGAATTATCAAATGAGCATGATGGGATTATTGAACTTCCAGAAGATGCACCTATTGGAGGTTCATTTGCAGCTTATGCTGGTTTAGATGATCCGGTTATTGATATTGGTTTGACCCCTAATCGTTCCGATTGCACAGGTGTTCGTGGTATTGCACGTGATCTTGCTGCCGCTGGAATGGGAAAATTAAAAGAATTATCCTTGTCAAAATTTGATCCTTCCTTTGAAACACCTCTCGATGTTTCATTAGATTTTTCGCAAGATTCATCATTATGTTTAGGTTTTGCTTGGCGTGAAGTGCGCAATGTTCAAAATGGTGCATCACCACAGTGGATGCAACAGCGTTTGAATGCAATTGGTCTGAGACCGATTAATGCGCTTGTTGATATGACCAATTACATCAGTTTTGACCTTGGTCGTCCGCTCCATGTTTTTGATGCAGATAAAATTAAAGGTAATTTGTGTGTACGTTGCGCGCGTGAAGGAGAGCAGCTTCAAGCACTGAACGGAAAAATCTATCATCTGGGCCCTAAGAATTGTGTCATTGCAGATGACGAGGGGGTTGTTTCGATTGCCGGTATCATGGGCGGTGAAAGAACGAGTTGTGATGAAACAACACATCGCATTATTATTGAATCGGCGCTTTGGGATGCGCGAAGCATTGCACAAACAGGAAGAGCATTAGGTCTTATTAGTGATGCACGTTATCGATTTGAACGAGGTGTTGACCCGGCTTTTATAGAAACAGGACTTGAGATTGCAACAGAATTGGTCTTACGTCTTTGTGGTGGTGAAGTATCTAAAAAGAAGATCGTTGGCTATCAGCAACAAGAAATCAAACAGATCGCTTTTCCTTTTTCTGAAATTAAACGTTTAACAAATTTGGAAATAGAACCTGAAAAAGTCATCTCTATTTTAACAAAACTTGGATTTTTTGTTGAAGGAAAAGGAGAAGTCGTTACGGTAAAAGTACCATCATGGCGCCCTGATATTATGGGTAAAGCCGATTTGGTGGAAGAGGTTATGAGAATTTATGGGTTAGATGAAATTAAACCTATTCCTTTGGAAAACTTTGCAGAAGGAAAAGATCAAATTTTAACATGCGCACAAATTCGTTCACGTGCTACACGTTTGGCTCTAGTGCAACGTGGTATGAAAGAAGCGGTGACATGGTCTTTTATTTCTGAAAATCAAGCTCTTGCTTTTGGAGGAGGTCAAGAAGAGCTTAAATTAGTTAATCCTATTGCTGCTGATATGTCAATGATGCGTCCTTCCCTTTTACCTGGCTTGATTATGGCGGCACAAAGAAATGCTGATCGTGGTTTTTCCGATCTTGCTTTGTTTGAAGTTTCAAGTATTTATGAGGGCGACACCCCTGATAAACAACACCGTGTTGTTAGTGGAATTCGTCGCGGAACAGAGCAATTTAAAGGAGCTGGGCGTTTTTGGAATGGAAATGCAACCGTCGTTGATGTTTTTGATGCCAAAGCAGATGCCTTAGCTATTTTAGAAGCATGCGATATGGATGTTGGGAAAGTGCAGATTGAAGTTGGAGCACCGGATTGGTATCATCCTGGTCGTTCAGGTGTCATAAAACTTGGATCAAAGATTATTCTTGGTTTTTTTGGTGTTTTTCATCCTGCTACATTAGAAAAGTTAGATGTCAGTGGACCTTTATGCGGCTTTGAAATTTTTCTAGATCGAATTCCAGAATCAAAGAAAAAAACGACCAAAAGCCGTCCTCCTTTGAAACTCTTACCTTTTCAAATGGTGCGGCGTGATTTTGCCTTTATAGCGGATAAAACTGTTGCCTCTTCTCTTATTATTCGGGCGGCAAGCGGAGCCGATAAAAAACTTATTCATTCAGTGCAGGTTTTTGATATTTTTGAAGATTTAAGCTTTGGTGAAGATAAAAAATCTGTTGCAATTGAAGTAACTATTCAGCCCATAGAACGGACTCTAACAGATGAAGATTTAGAAAAGCTTGCCTCAAAGATCGTGGATAATGTTACCAAAATGACAGGTGCATATTTGCGCTACTGAGTATACTCATTTTTTATGAGATATTTTACATGAAGTGGGAGCATCTTTGCGTGCTCCCTTTTTGTTTGGCATTCAAGAGCTATAGAACTTCTTGAAAGGGGACCTCCTTACCAAAACACGCTGCTTAAATCATCAATTTTTTCAATATGAAAAAACTGTTTTTAAACATCTTGAAAAGTTATTTTTTCTCTTAATCCTTCATTGCAAATGTAAAAGATAACTGCTATTGCTAAATGATAATGCAAATTATTTGCAATAAAAAGAAGGCATATAAAGGAAAGAGAGAATCAATGAACGTAAGAACGTTTTTCACCATAGTTTTTGGAAGTGTTATTTTTTTTACACCCAATTTTGCTTTGTGTGCTGGTAAATTTAAAGCTGTTACGACATTCACTATCATTGCTGATATGGCACGCAATGTAGCAGGTGATGCCGCTGATGTTGAATCCATTACAAAACCAGGTGCGGAAATTCATGAATACCAACCCACCCCACGCGATCTTATGCGTGCTCAGGGAGCTAACCTTGTATTGTGGAATGGTTTAGAGTTAGAGCTTTGGTTTGAAAAGTTTTTTCAAAATATCAAGGATGTTCCAAGTGTTGTTGTTTCAAAAGGTATTGTACCCATTAAAATTGGTGAGGGCCCCTTTAGCGGTAAACCCAATCCTCATGCGTGGATGTCACCGACCTCTGCTTTGATTTACGTTGATAATATTCGCGATGCTTTTGTAAAATATGATCCTGAACATGCTGAAATTTATAAACAGAATGCTGAAATTTATAAACAGAAAATTCGTGCAACGATTGATCCAATTAGGGCTGAATTAGAAGCTGTACCGCAAGATAAACGTTGGCTTGTGACCAGTGAGGGGGCTTTTAGCTATTTGGCGCGTGATTTTGATCTAAAAGAACTTTATTTATGGCCCATCAATGCTGACCAACAAGGAACACCACAGCAGGTCAAGCATGTTATTGATATGGTTCGCAAATACAATATTCATGCAGTTTTTTCTGAAAGCACTATTTCCCCTGCGCCTGCTAAGCAGGTTGCCAGAGAAACAGGAGCTAAATACGGTGGTGTTCTTTATGTTGATTCTTTAAGTGAGAAAAATGGTGAGGTACCCACTTATATTGATTTATTACGTGTCACGAGTGGGCGTATTAGCAATGCTTTAGTAGAGGGAGTAAAAAACCAATGACGGAATGTGGAATTTTTGCCCAAGGAGTAACGGTAACATATCGTAATGGACATACAGCTTTACGCGAAGTGAATTTTGAAAGTCCAAAGGGTTCTATTACGGCATTGGTTGGTGTTAATGGATCCGGTAAGTCAACGTTATTTAAAGCGATTATGGGGTTTGTACGCCCCTCAAAGGGAAAAATTCGTATGTTTGATTTGCCCGTTGATATAGCTTTGAAAAAAAATCTTATTGCTTATGTTCCTCAAAGTGAAGATGTTGATTGGAATTTTCCTGTCTTGGTTGAAGATGTTGTATTGATGGGGCGGTACGGTCATATGAATTTCTTTCGCTATGCCCGTACACAAGATTATGAAGCCGTTCGTATTGCCTTAGAACGCGTTGATATGTTGGCTTTTGCTAAGCGCCAAATTGGAGAACTTTCTGGTGGACAGAAAAAGCGTGTTTTCCTAGCGCGCGCTCTTGCACAGAAAGCAAAAGCTATTTTATTAGATGAGCCGTTTACAGGGGTTGACGTTACAACAGAAGATAAAATCATTGCTTTGTTACAAGATCTCCGTAAAGAAGGAGCAGTGATCTTGGTTTCAACTCACAATTTGGGTTCTGTTCGCGAATTTTGTGATCATACAGTTTTAATAAAAGGTACTGTTTTAGCTTCTGGGTTAACAGAAAAAATCTTTACAAAGGAAAATCTGGAGAAAACTTTTGGAGGGTCTTTGCATCACCATATTTTTGATCTTCAAACCACAAAAAAAAATGATGTTTTCATGGGAAGAAAGCAGTCTGCAGTTTGTGAAGATATTGAAAGAGTGGAGCACGTTGCATGATTTCTTGGTTGCTTGAGCCACTGAGCTATCAATATATGGTGAATGCAATGTGGGTTTCTGGGTTAGTTGGGTGTGTTTGTGCCTTTCTTTCAGCTTTTTTGATGTTAAAAGGTTGGTCATTGATTGGTGATGCACTTTCCCATTCGATTGTTCCTGGTGTAGCAGGAGCTTACCTTTTAGGATTACCTTTTTCACTCGGCGCTTTTTTTTCTGGTGGTCTTGCAGCAGCAGCAATGCTCTTTTTTAACCACCGGACAAAGCTTAAAGAAGATACCATTATTGGGCTCATTTTTTCTTCCTTTTTTGCCTTTGGGTTGTTTCTCAAATCATTAAAACCAATGGCTGTTAATATTGATACGATTGTTTTGGGAAATATTTTAGCAGTGAGTTCAACAGATATTCTACAATTGGCTTTTATCGGCTTTGTTTCGTTGCTTATATTGCTTTTGAAATGGAAAGATCTTCTTGTGTCATTATTTGATGAAACGCATGCGCATGCCATTGGATTAAACGTAAAATTTTTAAAGATTCTCTTTTTCACATTGCTTGCCGCTTGTACTGTTGCTGCGATGCAAACCGTTGGAGCATTCTTAGTCATTTGTCTTGTTGTGACACCTGGGGCAACGGCCTATCTTTTAAGTGATCGTTTCGTGAACATCTTGGTTATTGCAGTTGTAATTGGAACCTTCACAAGTGTCTTGGGTGTTTATGTGAGTTACTTTTTGAATGCACAAACGGGGGGGGTTGTAGTGCTTTTTCAAGCATCTTTATTTGTTTTGGCTTTTATTTTTGCTCCTAAACATGGGTTTATTGCTGCGCGCTTACGCATAAATGCGGCAAAAAAGGGTGTAATATTATCATGATTGATCAATTACTGCTTCCGTTTCAGTTTTCTTTTATGCTTAAGGGTATGCTTATTGTCATGATTCTTTCTATTCCCATGGCGATGCTTTCCTGTTTTCTTATTTTGAAAGGATGGGCGCTGTTAGGCGATGCCATTTCTCATGCAGTTTTTCCAGGTGTTGTTGTTGGTTATATGACAACACCATGGGTAATCGCATTTTTAACTTCTTTGCCATTTGCTTGGTTTCAGCATATGCGTCCAGAGAATATTACAATGACTTTGATTACTTGCGGTGCTTTTGTTGCAGGAATGGTGTGTGCACTATTAACGGGTTTTTTAGGGAGCAATAGCCGTATCAAACAGGACACGGTGATGGGTGTGGTCTTTTCTTCAATGTTTGGTTTGGGGCTTGTTTTAGCCACGTCTATTTATAGTAGCTTAGATTTGAATCATATTCTATTTGGTAATCTCTTAGGTGTTAACTGGCTTGATATAACGCAGACGGCAATCATTTCCGCTGTTGTCACTTTTATTTTAGCAGCAAAATGGCGCGACTTTATGCTGTATATTTTTGACACAGTTCAAGGACGTGCAATGGGGTTACCAATATCTCTACTCCACTATACCCTGCTAACGATGATTTCTCTTACAATTGTTGCAGCTTTGAAAGCTGTAGGGATCGTACTCGTTATTTCTTTACTGATAGCACCAGGAGCAATTGCCTATCTTGTCACAAAGCGGTTTTCTTTTATGTTAATGATCGCGATACTTGTTGCAGCTTTTTCTGGTTTTTTAGGGATTTATCTCAGCTTATTTATCGGCTCTGATTCTGCTTCCACAATTGTGTTGATCTTGACGTTGATTTTTATGGCTATTTTCATGATGATTTTCTTTCGTCGAAACACAGTTCAAGAGACTTGAAAGTGTTAAAATTCATGCATATCAGCCATGCATTTTTATATATTGTTTCTCATTTTTATTTTAATTAGAGTCCCGAGTGCTAGATTATTTTTCCTCCTAATATCTAGCAGGTGAATGCAGTAAATTTTCTCCCCCCCCCAACACTGCATTCTTAATTAAGAGGCTGCATTGATTTCTTCTGCAGCCTTTTTATTTTTTTGTTTTTCTAAAATCTCTCCTCTTTTCTTGAAATCATTTAAAATGATTATAATATTGTGTAAGCTATTCGGTATTTTCAAGGAACTTATAACAGCAAAGACACTTACGCATGAAGGGGTAGAGCGTAATTGTGCACTCAGACATGTAAACAGAAAAAAACAGATACAATGTTTTTGTATAGGGTTTTGCGTAGAGGAAAATAGTACGAGAAAATGAAAAAAGATTTGAAGATATCGCACCCTTTACGTATCTGCTATTATATAGCAGGGTGGGCGATGGTTATATTAGGTATTATCGGTGTCGTATTACCTATTATGCCAACTGTGCCTTTTTTATTGGTTGCCTCATGGTGTTTTACGCGTTCTTCTCCACGTTTTCATCAATGGTTGAATAATCATCGTATTTTTGGTCCCCCTATTAAGCGATGGGAAGAAAAAAAAGCAATCTCTCCATTCGTTAAAGTTTTTGCAATGATGAGTATGACAGGAGGATTTTTATCCTTTTTTGTAATGCTACACCCTCCTTTGTGGATTTCTTTACTTGTTGCGGTTATATTATTGCTGATTGCCATTTATATTGTAACACGTCCATCTTCCTAATGATAAAAAAGGCTTTATGGGATACTCTTTTTAGCTTCAACTTATTTGTAAAAACTATGAGAACTTTTAAGTTTTGAATATAAGCTCTCCATTTCCAAAATGCATATGAAATAGCAAGCTTTTTGAACGCAATTAATTAATAATATGTTTGTGAAATAATTTTTATGAACACTCAAAATGTTCTCACTTGGTAAACAATGATAAATCACATTCATGGAAGAGAGTCATTATTTTTGTAAAGCATGTTTGTATGAATCTCTACATATACATCATTAAAAAGTCATTGATATGATAGTCATTTCTTTCTAAAAGACATTTCGTTTGTTTTCATATTTCTTAATGAGGATATAATACAAAGCTTACTAAACACCATCATTTTTATACTTATACAGTTAAGAAGCCGGTCTATTATATCAATCTTTAATGTTATATCTGTTATTAACTTAAGAATAATTCATAAAAAACAACAGAGTTTTTCAAATGGTTTTATACATACACGCATTCTTATTATAATATGCGAATAAATAATTTCTCTGTCTTTGTATAAAGCTTATTCGAAATAAAAATATTATTGCATTCTCTGTTTTTAATAAAGTCATGCCCCTCACGTAAAACAAAAGGTCTCCCAAATCATGTTATTTACACATTTATTTTAATGAAACATCTCTCAACGCTTTACTCATTTCATAATAGCAGACCATACATGGATAAAGTAAAATCTCATTGTAACGTGTATAAAATCTATTTGAGCACCATCATCCTTGCCTTTCAAAATGCACACCAATAGTCACCATGCTATTTGTCATCCTCCAATGTTGCCTTAGTAATTCCTAATGCTACAATTATAGCTTGTCATCTGGTTTTGTATATTTTGACACTAGATTTTGTATCAATTTATTTTTTTCAAAGAGTTTAAAGATGTTCTCAAAGGGTTTTGAAAGCCTTTTCTCATTTTTACTTATGGAAACGCACTTTTTTCTGATTTTCGGTAATTTTTGCAATTTTAGGTGTCAAAATCTATTTTGATAAAACGCGCATTTAATGGCCAAAATTGTACATAAAAATAGCAAATTACCACGTATTCCTACTTAATCCAACCTCTTCCCACTTAGTATAAAACCTACTGTCAAACTACAACAATAACCCTTAGAACTTGAAAACCTTCATACATGCAAGGAGATGAGTGTGCTTGATTTAACAGGGTTAAAATGAGAAAATCTCCTTGGTTAAACTTCCTTGGCTCGTTAAGTATTTTTTTAATGCGTCGTAAATATTTTTAAGTCTTATCTATCGCGCCTTATGTAAGTGAAGCGTATGCGTGGTAGGCCAAGTAGAATCTGCTCAAAAACAGCCGAACTGTTTACAGACCAGCAAAGGTTAAGAATCCTCGTCCTTAGAGTAGGACAAAAATCAATCTTATAAACAATATGATGGATCAATATACTTGTTTTAAAGAACCGGAAACTATGTCTTTATAGGTCTAGCAATTCGCTTTTTATTACCAAAAAAATTGAGATAACGTTGTACTTCTTTTGAATCACCGATCGTTTTTTCAGGATTATCTGAAAGTTTTACGGCTGGTCGACCATTGGCATAGGTCACCTTACAAACAAGGGAAAGAGCATCAAGAGTTTCGATTTCCTGAGGTGCACAGCCTGTAAAATCATTGGTAAGATCCGTGCCCCATCCAAAACTCATGCGCACTTTACCATGGAAATGATGATAGGTTTTTTCAATTGTATTGACATCAAGAGCATCAGAAAAAATTAAAAGTTTTTTGCGTGGATCTTTTCCTTTTTCTTTCCACCATTGAATAATACGTTCACCACCTTCAATAGGAGGCGCACTATCGGGTCTGAAACCCGTCCAATCAGCGACCCAATCTGGTGCATTGCGTAAAAATTCTTCTGTACCAAAGGTATCAGGTAAAACAATGAGAAGATTTCCACCATAATAACGATTCCAATCTTGCAAGACTTGATACGGAGCTCTGCGTAATTCATCATCGTTGTTGCTGAGAGCCGCAATAACCATAGGCAATTCGTGTGCATTGGTTCCAAGAGCTTCTAAATCCGTATCCATGGCAAGAAGAACATTAGAAGTTCCAGTAAAAGAATGACCAATGCCTTCTTTTAATGCTTCCACACACCAGCGCTGCCATAAAAAAGAATGGCGGCGCCTTGTCCCAAAGTCAGATATTTTAATATCAGGCAATTTTTTGAGACGTTCAACTTTACTCCACATTTTTGCTTTAGCACGCGCATAAAGTACATCAAGAGCAAAACGATCTAGTTTTTTGAGAGCAGCACGTGAACGTAATTCACTAATAATAGCAAGGGCAGGAATTTCCCACATGGAACTATGGGCCCAGGGTCCATGAAAATGAAGGATATATTGGCCATCTTTGCGGGTGAGTTCATATTCTGGGAGTTGAAAATTCTCAAGCCACTGAAGAAAATCCGGTTCAAAAATTTGTTTGCGTCCATAAAATGTATTACCAGCAAGCCAGATCATTTCTTTTTTTGTAAAGCGCAAACTAAGAGCATGATCAAGTTGAGCACGTAATTCACTCTCATCAATATCATCGGCAAGACGTATTGTTTTAGAGCGATTTATGAGGGAAAAAGTAACATTAACATTAGGGTATAACCCCCAAATCATCTGCACCATAAGAAGCTTATAAAAATCCGTATCAAGAAGTGACCGAATAATGGGATCAAGCTTCCAAGTGTGATTGTAAACACGTCTAGCAATATCCGGATGATTCATAACCTTTTTCTTTCATTTTCATAAAATCTAAAATATTATGCACCAACACGGCTAATATAGACGGTGCAATATAACAACTCTACAGTTTTGGGCAAGAATAAAAAGCCTACTCTCTTTTTCCATCTTTCATCTTTAAGATTTGACAATACGCATAATTTCATGCTGACCTGTTTTTTGTAATTTTATCCCTGTATGAACTTCGGTATATTCTTTGCTATTAACATAGAGCATATTTTTAGGTCCCCATTTTACTTTAATGCGATAAACGGCATCATAAAACTTCATTGTTGCTTCATATTTTGGCCAAATAGAGGGTAAATGTGGCTGCAAAAACAATAGGTCTCCCTGACGCTGTATTCCAAGAATAGCTTGTGTTGCAGCGCGATAAAACCAACCGGCTGAACCTGTATACCAAGTCCAACCGCCTTGACCACATCTTGGTTCAACAGCATAAATATCTGCAGCCATCACATAAGGTTCAACACGATAAATTTCAGGATCTTGTCCATGGGTAATTGGGTTTATCATAGAAAATAAAGCATAAGCTTTATCGTTTTGTTCCATTTCAGCCAACGCAAAAATACTCCAAATGGCACCATGCGTGTATTGACCACCATTTTCTCGAATTCCTGGAGGATAACCTTTTATATAACCAGGCTCGAGCGTACTTTTATCAAAAGGCGGCCAAAAAAGCCGAATGAGTCCGCCTTTTTTATCATAGAGCTGTTCCAACATTGATTTCATCGCTTGTTTTTGACGTTCAGGCGATGCCATTTGAGAAATGACAGCCCAAGATTGAGCAATGGTATCAATTTGACATTCATCATTGATTTTAGAGCCAAGAGGTGTTCCATCATCAAAATAACCACGTCGATACCAAGCACCATCCCAACCGTTTTTCTCTAGGGATTTTGTTAAATGTTCAAGGTACGTACTCCATATTTGCATATGGCTATTATCACCACGTTTTTTGGCTAAAGAAATAAATGCTTGTAATGTGTACCCAAGAAACCATCCTAACCAAATGCTTTCGCCTTTTCCTTCCACACCGACCAAATTCATGCCATCATTCCAATCCCCACCTAAAATAAGAGGGAGACCATGTGGTCCGCAGCGTTTAATGGCAAGGTCTAAAGCTAAAACACAATGTTCATAAACTGTTGCAACCTTTGAGGATTGGGTGGGTTGAAAATAAGCATCCTGTTGCCCACTTTTGAGAACATCACCTTCAATAAAAGGAATGAGCGTATCAAGAAAAGCGTCGTCACCAGTGGTAGTGACATAAAGAGCTGTTGCATATGCAAGCCAAACGATATCATCAGAAATGTATGTACGAACACCAGCATTTGTGTCAGGCAACCACCAATGTTGCACATCACCTTCAAGAAATTGGTGCGCTGCTGCATTTAACAATTGTTCACGTGCTAATTGTGGTTCCAGCAATAACAAAGACAAGCTATCTTGTAACTGGTCACGAAAACCAAATGCACCACTCGCTTGGTAAAAGCCTGCGCGTGCCATGATGCGGCATGCGTAGATTTGATAAGGAAGCCAATGGTTGACCATAAGATTAAAAGAAGCATCAGGTGTTTTGACTTGGAAAGGAGAAACAAAATCACTCCATTGCTGTTTTTGTTTTGTGAGCTGAATTTCAAAATCACTTGCACGTACTTGATTGAGTAATTTTTCAGCTTCTTGCCTATTTTCAGCACTGCCAAGATAGAAGATGATTTCTTTTGTTTGCCCTGGTTGAAGATCAATATCATAGGCGAATGCTGAACAAGGATCACATCCTGCTTCAATGGTATTTGAAAGAGCAGCGGCTTTACGGATCGCATTTGGACGTGTTACGGTTCCCGTTGCACCAATAAATTCAGCGCGATTGGTCGTCGTGCTGGTTGGCATTTCGGATGCTGATAAAAATATAACTTGTTGAGATTTCTCGATGTGATAGGGATTTTGAATAAAATGTGCACCCCATCTGGTCTCATAAGAGGAAACAATAAAGGGGGCATATTTTGTACGGACATTTCCCAAAACCCATTCAACATAATTATAAAGGCGTAAACTGCGTGGTTTTTTCCCTTCATTCGTAAGGATAAGACGTGAAAAGCGAATAGGTTTTTCGGGATCAAGTGTATGAGTCAGTTCTAATGCGATTTCTGAATGTGTTGATTTAAAAGTTGAGCATCCAAACCCATGACACGCCTCATAGACAATATTTTCGTCACATTCAACAGTAGAAACGGGTGAGAAACGTTTTAAAGACTGGCGATCAACCAGATAAAGAGCTTCTCCTGGTCGGTTAGACGTTGGATCATTCGCCCAAGGAGTTAGTTGATAATCACGGCTATTGTTAGCCCAAGTAAAAATTGCACCTTCAGCAGAGACATGAAAACCAAATCTGTGATTAGCAATGACATTAATCCACGGATGCGGTGTAGTGGTACGTCCATGAAGACGTATTACATAATGATTGTGCTGATTAAAACCACCGTAACCATTCCAATATCTTAGATCTTCTCCATTTGGGAGAAAAGAGGATGGTTTTTGTTGGCTAATAAGACCAATGGAAGAAAAAAGATTTTGTTCAATTTGTGTTGTAAATTGCTGTCCTTCGTTATATCTTGGCAAGTCTAATTGATCATAAGATTCTTGATAATTTTTATGAATTGTGAGATTAAAATCATTCTCATCAAGCCGTTTAAGTTGTTCAGATAAAGAGCCATTTTGGGCATCAAGAACGATACGCGCTGATGCAAGAAGCGTTTTAAAACTCTGTTCACTCATTTGATCGCGTCGAAGCATAAAAATATGTTGGCGTTCATCTGTTTTTTGCGTGTGGTGATAATAAGATTCACAGACCCACTCAAGAGCGCGTTGTGTACTTTGTATATAGGAAAATGTTTGTTCATTAAGAATGACCAAATCAACAATGAGTCCACGCATACGCCAATATTCGTGTGCTTTAAGGAGCTCGCGCAGTACAGCTATATTTCCCTCGTTATTTAACCTAAGAAGACAGAGTGGATTGTCTCCTGAGATAGACATGGGCCAAAGATTAGACTGTTTTCCTAGCGTTTTTGCTAATATTTCAGAAGGAAGACGCCATGTGCGGTCTGGATAGATAAGCGGTGTTGCATATTTTTGATAGATAATAGCTTCTTTAAGCTGGGTTCCGCTCTGATACAGTGCGACTTGTGAGTGCGTCCATGCCATTGAAAGTTCTTTTTGAAACATATCAGGTTGTCGATAATGTTTAATATGATTATTTAGCGCTTCTTTTGTATGAGCAGCAAAAGTCCAAAAAATAAGTTCTGCTTTTTCATGGGCTGAAATTTTTATACGGCATCGCAATGACATAACAGGGTCAAGAACACAACCTTGACTGTTACTAAAACGAGTATTTTGGTCAAATGCAGCGGGACGATGAATAGATCGCCCCCGACCAATAAACAGAGAGCGATCTGTTTCAGCTTCTGTCTCTTGGAGAATATCTGTTGTACTAGAAACAAAATGGGTAACATAGATTTCAGGATCACTAGGCGAGCGTTTGCGCCTTTTGGCAAAAATTGTTTTACCTTCTTCAGTAATTTCTGTCTCTATAAACATACGGGAAAAAACAGGATGAACTTGGTCTGTATCCATCGTGGCAAGCGCTAATTCACCATAAGAAGTCACTTCAATGAGTCGGTCTTTATTTGTCGTATTCATCAGTTGAATACGTCTCCCTTCGCCACATCCTTCAGATGTAATAAGACATTCAAGTGTTGATTTAATACCATCAACCATTTTTGTATATTCAGCCTTTTCATCTGTAAAAATGCTGACAGCTTCTTCTTCAATAACACGTGTTGGCTCACCAGTAACAGACCACCACCGTCCACTATGCGTATCACGTAAGAAGAATAAAGTACCTTGTTGATCTTCTGTTGCATCAGGAATAAAGCGCGTAATCGCATAATCGTGCCAACGGCTGTAACCAGAACCGTTCGCTGTTAACATGGTAGAATAAAAGCCATTAGACAAAAGTAAAGTTGCTCGTGGTTTGAGTAACGGGTTTGTAATAATGCGCAAAGGGGCTGCGTCAAATGCTTGAGACTTATTGCGCATACGATTAACAGCTTTGGTATGAATAATAGGAATGAGATGAGGCGCTCTTTCCTGTAAGAGCAATTGTGTTGCTTCAATAACGGGATCACGGTGAAAACGATCACGCATTCGCCCTTGAAAAATAACATTGTTAAGAGCAAGGATAGACATGCCATGATGGTGCGCATAATAATTGCGTATAATGGCGTATTTTTCCCCTGTTTTCACGCGTGTTGGAGTAAAATCAACAGAGTCATAATAACCATATGTTCCTAAAGCTCCAAGATCACGGAGTCGTTTTAAATTAGCGACAGCGCAAGCAGGAGCATATTGTGCCGCTAGAAGGCTGGCATAGGGAGCAATGACAGCATTGCGTGAAAGACCACGTTGGAGTCCGAGGTTTGGAACACCAAAATGAGCGTATTGGTAATTCATTAAATGATCGCGAGCATTAAATGCGGCTTCTGAAATACCCCATGGCAATTCCCGTTTATGGGCATATTGTATTTGACAACAAATAATCAATCGATTTGTTTGATCTAAGAGAGACCCTAAAGGTTCATGCATTACGAGAGATGGCATAAGATATTCAAACATTGATCCAGACCATGATAAGAGTGCACCTTTCCCACCTATGGGGATGAGAAGTCGACCAAGACGAAACCAATGTTTAAGTTTTATATCTCCTTTTGCGATGGCAAAAAAGCTTGCAAGACGTGCTTCTGAAGCAAGTAGGTCATAACAATTTTCATCGAGTTTGTTTTCTTGAACACGATATCCAATGGATAAAAGGTGCCGTTTAGGCTGTTCTAAAAAGTCAAATTTCATATCAAAGGCTATTTGCCTTGCCATTATAGCCAGCCTGTTTAGTTTTTTACGTAATTTTTCAGTATCACAATGAGCAGTCGCATCATTATGATGAGCGTTACAGGTGTCGATAAGGCATTTAGCCCAAGAAAGCGCACGAGCAGATTCTATCGTTTGAATTTTGTGGTCAAGTTCACCGACTAAGTGCACAATATCATGGGCTGCAAGTGAAAGATCTATGATGTGAGAAGGAATCGTATTTTCTTGTTCTATAAAAATGAAGATAGAATCATGAAAACGAGTGATGTTTTCTTCGATTTTTTGGCGTAAAGAACGTAAACTGGGTTGATGATCTGGAATTTCTCTGACAGTTTCTTCAAGAATAGCAAGAACATCCGATAAGCCTTCTCGATCACTTTGGAAAAAAAGAAGCGGTTTTTCAGCCCATTCACTTAAAGCAGAAGAGAGTGTTACCAAATGACCGGCAAGATTTCCTGAATCAACGGTTGATACATAAGTAGGTAAAAGAGGCCTGAGTGTATCCGTTTCATACCAATTATAGAGATGACCACGAAACTTTTCCATTTTTGTAAGAGAGCGTAATGTACATTCAATACGGTTGATGGTCTCTTCAAAACCAATCCAGCCAAAATCACGTGCTGCAATAATAGAAAGGAGATAAACGCCAATATTCGTAGGCGATGTACGTTGAGCAACAAGAGGTTCAGGATCTTCTTGAAAATTATCGGGAGGCAGATGGTTGTTTTGTGCATTGACAAAGGTTGTATAATAAAGCCATGTCCGCCGTGCGATAGAGCGGAGTTTTTTTTCATCTTTTGAAGAAAGATCAAGGCTATCTTGAAAGGTTGAAGGTTGACTCACAATCCAAGCAATGAAGGGTGAAAAAAACCATGCTATCCCAAAAGGCAAAGCAACCAAGCTTGCAAAACTATCAGAAAAAAGAGGGAGTGCTATAGTAAGAATACCAATAAGCGATGCTGGTGCCATTGTAAAAACATAGAAACGCAAACTATTGGGTATTGATTTTGTTGCGGCAGAAGTTTTCCATTCAAGAAGATGCTGTTTTGAAATCGTCATACGATAGAGTGTACGAATAATCGCATCGGTCATAAAATACGCCGAATGAGCAAGAAACGTCGTTTTAAGAAATATATCAGCGCTTGTAAGAGCAATTTTGTTCCAAATTAATTGAAAATGTCCACGCAAAGAATGATCTATATTGGATGAGACAAGCGTTTTTAATACACATAGAATGGGTGAAATGAAGGAGCTAAACAACAAGAATAGTTGCCAGACGATTGCACTCTTTAAAGACAAAAAAGCCCATCCTGCAAATGCTGCGATTAACCACATAAGTGGAGTGAGAGAACGACGTAAATTATCCTGCATTTTCCAACGCGTCACGGAACTTATTTGACGGTGGGAAAAAAGATAAGGCAAAAGCTGCCAATCACCGCGGACCCAACGATGATAACGCATAACATCAATATTATAAGCGGTTGGATAGTCTTCAATGACTTCTATGCTACTTACCAGAGCAGTACGAGCATAACCTCCTTCTAAGAGATCATGACTAAGAATAGTATTTTCTTTAATTTTGCCATCAAGTGCTTGTTCAAATGCATCAATATTATAAAGACCTTTACCGATAAAGGTGCCTTCTCCTAAAAGATCTTGATAAGTATCAGAAACAGCAAAAACATAAGGATCAATGCCACGGTTGATAGAAAAAACCCGTTGGAGAATTGATGTTTTTTTTCCTGTTGTAAGAGAAGGAATAATGCGTGGTTGTAAAATGCTATAGCCCTTTACAACCTTTCCACTTTGTGGATCAAAAACGGGATGATTGAGTGGATGGTTAAGCTTTCCAACAAGTTTCGCGACGCTCTCTGGAGTAAGACGTGTATCATAATCCAGCGTCATAACAAAACGGCAATCCATAGGAAGATGTGGATTGGGAGGATAAAAGCTTGTATTTTTATCGCCTCTTAAGAGCCGATTAAGTTCATGAAGTTTTCCTCGCTTTCGTTCCCATCCCATCCAACATTTTTCGCTTGTATTATAAAGGCGTCGGCGATGTAAAAGGAAAAAAAGCGGAAGTTCATCACGATGATAACGACTATTGAGTTTATCAATACTCTTTTGCGCATAGTGCAATAAATCAAGATCATCTTGCGTTTCTCTCAATGGAGCATCCACCCAATCTGTAATGAGTGCAAAATGAATGGCACCTTTAGGATTGGAAAGATAGTGCACTTCAAGATTGCGCACTTGTTCATCAATATCATCGCGTGATGTCATCAAAGTAGGTACAATAACCATTGTCCGTGCATGTTTTGGAATACCTTCTTTATATTCATAACCAATGAGTTGTTTTGATGGGACAAACCACGAAACAACAGTGTTAAATAAAGCAAAAGCAGCATCCATAGCAGGAAAAAGCGCCAATACAGTAAAGCAAAAAGATATCCATTGTGTCATGCCAGATATTTGTAAAAGGGCGTAAATTACCAGCAAAAGAGCAAGCGTCAGAAAAGAGACAGGAACGGCGATGACTCTCAATTTTGAGCAACAGGAAGCGCGTGTCCATTTTATGAGAAAGGGCGGAATATACCCACAAGCCTTTTCAAATATGCCACGACCATCATCAACAAGGTACCACCCCACACAAGAATGATGAGGCATATCTTTAGAAGTGGAATTTGCCATTTCTACAACTTTATGTGCAACTTCCAGTTCACTAAGAGGCGAAAAGCGAGAAACTTTTTCAATGACTTGTCGATAAATATTGCGTGAGTGAGCATCAATTTCAGAAAAATCACTATTTTTACGCAAAATAGAATCGACACAACTCACTGTTTCAAACCATGCTGTCCAATCAACATCATCTATAGCTTTAAGAGCACGGATAATATTTCCCATGGTCACACCATCTGCTGCTTGTCGGGTATGTTCATCAGCTGTTGCAATCTCTAAGCTACTACCTTGGCTTTTCAATTGCTTTTCAAGCCAAGTTAATGCTACGGTTGAATCGACAGATGCACTGCGCAGGCGATAGAATAAATGTGCTGAAAAAGTTGGATCAACAGTAAATGGTTTATACTGCGTAAAAAGAGAGTGTGGATTTGTTTTATTTTCTACAAGAGAAATTTTATCAGCTACTTGACTAGCAAGATGGCGCATATGTCGCGCTTTTTCGATACGTACTGAAAGACGACGGACATTTTCAATGAGCAGCATTTGCATAACTGAAGGAAGAGCCCACAATTCACCAATTGTGAGCGCACAAACTTCTTGAAATCCGTTGGTCATAGCAGTGAGTGTTTCTTGTGAAAAGCTGCTATCGGTATGCGCAATATAAAGCCAAGTTAAAGCAAAAATTCGTGGTATGCCGGCTTTGTGTGTAGAAAGAGGAAGTTGCTTTATGAAGGACTTGGGTAGATTACGACGTAGCTTTTGTATGGTTTTATCAATGGTGTAATGATTATCAATGAGCCATTGAGCAGATGGTGCGATGGTTTCATCATTTCGGGCAGCAAAATCACTGGTATGAAAGGCATGAAGAATAAGTTTAGCATTTTCATTCAATCTCTTGCGAAAATCTCCTACTCCTTCATATTCAGGGAGTAAAATTTCTTTACCAGAAGCTATATCATGCCCTAAGTTATAAAGATCTTCCTGTACCTTATAGATTGCACGAAGAGGAAAATCCGTATTAATAAAATGATCTTTTTTCTCTTTTTGAGAAAAAAGTATTTTATGAAGGGTATTATGCACGCCATGTCCCATTGTTATTTAATTACATCGTTTTTTATTTAAATTGTAAGCATTTTATCTGAATAGTGAACCGTTGTTAGACAAAAAACAAACTTTTTGTTTTTATTTGCAAGCATTTATAATTTTTGTTTCAATAATTTAAAAATAAGCAGACAATTTTTTTTAGAAAATAAAAAGGTCACTCCTAATGAGTGACCTTAATAATAACACCAACTTTAATGATTGATGATTAATCTTGTTCTTGTTTTTTCAAAGCTGCACCCAGAATATCACCAAGAGAAGCACCTGAATCTGTAGAACCATATTGTGCAACAGCTTCTTTTTCCTCTGCAATTTCTAAAGCTTTAATCGATACTGAAATTTTACGTGTTTTTTTATCAAATGCTGTGATGCGAGCATCAACCTTTTGCCCAATTGCGAAACGCTCAGGACGTTGCTCATCACGATCACGCGCAAGATCAGCACGCCGAATGGTTGTCTCAAGGTTGTGGTCAATCAATTTCACACCAATGTCATTGTCGTTAACAGCAATCACTTCGCATGTTACAACTGCACCTTTTCGCAATTCGCCAGAAGCAGCTGCTTCTCCAACTTTATCACTGGAAAGCTGCTTAATTCCAAGAGAAATGCGCTCTTTTTCAATGTCAACATCAAGGACCACAGCTTTAACGATATCGCCTTTATTGTAAGTATCAATAACTTGTTCACCAGGACGGTTCCAATCAAGATCAGACAAATGAACCATACCGTCAACATCGCCTTCAAGCCCAATAAACAGACCAAATTCTGTTTTATTTTTAACCTCTCCTTCAATTTGCGAATTGACAGGAAATTTATTAGCAAAAGCTTCCCATGGATTTTCAAATGTTTGTTTTAAGCCAAGAGAAATACGCCGTTTAGAAGGATCAATCTCAAGAACAACCACTTCTACTTCTTGTGATGTAGACAGAATTTTTCCAGGATGAACATTTTTCTTTGTCCAGCTCATTTCAGAAACATGGATCAGCCCTTCGATTCCTGGTTCAATTTCAACAAAACCACCGTAATCAGTAATGTTGGTAACAGCACCCGTAATTTTTTTACCAATCGGATACCGGACACTGATGCTTTCCCAAGGATCACTTTCAAGCTGTTTCATTCCAAGAGAAATACGGTGCGTATCTTGATTAATGCGAATAATCTGAACTTTAATCGTTTGGCCAATTGTGAGCACTTCAGATGGGTGATTAACACGCCGCCATGCCATATCTGTAACGTGCAAGAGACCATCAATCCCACCAAGATCAACAAAGGCACCATAATCTGTAATATTTTTCACCACACCTTCAACGATTTGGTTTTCTTCAAGATTTTGTACGATTTCTGAACGTTGCTCAGCGCGACTTTCTTCTAAAACAGTGCGGCGTGAGACCACAATATTGCCACGACGACGATCCATCTTCAAAATTTCAAAGGACTGTGAATTATGCATGAGGGGTGAAACATCACGAATGGGACGAATATCAACTTGGCTGCGAGGCAAGAAAGCAACGGCACCATCAAGATCAACTGTAAAACCACCTTTTACTTGGCTAAAGATCACTCCATCAACGCGTGCACCAGCATTGAATTTTTCCTCCAAACGGACCCAACTTTCTTCGCGCCGTGCTTTTTCACGCGATAAAACAGCTTCACCCATCGCATTTTCAATGCGTTCAATGTAAACCTCAACTTCATCGCCAACTTGCAAAGAACCATCTTTTGCTTTAGCTCCAAATTCTTTGAGAGGAATACGTCCTTCGACTTTAAGACCAGCATCAATAATGGCCATGTCTTTTTCGATTGCAATAACACGACCTTTAACAACAGATCCTTCATTAAGATCATTAGTTTGAAAAGATTCTGTTAAAAGGGCTTCAAAATCCGCTGTTGTGGGATTGTATTGTGACATAAGAACTCCTAATATATACCTTGTATTATAAGGTATGAGCGCTAGGTTAGTGTTAACATAAGTAACTCCCTAGCCTTTTCCTTGAATAAAGGAAAAAAAGTTAGCGCTAGGCTGGAAGTTACCTTAACGAATTTATCCAATTATATGCATTTTTATGATTGGATCAACAAAACTGCATGCAATTTCAAATGTTGCTTCTATACTCAATTCTGACGTATCAAGCAAGTGGGCGTTTTTTGCTGGTTTTAGTGGACTTTGTTTGCGCGTTATATCGCGACTGTCGCGCTGTTCAAGTTGAGCTAGGATTTCATGATAATTTGCTTGAACACCTTTTTTTAAAATCTCTTGGTAGCGGCGTTTGGCGCGTGTTTGAACATTGGCTAGAATATAAAACTTGATATCGGCATCAGGACAAACAATCGTTCCGATATCACGCCCATCAAGCACACAGCCGGGCAAAACTTTAGCAAAGTTGCGTTGTTTTTCGACAAGAATTTTGCGTACAGCAGGGTTAATTGCTATTTTTGAAGCCGCTTCACCAAGTTCATGAGAAGAAAGAAGAGAAGGATTTAAGGTATTAAAATCAAGTTCTGTAGCATAAATAATAGCATTTTTTTCATCATTAAGAGCTAAATTTTGTTGTAAAAGCGTATGAGCAACACTACGATAAGTAAGACCAGTATCGAGATGACGAAGGCGATAATGTGCAGCAATTTTGCGTGCTAAGGTTCCTTTGCCTGAGGCTGCAGGTCCATCAATGGCAATAACAAAAGGCTTCAAGCGATTTTCCCCCCAAGTTTTTTTATAAAAGGAATAAACTCTGGAAAGCTCGTAGCGATCATTCGTTTATCATCAATGGTAACAGGTTTTTCTGACACAAGCCCAAAAATGAGAAAACACATAGCAATTCGATGATCAAGATGTGTGGCAACATACCCCCCCCCCAAACCTTTGGCAGAACCTTTTCCATAAACAATAAGAAAATCTTGACCTTCTTCACAGTCTACACAATTAATTTTTAATCCTTGAGCAACAGCAGACAATCGATCTGATTCTTTTACACGCAATTCTTCAATTCCTAGCATAACTGTTTTGCCTTCTGCAAAGGCTGCTGCTACTGCCAAAGCAGGATATTCATCTATCATCGATGGAGCACGTTCTTTGGGCACCGTAACGCCTCTAAGGACCGATGATTTTATCCGTAGATCAGCAACATTCTCTCCACCTGTTTGACGTCGGTTCAAAAATTCAATTTGAGCACCCATTTCCCACAATGTTTCGATAAGTCCTATTCGAGAGTTATTTATCAAAACATTTTCAATGGTGATATCAGAGTCTTCTACAAGAAGGGCTGCGATAATTGGAAAAGCAGCAGAAGAAGGATCACCCGGAATATGAATCGTTTGTCCAGTAAGATGGGGTTGACCATTAAGATGAATCAAACGCGCACCTTTGTTATCTTTTTCTATTTCAAGTTGCGCACCGAATGCTTTTAACATTTTTTCCGTATGATCTCGTGTCAGAACTGGTTCAATAACAGTTGTAGTGCCGGCGGTATTGAGTCCAGCAAGCAGGATTGCTGATTTAATTTGGGAGGAAGCTATTGGAACACGGTAACGAATCGGATTAGCCATTTTCGGACCATAAAGCGTTAAAGGAAGGTAATCGTCGCGCGTTGCCTCAATTTCAACCCCCATGAGACGCAGTGGATCAAGGATACGCCCCATTGGACGTTTAGAGAGAGAAGCATCACCAATAAAGGTTGTTTTCATATGATACGGACCAACCATTCCCATAACCAAACGAGCACCTGTTCCAGCGTTTCCAAAGTCTAAAGGTTTTTGTGCAGCTAAAAGGCAACCATTCCCTGTTCCTCGTATGATCCAGAAGTCTCCTTTTTTAATAATACAGGCACCCATAGCTTGCATAGCAGCAGCTGTATTGAGTACATCAGCGCTTTCAAGTAATCCATGAATATATGTCTCACCACTTGCTAATCCTCCCAATATAAGAGAGCGATGAGAGATTGATTTATCTCCTGGTATTTGAATTTTTCCAGAGAGACTACTCGATTTATAGGTGGTTATAGGGATTGCTTTTTGCATGGAAATTCTATTTAATTCTATCTAACTTTTATGAAATTGTGCATCCTTTAGCACATGCTTTAAAAGACGTCATGAAAAAATCACTGTGGAACAGTGTATTTATCTTTGACAAAGGTATTATTTTTCGATTAAGCACCATAAAATTTATCTTTTAATGGAATAATAGTTAATCAAAGAGGCACGGTTTATGGCAAAACAAGAACTTGGAACTAAACGTGTTGATCCAGAAACAGGAAAAAAATTTTACGATCTAAATCGCGATCCTATTGTGTCGCCCTATACAGGAATTTCTTATCCGCGTTCTTACTTTGAAGTTGCAGCAGCTGAAGCAAATAATGAAGAAGAAGTTGATACTGAGGAGCTTGATACAGCACTTGAAAAATCTGCTTTTATGCTTCTTGAAGATGATGATGTGGATTCTAAAGATGACGATCTTCCTGATTTAGAAGATAGTGATGTAGATCTTGGTGATGATGATGATACATTTTTGTCTCATGATGGTGACGATGAAGATGATGACGTTACTGATATTCTCGGAGGCGGTGTTTCTAATGATGACGATGCTTAAAAGAAGTAAAAGAGGACATCTTTTCTATTGAATGTAAATTCTTCTTGATCTTCAATTTTGATCGTTCTAGAAAAGTTGGAATTGTATACTGTCTTTTTGGGACAATTTGTTTTTATAGGGGCTATAGCTCAGCTGGGAGAGCGCTTGCATGGCATGCAAGAGGTCAGCGGTTCGATCCCGCTTAGCTCCACCAAAAGGACCAACTGTTCTATCAAGGGAATCAATCATAATAAAAGATGTGTGCATCAATTTAAAAGGTTTATGTGCTATTTAATTATCATTCCAATAGCGCCTGTTCCTTGCATTTTAATGACATTATAATACATTTTTAATCATTTGTTGGATTATAAAATTTACTGTCGCAACCATGAAAGTAGATAATTTTTTTATGCTTTGCACAGAAATAGAAAATGATCTGTTTAATCTGCGCCTTGTCTTAAAGGACAAAATCTGAATTTCCTTTACCACAATATTTCCACAAATATCATAATATGTTGGTTACTGGTATCTTTTTAAAAGATATGAAGTACTTAAACAAAGAGTAGAGAATAAAATATTAAAATATACTTCTCAATTATTGCGAATCAGAACTTTTTTCGAGTATTTTTAGCCTGATCAGATGTTCTGCCAATTAAAAATACCTACCTTGAGTAGCGTATACCTGCTCAATACTAAGGTATATTAACGCTTAAATAATATATTGAATCAATTAATTTTTTTCCTTGCACGTCACAAACAAGGTCGAGGTGTGAGAGCAAAGTGGTGCCATCATTATATGTGCTAATTCCCAATGTTACCGATAATTCTTACATTTGAAAATGTATGTTCATAAAAAAATATTTTTAGTCTTTTCTTTCACAGTTTTTATCCACATACCCATTGTGCTTGTTATCTGCAAGCCAATGGTTTTATTGATTCAACCTCAAGAGATCTGAAACGATAAAACCCTACGCCATTCGAGATTCTTACTTTAATATAAATAACGATATATTATCTTTATAAATCAATATGCTTAAACCATTTAAGAAAAAGAATAAAAATGCTTCTCATAAATATTCTCAAATGCAAAAGCTATCACAACATTGGAGACTGACTTGTTACTTCATAGGCGTTACAAATCTTTCTCTGAATATTCCCTACCCTGAATATTCATTGTGTGTAAAGTTGCATATACCTTATCATCCTATAAACGGGAGTGTTTTTACAATACAATAAGATAACTTTTTTCAATTAAGATGGACTGGATGGACGAATATGTTTTATTTCATACAATACTAAATACACCTAGTTCTTTTGAAGACTGTAGCGCCCTCTTTATACAAAATAACGTTTTTTCGTTTAATGCATTTCTCGTTTTTTTATATTGAATATTTTACCCTTTTTATGATGCCCGAATTGCATTTGTTTTAATTGCTATTTTATACGCTTAACAAAGAAAATATTCATATAATAATCAGCCAGTAATACGCATAATGAAAATAAAAAATGATATTATATTTTAAAATTTTTCTTCAATAAGCGCTGGCACTTAGCCCAATGCGAAATGCCAGCGCTAAATAGAAGATAGTTTCTATTATAAATTTTTTTAACAAAGGAGGTAAAAATGTCGAGAGTATCTTCAAATATATTGTGTATTGCAAAAACTTTCTGTTGCTTGAGTTTATTCTAAAAAATAACAATTTATTTCATTGAACGATCGGAAAAACGGCACTGTTTTATCATATCATGCGGAATTTTGCTTTCGAATAATTCTATCCCATCAATTCCCTGATTGAGATTTTCAAAAATCTTCCCTAATGCCATCCACATCTTTTTAATTGCTGTTCATAGAGCCTCGATATCCTTGCCATGCGCTGTGCTGTCTGTGAAAGCGCAGCACTGACATGCCCACCACTACGTGCATAAGCACCATGCCCCATATGATAATTTAAATAAAGGCTATATGCATCATCAAACCTCACCCCATTGCGTTGAACACTTTGGCGATGATACCAAGCAACAAAATCAGCAGCATCTGCGAAATTCGTACGCCATGCAAAAGACTTTCCTGTAGAGCGAAGATACATTGCCCATGTACTATCAAGCGCTTGAGCATAACCATAAGCTGTCGACCGACGCTTCCATGGAATAAAACCAAGTAGTTTTTTGCGTGGAGGACGTGCATTGTGACGAAAGCTCGATTCCATCTTAATGGTTGCAAGAATAATAGGCATAGGAATCCCATAGCGCATTTCTGCTCTTTGAGACGCCTTTCTCCAATTATCAAAAAAACCATTTTTTTGTGCTAAAATAACGCAAGCATTGTTTGTGTGAATGGGAGTGGTTGTTGCGCATCCCTCTAGCAAAAACACCAGTGCCCCTAAAAACAAAAGGTGTCGCATATTCCTATTCCTCTCGTTTAAGAAATAAAACAAGATAGAGATACTAAAAAATGATTACCAATCAATAAAGAACATGATCTAACTTGTAATATTTAAGAAGCTTGCTTTGCTTTATTCCTCATCAGCAAAACGCAATGTTTGCGACTGAGCCAATGTTGTCATTTTTGTTGGTTCAGAGTAATTTTCTTTTAATTCGACAGTTTCAATGCGATTTGCCCGTTTCATGATTTTGGAAGACGATATCAAAATTCCCTCTATATCTTCACCTGCTTTATGAAAGTGCTTCTGTAGTGCGCGAACACGCGTATCCATTCGTCCAAAATCTTCCATCAATTTTGCTACTTCTGATTGAATTAAATGCGCTTGTTCACGCATCCGCGCATCTTTCATAATGGTTTGTACCACTTGGACAGAGAGCATCAACAAAGATGGTGAAACAATAATCACATGGGCTCTATTGGATTTTTGTACCAATGCCTCAAAATCCTCATAAATTGTTGCGAAAATCGATTCAGATGGCACAAAAAGGAAAGCAGTGTCATGGGTTTCTCCAGGAATCAAATATTTTTGTGCAATATCACGAATATGAACTTCCATATCGGTACGAAATTGGCGTTCTGCCTCTTGACGCTCTTGCGCTGATTCTGCCTTACGCATAGCATTCCAAGCTTCCAGAGGAAATTTAGCATCAACAACAAGAGAAGGAGCTTTATTGGGCATATGAATGAGACAATCTGGGCGCTTTCCATTGGAAAGAACAGCCTGAAAAGCATAAGCGTTTGTTGGTAAGGCATCGGCAATAATTGCTTCCATCCGCCCTTGACCGAAAGTACCACGCGTCTGCTTATTACTTAAAATGGACTGCAACTGAACAACTTGTCCCGTAAGCGATTGAATATTATTTTGTGCTGCATCAATCACTGCTAAACGCTCTTGCAAACGATTCAAATTTTCATAAGTGGATTTGGTTTGTACCTGAAGTGTTTGGCCTAAGCTTGTTGTCATCCCATTGAGTTGCTCACTGAGTGATTTATTCAATTCAGCCTGCCGTTGACCAAAAATTTCCGCCATCGTTTGCATTCGTCCTTGCATTTCAGCTTGTGTTTTCAACAAGGTAGCCATCTGCATTTGTGCCTCACGTGCGCGTTCAGCAATTTCATTTTCCAAAAATGCTTTTTTTCGATGAGAATGTATCAACATAAAAAATGCCAAACAGACAAGTATAAATAAAAGCAAAAGCATTAGTTTAGAAAAAAAATCACCAGCGAATATGGAAAAAAACGAATCAAACATAAATTGTAATATAACGCTCTTATTGTAAAAAAACGCAAGAATCCGTTATTCAATATTGACCAATAACAAACCATTGATTAATCTCTACTTATGCCAATGAGATCTTTAGTTACTTTACCTGATCCAATTTTACGGGAAGTGTCCAAACCTGTTGAGCAGGTCGATTCAGCTCTCCAAAAACTTGCGGATGACATGTTGGAAACCATGTATAATGCTAAAGGCGTTGGTCTTGCTGCTATTCAAATTGGTATACCGCTACGTATGTTGGTTATAGATGTCTCTGGAAATTCTGAAGATGAGCAGAAAAAACCACTTGTTATTATCAACCCTGAAATTTTATGGCTTTCAGATGAGCGTAATATTTACAAAGAAGGTTGTCTTTCTATTCCTGATTATTTTGCAGAGGTTGAACGTCCTAAACGCCTTCGTGTTCGCTATCAGAACCGTGAAGGAAAACAAACAGAAATTGAAGCAGACGATCTCTTAGCAACTTGCTTGCAGCATGAAATTGATCATTTAGATGGGCGCCTTTTTATTGATTACATTTCAAAGATCAAACGCGATATGGTGATACGAAAATTTAAAAAACGCGCAAAAGAAAAAAACATGCAGGAAGCAGTTTTGTAATGGCTTTACGATTAAGTTTTATGGGAACACCAGATTTTTCTGTTCCTATTTTACATGCTTTATTGGATGCAGGTCATGATGTTGTTGCTGTTTATAGTCAACCCCCTCGTCCAGCAGGACGTCGAGGACTTAAATTAATCCCCTCCGCTGTTCACACCGTAGCAAAAGAAAAATCCATTCCTGTCTTCACGCCTCAAACACTCAAAACAATCGAACAACAGGAGCAATTTGCAGCACTTTCTGTTGATGCTGCTATTGTGGTGGCTTATGGACTCCTTTTACCTAAAGCTATTCTCGAAACGCCACGTTTTGGTTGTTTTAATGCCCACGCTTCACTCTTACCACGTTGGCGTGGTGCTGCGCCTATTCAACGAGCAATTATGGCTGGTGATAAAGAAACAGGTATCATGATCATGAAAATGGATGAAGGACTTGATACGGGGCCTATCGCTCTTTCTCGCTCCATCCCCATTACTGATAACACCACCACTGCTGAGCTTTCAAACAGACTTTCACATATTGGCGCAGAACTTATGGTAGAGACTTTATCCACTCTTGAAAAAGGACAACTTAAACTGACCCCACAATCAGAAGAAGGCATCACCTATGCCGCCAAAATTAGAAAAGAAGAGACCCGCATTGATTGGACAAAACCTGCAGAGTTTATTCATAGGCATATTCGCGCGCTCTCTCCCTCTCCTAGTTGCTGGTGCAATATGAATATCGGTGGACGAGAAGAACGTGTAAAAATTCTTGATAGTCGTTTAACAACAGGTCCTTCTCTTGAAATTGGACGGATAGAACCAGATTCTTTGATTATCCATTGTGGGCAAGGACGGATAGAAATAACCTCTCTCCAAAGATCTGGCGGTAAAATTCTTGAGTGCGCAACCTTTTTGCGAGGTGCTCATATTTCTGCTGTTTTTTAAGATGCCACGTTTTAAACTCACTCTTGAATATGATGGTTCAAATTATGCTGGTTGGCAGCGTCAAGCAAAACTTCACACGATACAAGGAGCTCTTGAACAAGCAATTTTTTGCTTTAGTGGACAACAATTGACCATAACAACAGCAGGAAGAACCGATGCGGGCGTACATGCTACGGGACAAGTTGCGCATGTTGATTTTGAAAAAAACTGGCTCTCCCATACTGTGCGTGACGCGCTCAATGCTCTTTTACGTAAACAGGGAGAGGCGATTTCAATCTTAAATGTAGAAAATGTCCCTGATGACTTTGATGCACGATTTTCCGCTGTAAAACGCCATTATCTTTTTAAAATACTTAATCGTCGCTCTCCACCAGCTTTAAATGCCAAACGCGTGTGGTGGATACCAAAACCTCTTCATGCTGAAGCCATGCATGAAGCTGCGCAAAAGCTTGTAGGACAACATGATTTTACAACTTTCCGTTCAGCACATTGCCAAGCCAAAAGCCCTATTCGCACCCTTGAACGTCTCGATATTCAAAGAGAAGGTGAAGAAATTTTCCTTTATGCACAAGCTCGTTCTTTTCTTCATCATCAAATCCGTTCATTCGCAGGAAGCCTCATGGAAGTGGGTATTGGACGTTGGACAGCTCAAGATCTCGAAACAGCTCTTCATGCTAAAGATCGTAAACGTTGTGGTGTTGTTGCCCCCCCCTCAGGACTTTATTTAACCAAAGTAGAGTATTAATTATCCTTCAAGAGTGAGCATCTCAAAAGTCGTTAAGGCAGTTTATAAAAAGAACGAATTTCTTCAAAAGCTTCTGCTGCTGTATTAACAAATTTCACAAAATTAATATCAGTAGGAGAAATTGTACCTTGTGCAGACAGATACTCAAAATTGACAGTATTGCTCCAAAATTCTTTGCCAAACAATAAAATTGGTACCTGTTTCATACGCCCCGTCTGTACTAAAGTTAATGTCTCAAACAGTTCATCCAGAGTTCCAAATCCGCCAGGGAAAATGGCTAGGGCTTTCGCTCGTACTAAAAAATGCATTTTGCGCATCCCCAAATAGTGGAAATTAAAACATAAATGCGGTGACACATACGAATTAGGCTCCTGCTCATGTGGTAAAATAATATTCAAGCCAATCGTTGGGGCACCAACATCACAAGCACCACGATTTCCCGCCTCCATGATTCCTGGTCCGCCCCCTGTAACAACCACAAATTCACGATATTGTGTCGTAGCAGAATAAAGTGAGCACAAACGTGCAAACTCTCTTGCTTCATCGTAATAATGTGACATAGCATGCAAATTTTTCTTTTGTATTTCATTTTTTGCAGCCCACGCTGCTTGCCTAGGTTCAGGAATACGCGCACCACCAAACAAAACAACTGTTGATTGAATATCATATTCTTTAAGGGTTATTTCCGGCTTTAAAAATTCAAGACTAATACGTTGTGAACGCAGCTCTGGACGCATCATAAAATCTTGATCGATATAGGCTAAACGATAAGTAGACGAATGCACCTGTGCTGAATTAGAAACTTTATGTATTTGTTGTAGAGCATCCTTCGTATGGAGAAGTGGCGTCCAGTTTTCTTGCTCCCTTTTTCTTTTTTCTTTACAGCTTTTTTTCATGCACCTGTCCTACTTCCTCATCGTTTTATTGACTGAACACATTTCTTCGCGTAGTTCATAGAGAATAAATCTTGAAGCTTTCAACTTGTTTAACGGAACTCTCGTCATGACCCATATCACACAACTTGAAATTATTATCGAAAAAGCTTTTGACGACCGCGATTCTATCGATACTACCACAAAAGGCGAAATACGTGAGAGTGTTGAACATGCATTGAACCTTCTTGATAAAGGTGAAATCCGTGTTGCAGAACGACAAAAAAATGGACAATGGCATGTTCATCAATGGTTGAAAAAAGCGGTTTTACTCTCTTTTCGGCTTAATCCTATGCAAATTATTACTGGTGGAATCAATGGGACACATTGGTGGGATAAAGTTCCTTCAAAATTCTCTGGTTGGCAAGAGGCAGATTTTAAAAGTGCTGATTTCCGTTCCGTTCCTGGAGCCATTGTACGTCATTCTGCTTACATTGCACCCAATGTTATATTGATGCCATCCTTTGTCAATCTTGGTGCTTTTATCGATGAGGGCACAATGGTTGATACATGGACCACCGTTGGTTCTTGTGCACAAATTGGTAAACATGTCCATCTTTCTGGCGGTGTTGGTATTGGAGGTGTTTTAGAACCACTGCAAGCAAATCCAACAATCATTGAAGATCATTGCTTTATCGGTGCTCGCTCTGAAATTGTTGAAGGCTGTATTATCCGTGAAGGTGCTGTTTTGGGAATGGGAGTCTTTATTGGAAAATCAACAAAGATTATTGATCGTACAACAGGTGAAATTTTTATTGGTGAAGTACCAGCCTATTCAGTGGTTGTACCAGGTTCTCTCCCCGGAAAACCTTTACCAAATGGTGAAGCAGGCCCAAACCTTTATTGTGCTGTTATTGTAAAACGCGTTGATCAAAAAACACGAGAAAAAACATCTATTAATGATCTTTTACGTTCTTAGACACAAGATTAATTCATAATAATATTTCATCGTTTTTTAACTTGAATAATAACCTCGAATACAAGGATTCTCTCATTTCAAATCCTTTCATAGTGAATCAATCACTATCATTTCCTTGCACGTTATAAACGCAGTTGGTGTGTGGGTAAGAAACACTTCAAGAAAAGAGTGAAATACCTTTAATGAATTCTCTCAAGTGATAAGGACTGTCATAATATTTTGAGCTGAAAAAAAGTATGATGGGTGCGCTTTGCACCTTTCTGACGCGTAAAAGCGGTAATGCCAAATGGATTTTATATCATTCACAGTGTATTTTACGTTATATTTTTCATAGCCCCCGTTGTGAAATGGAGTTTGATGTATTGAGTGATGATTTACGAAAACGAGCACGCCAATATGCAACATAAATGTATTTTGTTTAAAGCATTCTGTTTTACGTGAGGAAGTGATACCATTATGCAATACACAAGAACATGAAGCACGACGCAATTCTATTTAAAAGTGTTCTTTAAACACCTGAACCAATCGACAAAAGCAAAAGCGCAATCAATGAGAGAAAATACCCCTTTTTTCATTATTTGTTCATTTTGAGCGCTTGAATAAATGCCGATTGTGGAATTTCTACTTTTCCAAATTGGCGCATCCGCTTTTTGCCTTCTTTTTGCTTTTCCAAAAGTTTGCGCTTACGCGTAACATCACCCCCGTAACATTTCGCTGTTACATCTTTACGCAAAGCACGAATCGTTTCGCGCGCTATAACTTTACCACCAATAGCCGCTTGAACTGGAATCTGAAACATATGCTGAGGAATAAGATCTTTCAGTTTTTCGCACATTGAACGCCCACGCTTTTCTGCAATCGTGCGGTGAACAAGCATCGATAATGCATCAATAGGCTCTCCATTCACCAAAATAGACATTTTAACTAAATCACCTTCTGCATAATCTGTCATTTGATAATCAAAAGAAGCATAACCCTTTGAAATCGATTTTAGCCGATCATAAAAATCAAAAACAACTTCATTCAGTGGTAAATCATACGTTACCATAGCACGGGTTCCAACATAGGATAAACCAACCTGTACCCCACGCCGCTCTTGGCATAGCTCTAAAATTGACCCAAGATAATTATCAGGAGTCATGATTGTTGCCCGAATCCATGGTTCTTCTATGGAAGAAATTTTAACCACATCAGGCATATCCGCTGGATTATGTAACTCTTTAACAGAACCATCATTCATATTCATGCGATAAACAACTGAAGGTGCTGTCGCAATTAAATCCAAATTAAACTCACGCTCTAATCGCTCTTGAATAATTTCAAGATGCAGAAGTCCCAAAAAGCCACAGCGAAAACCAAACCCCAAAGCCGCAGATGTTTCCATTTCAAAAGAAAAACTCGCATCATTTAAGCGTAATTTGCCCATGGCTGCACGCAAATCATCAAAATCAGCAGCATCAATTGGAAAAAGCCCACAAAAAACAACCGGTTGCGCCGGCTTAAAACCAGGCAAAGCATTTTCACAAGGACGACGCTCTTCAGTAATCGTATCCCCAACCCGTGTATCTGCTACCTCTTTGATAGAAGCAGTGATAAAACCAATCTCGCCTGGTCCTAATTCATCAACCTGTACCATTTTAGGTGTAAAAACCCCAACGCGCTCAACTGGATATTTTGCACCTGTACCCATCATACGAATGGTTTGGCCTTTTTTTAAAATACCGTCTATCACCCGTACCAAAACAATGACACCAAGATATGCGTCATACCAGCTATCAACCAACATTGCTTTCAAGGGATTTGCAACATCGCCTGTATGTGGAGGTGGTAATTGTGCAACAATTGCCTCCAAAACATCAGGAACACCCAAACCTGTTTTTGCTGATATTTCTACTGCTTGAGATGTATCAATGCCTATCACATCTTCAATTTGTTCTTTAACTCGCTCAGGTTCTGCTGCTGGAAGATCAACTTTATTGAGAACAACAACCAACTCATGGGAATTATCAATGGCTTGATAAACATTTGCTAACGTCTGCGCCTCTACGCCTTGGCTTGCATCCACCACCAACAGAGAACCCTCACAAGCTGCCAATGAACGCGAAACCTCATAAGCAAAATCCACATGACCTGGTGTATCCATAAGATTTAAAATATAGGTTTCACCATTCTTTGCCTTATAGTGTAAACGTACCGTCTGTGCTTTAATAGTAATTCCACGTTCACGCTCAATATCCATGGAATCGAGTACTTGTTCTTTCATCTCACGTGTATCAAGCCCACCTGTTATTTGAATCAAACGATCAGCTAAAGTGGATTTGCCGTGATCAATATGCGCCACTATGGAAAAATTACGAATATAATTACGATCTATTGTCATATAAGGCGATTTAGCAAAGAATAATACAAAACGCAAAGACCAATTATGCTCCAGCTCCTTACAAAAGAATATAAACCTAAAAAGCCTCTCAAAACACAACTTTTTATAGCCTAAAAAATGAGGCTTTTATTTGCTAAATTAAATCCAAGGCTGCTAAAATGATCTTTTCGCATCTTATTTGATAACTCATATGCTGTAGTAAGCTGGCACCATCACACACTTTGCCAATCTTCAATATTGCGACGATCCTTTACATTTGAAAAATTTTATAAGAGATATGCTTTTCTTTTACAGTTTTTACCCACATGGCCCCACCCACTCACTTGTGACGTGTAAGAAAGTGATTTGGATTGATTTAACATGAAAATGATTTGACGTGAGAAAATTTTACGGTATTCAGGGTCATAATTGAATGTGAATAATGCTATATTATAATTATAAATCAATGTATTATCATATTTATATGATGGGCGTGTATATCACTTAGGCTTGCAATAAAATTCGCAAGAAATGCTTTTTATTTGTACGCAATAATCTGCTTTTTTAGCAATCTTATATAAAATAACATGAATATCGAGAGAGTTTCTTCTCAATTTTTAAAACTTTAGAAATACGCTCTATTGAGTGATGTTTTTATATAACTCCTTCCTTCCTCCATTAAATATAAAACACACCAATCCTCTTCGATTCATTGGATAACGCATTGATTTATAATGATCGTTTATTGTTTTGCAATTTAAATTAAAGCTCTGAATATCGCGAGCTTCTCTCATTTTAAATCTTCTCATAATGAATCAATAAATTTTTTGCTCCCCCATTATAAAACAGAGCTAGTGTATGGATAAAAACGTTTAAGAAATGAGTAAAAATACCTCTCTCTTTCAAATGCCAAAAGCTATCGTAATATTGAGAACAGATAAAGAAAATGCTCGTGCCTTTTATTTTAAGTAAAATGATGATGCTCTGTGGTTTTTCTATACTTCATGCAAACCGTCAATGAATATGATGTATATTGAGAAAATTATCTTTTAAAAAACGCTTTAATGTACAACGTTATGGGGATACTTTGGGCGTTCTATTTTGCGTGAGAAGCGTAACTCTATTAAGGGACAAAAGAAATAACGTGCGACAGTGCGTAATTTTCATTATTCAAAAACATTACCGTAGATGTTTTTGAAAGTTGTTAAAGCCGAATTTAAAGATGAGCGTTAATTTTTACCTTTATATCACCTCATGTTTTGGCTCAATGAAGGTTGTCTGCCCGGTTCAGAAATCTGACAAACAGAGAGAAGCATACTATTTCTCCAATTTGGTATGCAAAAACTGGAATAATTTATAGAACTTCTTAATCATCTGAATATTAAAAAAGCTCCAAAAATGAAAACTCTATAAGCAAAAAGCTCATGCAATAAAATCATAATAAAAAAATGTATAGCTAATCAATTTTTTTAATTGCTTTATTTTTTTTACGCCATTGTGAAGGTTGTAATTCAGCCACAATGATCCCAATCAGAATAAGCAAACCGCCCAATAAAGCTAAGGGAGATAAATGTTCTCCAGCCAAACGCCCAACAATACCAGCCCATACTGGTTCACCTGCGTAAATGAGTGTCGCACGCGTAGGGGAAATAGACTTTTGTGCCCAATTCATAGCTAATTGAATGATGGCACTCATTAATGCCAATCCTATACCAATATTAAACCAAACCCACGAAAATTCAGGAATGCTTTCTCCCATCAAAGGCATACAAGCAAATGAAAAAAAACCACTAAAAAATAACTGAATAATGGTTACACGCCGACTATCAACCTTGTTCGCAAAAATTCCGATGAGTATGACTTCTCCAGCAATCGCTAAAGCGCCTAACAAAGTTAAAATTTCGCCTTTTGAAAAATCAAAATTTCCCGGCTTTTGTCCTGAAATAAATACAAGCCCAATAAAAGCGAAAATAATGCCAATCCAACAAGCTAAACGGGGAGGTTTTTTAAAAACAATCCATTGCAAGATTGGAACCATCGGTACATAAAGCGCTGTGATAAAAGCTGACTGACTACTAATAATTGTTTGAAGTCCAGCTGCTTGAAAAGCATAACCAAAAAACATGGCTAAACCTATTGCCATCCCAGCGAAAACTTCATAAACAGTTATACCTTTTATAGAACGCCAAAAAATTACCCCACATATAAGAGATGCAACAATAAAACGAAATCCAACAAAAAACAGAGGACCACTATAGCGTACCGCAATGTGAATGACTAAAAATGTAATGCCCCACAATATTGTCGCAGTAAATATTGCCAATTCTGGCTTACTTAATAAAGGATATTTAAACTGTTTTAGATTCACCATGAAAAACTTTCTCTTCCAATTTTCCCCACAATTTATGAAACAATAAGCGTTCCAACTCCCTGTTCGGTAAACAGCTCTAGTAAAACAGAATGAGGAGTTTTACCATTTAAAATGACAACACCTTCCACACCATTTTGAAGGGCTTTTATGCAAGTCTCTACTTTTGGAATCATGCCTCCTGAAATTGTCCCATTTTTAATAAATTTCTCAGCTTCAGAAACTGTCAATTCTTTTAAAAGTTTACCTTGTTTATCCAAAACACCAGGAACATCAGTGAGAAATAAAAGGCGTTTAGCCTCTAATGCACCAGCAATAGCTCCAGCAAAAATATCAGCATTGATATTATAAGTTTTACCATCGCGTCCTGGAGCTACAGGAGCAAGAACTGGTATCATTTCAGAAGATGCTAAAAGATCTAGCAATGTGCGGTCAACTTCAACAGGCTCACCAACAAACCCCAAATCTAAAACACGTTCAATATGCGAATCAGGATCAATGACAGTTTTATAAGCCTTTTCGGCAAAAACCATATTGCCATCCTTGCCGCATAATCCTATTGCCCATTCACCCTCAGCATTGATGAGAGCAACAATTTCTTTATTTATGGAACCCGCTAAAACCATTTCAACCACTTCAACGATCCGCTCATCGGTTACCCGTAGTCCGTTTTCAAATCGTGATTCAATCCCCATTTTCATTAAAATTTCAGCAATTTGAGGCCCACCACCATGAACAACAACAGGATTGATCCCCGATTGCTTTAATAGAGCAATATCACGCGCAAATGCTCGCCCCAAAGCAGGATCACCCATAGCATGGCCGCCATATTTTACCACGACCGTTTCATTTTCATATTTTTGCATATAAGGTAAAGCAGACGATAAAAATGCTGCTTGTTTTTCCAAAACATCTACATCACCGTTTTTAGCATCATCCATCAATAGAGCCTCCTCATCACTTTTTACCATCTCTTAATGAAATTTAGGAAAAGTGAAAACAATAAAACCAAACTTTACTCTATCCACCCCCTCCCCTGAAAATCGTCAATTTTCCTCTAAATTACGAAAAAGGAATAGCAAAATGAAATACAAAAAACTTCCTTTAAAAATTGACAGCGAAAAATTAAACAAAATAGACGTAAAAAAATGTCATTATTTTATGACCTTATATATAAAATTGAAAAGCAAAATTTTGAAGCTAAGCCGTACATTCAACTCATTAGTTTATCCCTATGGATACTTAACAATGAATAGGAATATATACAACCATTGATTTTGTAAGATAAAAATAAAGTTTCTTATAATAATAAAATTAACATATTCCCAAGATAAGAAATCACTCAACTGCTTTATAGCTTATCCCAATAAACTATAACTTTGGTTTTAAAAATTTGACTTTTTCTCAATCATTAAACATGAGGAAATGTCAATTGAACGCTCCTCATGGAGAATCATAATAAGTTGATTTATAATCATAATTTATCTTTTTATATCGTAAAATCAAAAAAAGGCTTTGCAAAATTATCATATATTGTGACTTTATTTCGATAACTCTTCAGAAGCATCTTCGTAAAAGCATTTAATTGTTTAGATTACTCTCTTCGTAAGGTTTTATAAAACTTCTCATTTTTCATGATCGGTCATTAAGTTTTTCTTTCTGCATAGCGATACATGCTTGAATTATTCAATGTTTTGTAGAATTTTTAACTCTTTTAATTATGTTATTTTATGAAAAAAGATTCATTTCGTAAATTTCTCTTTCCATATCACCAATCAATTTCAACAATATATCGTGCTGTTTTCTAAGCATATTGTGCTATTTTTTATTGTATTTATTTTTTCTTTTTAAAGGTAACTTCCTCTATCTTCCCACCAACTTTTTATTATGCCAATAAATTCAATTAAGTGAATTCCATCGAATCTGTTTCCCCACAAGAGAGATACATCGAATAACTCAAAAAGTGTTTTGTTATGTCTTCTTTAGCATTCAACACACATTATCTCATTCCACAATTTCTTTGGAACAAAATAAACTTGATTATAGCGTTTTTTATTATCTGGAAGAACTATTTATGACATCAGAAATACAAAACTAAATCCGCATCTAAAAAGACATGATTACTGCTAAAAGCTAAGATGAGGCATGTAAAAGCTATTCCGAACAAAATAACCCTTATTTTAAAGGAAGCAGTGATTAAAACTATGAAAAATGCCAAAAATAAAATCGGTTATAAGAAGTTGATACTTTATTTGAAAAAGATGGATTGCCTAACAGCTTATTTAGCGTTTCTTGGCAAGCCGCTACCCATTTTATAATTTTATTATAGAGCCTTTAAAAAGAAATTTTGAGTGAAAAAATAAACATCAAAAAGACTGAATGCATAAAGGCAGTTATCATGACACTGGCAATATTTATTATCAATCACTCAATTGCGTTCTTATATGGATAAGCCCTTTTTAAAATGTCATAGACACTCAAAAATAAGACTTATCCATAAAACTCATGAAATATAAAAACTATCAGCAGCAGGAGTTTATCCTAAATTAGCTGTCTCTCTCTTTTCTTTTCAAGAAAAAATGCTTTTCAAAGATAATGAGACAATAGAAAGCTTAATGAAAATAACTTTCCCACAGTTCTCTCTAATTATTCTGAGAACATTCACATAATTTTAACCAGAAATATTTTCAAAAAATTCTTTCATACGTGAAAAAAAACCATGTGATTGCGGTGAATTTTCATGATTTGAGAGTTTCTCAAATTTTTGCAACAATTCACGTTGTTCTTGCGTTAATTTCTGCGGCGTCTCAATCGTGATATGGATGTAAAGATCACCCCTTGCTTGCTGACGGCGCAACATGGGCATACCTTTGCCTCTAAGGCGGAATTGACGTCCATTTTGTGTCCCTTCTGGAATCTTAACGCGTGCTTTAACACCATCAAGGTCGGAAACTTCAAACTCTCCTCCTAAAGCAGCTGTTACCATTGAAATAGGAACGCGACAGTGAAGATCTGCTCCTTCTCGCTGAAAAAACTCATGCGGTTTAATGGAAAGGAAAATATAAAGATCACCATTGGGGCCACCACGAATACCAGCATCACCCTCACCAGAAAGGCGAATACGCGTTCCATCTTCAATACCAGCTGGAACATTTACGCTTAATGAACGTTTTTTCTCTATACGCCGTGTCCCCTGACATTTGGGGCATGGATCCGTAATAGTTTCACCACGTCCATGACATGTAGGACATGTCCGCTCAATAGAAAAGAAACCCTGTGCAGCACGCACACGACCAGATCCATGACATGTTCCACAAACTTGCGGCTTAGAGCCTTTTCTTGCTCCTGATCCTTCACAAACATCACACGTAACGGAACTGGGAATATTAATTTCTGCAGTTTTTCCTGAAAATGCCTCTTCTAAAGTCACTTCCATATTATAACTCAAATCTGCGCCACGTTCGCGACTATCACCACGCTTACGGTGTGTCCCTCCCATAATCTCACCAAAAAAGTCTTCGAAAATATCCGCAAATCCACCACCAGCAGCAAAACCACCAAAGGGATTTGCTCCCCCTTGACCACCGCTATTTTCAAAGGCCGCATGGCCAAATCGATCATAAGCAGCACGCTTCTGGGGATCTTTAAGAACTTCATAGGCTTCCCCAATTTCTTTGAATTTTCGCTCTGCCTCTTTATCCCCCGCGTTGCGATCAGGATGATATTGCATTGCCAACTTACGAAAAGCAGATTTCAACTTTTTATCATCACATTCGCGAGTCACGCCAAGAATTTCATAATAGTCAACCTTCATCATGTATTCCTGATAATTTTTCTGTCATCCATCTTTATGGATAATATTGCTTTTAATTTATATTTTTAGCAACAAAGTTGCAACTTATCTCAAATAATAAAGCCCAGCCTTATATTTCAAAGGCCGGGTTTATCAATTAATCAACACATATGCTGACACTATTTCTTCTTATCATTAACTTCTTCAAAATCAGCATCAACAACATCATCATTCTTTGCCTCTGTTTCAGTGTCAGCGCTCGCTGCTTGTGAGGCTTCGTACATAGCCTGTCCAAGCTTCATACTGACTTCTGCTAATTTTTGCATCTTTGTTGTTACTTCTTCCGTATCACTGCCTTCAAGCGCAGATTTCAAATCAGATATTGCTGTTTCAATCTGTCCCTTTTCTTCAGCTGATACTTTATCGCCATATTCATTGAGCGACTTTTCAGTTGAATGAATAAGAGCCTCCGCTTGATTTCTAGCTTCAACACCTTCACGGCGTTTTTTATCCTCAGCCGCGTGCTCTTCTGCATCCTTTACCATTTTTTCAATATCAGCATCACTTAAACCACCTGATGCCTGAATACGAATTTGATGCTCTTTACCTGTTCCCTTATCTTTGGCCGAAACATTAACAATACCATTCGCATCAATATCAAAAGTAACTTCAATTTGAGGTATACCACGTGGGGCTGGAGGAATACCAACAAGATCAAATTGAGCCAATAACTTATTATCACTTGCCATTTCCCGTTCACCTTGGAAAACACGAATCGTCACAGCACTCTGGTTATCATCAGCTGTCGAAAAAACTTGCGATTTTTTCGTCGGGATAGTGGTATTGCGCTCAATAAGGCGTGTGAAAACCCCACCCAAGGTTTCGATACCCAAAGATAAAGGTGTTACATCTAGCAACAACACATCTTTGACATCGCCTTGCAATACACCTCCTTGGATGGCAGCACCCATTGCGACCACTTCATCAGGATTAACGCCTTTGTGTGGATCCTTACCAAAGAAGCTCTGCACAACTTGCTGAATCTTGGGCATACGCGTCATTCCACCCACTAAAACAACTTCGTCAATCTCACCGGCCTTTAATCCAGCATCTTTCAACGCAGCTTTACAAGGTTCAATGGTACGCTGCACTAAATCGTCAACGAGAGATTCAAATTTTGCCCGAGTCAATTTCATTGTTAAGTGCTTAGGACCTGATTGATCTGCCGTGATAAATGGTAAATTGATTTCTGTTTGCTGTGACGAAGAAAGCTCAATTTTTGCTTTTTCTGCCGCTTCTTTTAAGCGCTGTAAAGCGAGTTTATCATTTTTCAGATCAATTCCTTGTTCTTTTTTGAATTCATCGGCAAAATAACCGACCAAGCGCATGTCAAAGTCTTCCCCCCCTAAAAACGTATCCCCATTGGTTGACTTAACTTCAAAAACGCCATCTCCAATTTCAAGGACTGAAATATCAAATGTACCACCACCAAGATCGTAAACTGCTATTGTTTTTCCGTCCTTTTTGTCCAAACCATAAGCTAAAGCAGCAGCAGTTGGCTCATTAATAATCCGTAAAACTTCAAGTCCAGCAATTTTACCTGCGTCTTTCGTGGCTTGACGTTGCGCATCATTAAAATAAGCAGGAACCGTAATAACGGCTTGTTCAACTTTTTCACCAAGATAAGATTCTGCTGTTTCCTTCATCTTTTGCAAAATCATAGCTGAAATTTGTGACGGAGAATATTTCTTTCCCGCCTCTTCAACCCATGCATCACCATTGTCACCTTTAACAATTTTATAAGGAACAAGCGCTTTATCTTTTTCAACCATAGGGTCATCAAAACGGCGCCCTATCAAACGTTTAACTGCAAAAACTGTCCCTTCAGGATTTGTCACCGCCTGCCGTTTAGCAGGCTGCCCAACAAGCCGCTCCCCCCCATCAGTAAAGGCAACAACGGAAGGTGTTGTTCGCGCTCCTTCTGAGTTTTCAATAACTTTTGCGTTTTTGCCATCCATAACAGCCACACAAGAGTTCGTTGTCCCCAAATCAATACCAATTACTTTTGCCATATTATAATCTCCATTCAGCAAGCTACCTCAACCTTCATAAAGCATCTTTTTAAGATAGCTCCTCATAACACCTAAAGCCCGTATATTGCTTCAAGCAATATAAATAATGATAAACTGCAAGTCGCAACAAGCCTTGCTGCCTCGTATATAAGAACAGGCTTTTATTGCTACAAGAGAATAATGAGAGAAACATCTCTAAAATAAAAAATTTATTTTAAAATAGGCACTCTAATGACCCATAAATACCATATTTATGAGAGACTTGAGAGGATAATATATTTTTCTTGCAATTCTCAAAAAATATATCTTTCTATAAAAACTAAAAAATAAAAGAATGATTGCACTCTCGCTCTTGATCTTCTCATCATTGATAAAATCATACTCACGTAAAAGCTTTTTAAAAGGCGAATAATTTATATCACAAATATTATAAATTTTCCTTGGACTAAAATAGTCATCATATCTAATGCTCATATCAGTAAAGGTATTATCTATCTATCTCCTTTCAAAAATTCTCCTTCTAACGGTCTCATTGTTTGCGGCTATTTGAAATCTGTGCTTTAAATTCACCTAAAGCGTTTTTTCTTAACTGTATAATTTTGAACTTTGAAAATATATAAAAATACCTCTGTATAAACGCTTTAAAATGCCAAGAGCTGTCATAATATTAAAAATTGGTAAAGTGGTTGATGATTGTTCTGTATTATATCTTCATTAAGTAAAACAGTAGTGCATCATAGATTTTATACCATTTGCAAATACTATTTATGAGATGAACACGGAAGCGTTAAGAGGTGTGTTGTCATTGTAAATCTTACTGTCTTCTTTTAAATTTCAAGAATTCTATGATTTTTATATTAAAATCAATTTCATTTTAGCATTTCTTTCTTTTATTTTAAATAAAAGCTCTGCTAAAATAAAAATATTCAAAGTGTGAATCTTATGAAGGAGGGTAAATCAATGATGACATCTATTATTAAGAAAATAACAAATCTCATCTTTAAGAATATAATACATACACAATATCCATACAAAAAGGTTATCATAAATATCGTGTGTGCTCTTCTCTTTGCTGGTATAACCCTGCCAGCAGGTGCTCAGCAATATAAACTTGGCGACATAGAAATTCTCAATCCTTGGACACGCGAAACACCTAGAGGTATAAGAGTTGGTAGCGGTTATCTCTACATTATCAATCACAGTAATACCCCAGACCGTTTGGTTTCTATTTCCACAAACGGAGTAAAAACAACAGAGATACACTCTATGGCTGTCGTTAATGATATTATGAAAATGGAAAAAATGCACAATGGCATTGAAATTCCGGGAAATGGCGAAATCACGCTTAAGCCTGGCGGTGATCATATTATGTTCATGGGGCTTTCACAACCATTTAAGTTAGGTGATAAAATTAGCGCAAAATTAACATTTGAGAAAGCAGGAACCATTGATGTTGATTTCTCTGTAAACGCTATGAAAGTACCATCACCTTCTAAATCCTCTCCTGTTCACTAAGCTCCTTTTATTATAAATACACACTTTATAAAATGAAGAAGCGTGAAATTTTTTACGCTTCTTTATTTTTTGTTTTATGCCATCAGTAAAAAATTATCCCCTTTGATGAATTAACTATGGTCAATTTCAGGAATACGTAAAACTTGTCCAAGATAAATTTTATCGGGAGATTTTAGCATTGGCTTATTGGCTTCAAAAATAAATGTGTTTTTATTACCTTGCCCTTTTCCATAAACCTCTTCAGCAATTTTCCAAAGATTATCACCAGATTTAACCTCATAAAAGCGAGAAGTTTTTCTAGGCGTTGTATCTATAACCTTTAATTGATCAACATCTACAGAAGAGATACCTTGTGAATTGCCAACAACCAGCAGTGCTTTTTCAAGTGTTTCCCTATCTGGAACTTCACCGCTTAAAATAGCTTTACCGTCTTCAACTTGAATATTGACTTTTTCTGTACCGAGTTGAAAATGATCAAATGCTCTCTTAAAATCCTTTTCTTTTGGTTCATGGTCCCCAATACCTAACTTTTCCCCTACAGTTTTAATAAAATTAAAAAATCCCATTACGACCTCCTTTCGTGTAGCAGAAACAAATTTTTGTGCATATATTGCCACATTCTTTTCTTTGCTCTTAAAACACATAGGCAGATTTTCTAAACTTCAACAATCAAAACTACATCTGTTCAATTATGAGACAAATACAATAATAAACTTTGTAATAAACCTTGATAAAAAAAGCCTTTATGAAAATTTTCTCTCAAATGAAGGGATCTTAATAGACGTAGAAACATTATAAATTATGAAAGCAAAACAAGATTTTACAGTAATGACAAAAGGTTTTTTACTTTGCTACAATTTGTATCATATTTGTTTTGCAAAAAAAATATGAACTCCCATATAAATAAGTGTGGGTAATTTGCTACCACAGCAATAGAAAGGTCTAAGAAACCATGAAAGATACACCAACAATCACACAAACGATTGTACTTGTTGATGATGATCGCAATATTTTGACATCTTTATCTTTTGCGCTTGAGACAGAAGGATATCGAGTTGAAAGCTATACAGATGGAGCATCTGCACTCAAGGGTCTCACACTTCACCCTCCACACTTAGCTATTTTTGATATTAAAATGCCCCGAATGGATGGGATGGAACTTTTGCGTCGTTTGCGTCAAAAATCTGATCTTCCAGTTATTTTTCTTACCTCTAAAGATGATGAAATTGATGAATTATTTGGTCTCAAAATGGGAGCTGATGATTTTATTACTAAACCTTTCTCCCAACGTCTTCTTATTGAACGCGTGAAAGCTATTTTACGCCGTTCTAATGCACGTAACCAACCGCTTTCTACAGGAACTTCTTCCACCTCTTCTCTCAAACGTGGAGATCTTGTGATGGATCAAGAACGCCACACCTGTACATGGAAAGATAAACCTGTTATTTTAACCGTTACGGAATTTTTGATTCTGCAAACCTTAGCACAAAGACCAGGAGTTGTAAAAAGTCGTGATGCTTTAATGGATGCTGCTTATAGTGATCAAGTCTACGTAGATGATCGCACCATTGATAGTCACATTAAACGTCTGCGTAAAAAGTTTAAACAAGTGGATGATGATTTTGCAATGATTGAAACACTTTATGGTGTAGGTTATCGTTTCCACGAGGTATAAAACTACTTTGTCGCAAAAATTTGAATGGCAATCAAATCGATGACAGACAATTCTCAACTGGAAACTTTACAAAAAACAACCGTTAATGGTACATCCTCAACGCCATTTCTTATGTTCGCTCGTTTGCATCTTCGAACACAACGTCTCTTTAGACAATTGCTTTTTTCCAGCCTCACACGTCGCATTGTTATATTAAACATTGCTGCTCTTGCCGTTTTAGTTACAGGCATTTTATACCTTAACCAATTTCGCGATGGTTTAATTGAAGCAAAAATCAAAAGTTTATGTACCCAAGGAAAAATTATTGCTGGGGCTATTGCTGCTTCTGCAACAGTAGATACAAATTCTATCCTCATTGACCCTCAAAAACTCTTAGAGTTACAGACTGGTGAAAGCGTTACACCCGCTCCTCAATCAACCGATTCTTGGGATTTTCCTATTAACCCTGAGCAAGTTGCCCCTCTTTTACGGCGTCTTATTACACCTAAAACGACAAGAGCACGTATCTATGATCGTGATGCTACTCTCCTTCTTGATTCGCGCGTTCTTTATTCTAGTGGAGAAGTTTTTAGTTATGATTTACCCCCACTTAAAACAGAACAAAACATGTGGGATCGCCTTACTTCATGGTATTCAAGCGCATTTTATGGCAAAGGTATTGCTCTTGACAGAGAACAAACAAAAACCAGTGGTATTGCTTATCCAGAAGTGTACCGCGCATTAAACGGATCTCTTGCTACGGCTAAAAGACGCAACAGACAAGGGCAATTAATTGTTTCTGTTGCCGTTCCTGTTCAACGCTATCGCGCAGTGGTTGGAGCTCTTCTTCTTTCAACCACTGGTTCCGATATTGATAACATTGTAAAAGGCGAAAGACTGGTTATCTTTAAAGTTTTTGCCGTTGTAGGTAGCGTACTTTTGGTTCTTTCTCTCTTTTTGGCCCATACGATTGCCCATCCATTAAGTAAATTATCTGCCTCGGCTAATCGAGTGCGTAATGGCAATAATCAGCGTGTAGAAATTCCTGATTTTTCAATGCGTGAAGATGAAATTGGTCACCTTTCAACTTCTATTCGTGATATGACCAATGCCCTTTATATGCGTATTGAAGCCATTGAACGTTTTGCTGCTGATGTAAGCCACGAATTAAAAAATCCTCTCACCTCCCTACGCAGTGCTGTTGAAACGCTCCCTCTGGCTAAAAATGAAGAAGCACAAGAAAAATTGCTGGAAATTATTCAACATGATGTGCGCCGCCTTGATCGGTTGATTACAGATATTTCTGATGCATCGCGACTCGATGCAGAGCTTGCACGAGAAACCGCAGAGATTGTTGATATGACACCGCTTTTGGAAAGTCTTGTTCATGCTGTTCAGGAAGTGTATCGTAATACGCAAACTATTGATATAAGCCTTAATATTGTCCCACGTCCTCATGGAAAAGCTTATCTTGTATTGGGACATGAACTTCGTTTAGGACAAGTGATTTCAAATCTTCTTGAAAATGCGCGTTCTTTTATTCCTCGGAATCGTGGCAAAATTTGCATTACTATGAAAAGCCATGCTTCAACCCTTATTTTAACCATTGAAGATAATGGCCCAGGTATTCGTTCAGAAAATATTGAACGCATTTTTGAACGTTTTTACACAGATCGACCAAATGAAGATGCTTTTGGACAAAACTCTGGACTTGGCCTTTCTATTAGTCGGCAAATCATCGAGGCTCATAATGGGACAATTACAGCCGAAAATATTATTGATCCTACACTTGGGAAGTGTAAAACTGGTGCACGTTTTACTATCATGCTTCCGCTTGCTAAATAAATCTTTTATCCAAAGTAAAAGACATGAAAACAAAATGTGAAATACTCCACGCAAATTGCCTTCAACTAGGCGGCAAGGGGCTGTTAATTATAGGTCCATCCGGATCAGGAAAATCAACCATCACCCTTTCTTTGCTTGACCGCGCTGAGTGGTCAAAACGTGAAGCGAAGCTTATCAGTGATGATTATACAATGTTGCGTGCGGAAAATGGAAAGCTTCACGGATACACTCCTGATAATTTAGAGGGCGGCATCGAGATTCGTGGCGTTGGTCTTTATATGATAGAATTTGAAAAGCACACAACTATCGATTGTGTTATTTTTCTCGGTCCGGAATATGAACGTTTTTCCACAAATAAAACTTTTCAATTTGAAAATTTGCACATTCCTCTTTTAAAACTTCCCTCTCTTCGTGAAGCCGATTGTACAGCCATTTGTCAAGCTATTGAAGCATTTTTGTTTAGAAAAATATGGCAAAAATCTGTCTAATTTTTTTCTAAAGATAAAAAAATCACAATTTTTGCCTTTTTTTTGCAAATTTTTCTTGGCAGCAAGATAAAGCCTTGTACAATGTCTTTCCTACCAACTATGGTTGGGTCTTATTAGTTAACAGGAGTTTGCGTAAATGATTGGACTCGTGCTTGTAACGCACGGTGAGCTGGCTGTCGAATTTTTACATGCCGTGGAACATGTTGTTGGAGTACAAGAAAAGTTCGCAACAATATGCGTTTATCCCGATGACGATATAGATCAGCGCCGAGGTGATATTATAGCCGCAGTAACCGATACAGATACGGATCATGGCGTCATCATATTAACAGATGTGTTCGGTGGAACACCATCAAATATAGCTATTCCTGCTATTGAAAAAGGACGCGTTGAAATGATTGCGGGTGTTAATTTGCCCATGCTTATTAAACTGATTTCTATTCGCAAATGTCCTGATATTTCATTATCAGACGCGTTAAGAATAGCACAAGAAGCAGGGCGTAAATATATTAATGTACCAAGTATGATTTTATAGCGGATAATAAAATACCAATGTTTTCCAAAGATACCCTCCCATGTATAAGTCGTCATTTCAATATCTGTAATAAACGTGGGTTACATGCACGTGCTTCTGCAAAATTTGTACAAACTGTTGACAATTTTAATGTTACTGTTGAAGTTGAAAAGGACGGGAAAATTGTTGGCGGATCATCAATTATGGGACTTATGATGCTAGCGGCTTCATCCGGTTGCAACCTCACCATTCGTGTTTCAGGACCAGAAGCAACAGATGCTCTTAATGCTCTTGAAAAGCTCATCAATAACAACTTTGGAGAGGAAAACTAGTGCTTTTTCATCATAAACAAAGATGATAATTCTTAGAAAATAGGAACTTTCCATCATTATTTTGAATTTTAATTTCTCTTCCCGCTTTTATACAAATATTCATATCCATTATAGATTGGCATAATTATCATAAATGTAAAAGCTTATAGTAATTTTGTTATGCTCGATTTTTTTCTTCCTTTCCTAACATTATTTGACCAATTTGAATAGTTTTGCGTATTATGGCTATTCCCCGACTTAATCATATAATTAAATTTTTACAGAAAAGAGAACTCTTTACCTTGTATTAAAGTATGCTTTATTTTAGGCTAAAGATAAATGTCAAAATAATTTCGCACATCAAAAATCTATCAACTTTTCTTATTTTCTGCTAACTTTGTAGCCTTTATAATACACAAGTAATCTTCCATTGCACATCATTGTGATACAGATCCTGAAAACGCAATTCTTATCAATATCATAACCATTTTCTTAAAACAAATAAGCTGTGTATATTCATAATTATGGTAAGCATTTTTTAAACATTATTTTTCTATACTATTGCCTTATGTTCTTTGGTAGACAACTCACTCTCGTTATCTATCATTGTGCTTGGAGTGGCATCTTTTCATTGTAAAGAGGTAATATTGTGGGTCGTCTATTTAGTGCCCTTCAAATTCCTCAACAAACAACACAACAACTTGTGTCGTTGCAAAGTGGCTTACCAAATACGCAGTGGATTAATTCGCAAAATTTTCATGTCACCTTATCTTTTTTTGGCAAAGTTGAAAGTTCTACCGCAGATATACTTATGCACGCCTTTGACACAATAAAGCTCTCTCCTTTTATGCTACAAATAGATGGTTTTGATATTTTTGGTTCAGAAAATACTGCCCCCTCTCTTGTTATTCGCATTAAACCTTGTAAAGCTCTCAATCTTCTACACGAAAAGATGCAATCTATCCGTAGCCATTTAGGTCTAACACCTGATGAAAGAGAATTTACTCCACATATTACTATTGCGCGACTGCTTGATACTAAACCTGAAGACCTTGTTCCTTATCTGTTCTTTCGAAGGAATTTTTCATTTCCTCCTTTTGAGGTTGATCATTTTGTTTTATTTTCATCGCCATTTCCCTCAAGCGATGCCGTGTATGTTGTAAAAGGAAATTGGCCACTTCAAAAATAAAAGGGTGTTTGTCACACCCTTTAAAAACTCTTTGAGAAAAGACCCTATATATATGAAACTGCAGGGAATACTGCATTTTACGATAGAGGTTTGTTATTGATGTGTTTTAAGCCGAATCATCTTCAACAGAAGTTTCTTTTGCTCCTCCTTTGGCTACACCCACTATAGCTGGACGTAACACCCTTTCCCCGATAATATAACCTGCCTGAACCACTTGTTGAACAGTATTATCTGGAACATCAGCATTGGGAATTTCAAACATCGCTTGATGAAAGTGAGGATCAAATTTTTGCCCCTCTGGATGAATTTTTTGCACCCCATGACGTTCTAATGCTGCCATCATGGCACGTTCAGTCATTTCAACGCCTTCTGCCAATGATTTCAAACCAGCATCACTCTCCCGTGCACCTTCTGGAATAGCTTCCAAAGCACGATTGAGATTGTCAGAAACCGATAACATATCCCGTGCAAAATTAGCAATGGAATAAGCTCTTGCATCCGCCACATCTCGCATAGTACGGCGTCGAAGATTTTCCATATCTGCAACAAGACGTAAAAGCTGATCTTTCAGTTCTTTATTTTCATCCTGCAAAGACGCTAAAAGATCACTAACCTCATTGCTTTCTGTTTCAACGACTTCGTGTTCCTCTGTTTTATGTGTTTTTAAAAATTCATCGGCTGCCTGTTTAAGTGTATTACGATCAGCTGGATTTTTTAAATCACAATTTTCAAATGAAGCGTCAGTAAATTTGTTTTTTTCATCAGACATAAAAATTTTATTCCTTCATAAGATTCGTTATTCTCGATATCGAAATTCTACAGACAAAAATCAAGGGGTATCGATGTATATAATACAATGAGCTTTTATAGTACAAATACTTACTTGCATCGTTTTAACGCAATAACTGTGACACAAGTTGAGCTGTATAATCAACCATGGGCACGATCCTTGCATAATTAAGCCGTGTAGGACCAATAACACCTAAAGCACCAATGACTCTTTGTTGTGAATCACGATAAGGTGCTACAACTAAAGAAGAACCAGAAAGTGAAAATAACTTATTTTCTGAACCAATAAAAATTCTAACCCCAGAACCTTCATCCGTTAAATCGAGAAGTTGTGCCATACTTTCACGCGTTTCAAGATCATCAAACAAATGGCGTAATCGTTCTAAATCTTCTTCTGCTTTCACATCTTCAAGTAAATTGCTACGCCCGCGAACAATGAGGTGTATTTTATGATCAGCACCTTCTCCTCCCCAAAGAGCTAATCCCGTTTCAACAAGATGATGCGATAAATCATCAAGTGCAGCCCGTGTTTCTGCGCATAAGCGGGCAATTTCCCCTTTAGCTTCACTCAATGTACGCCCTTGGATATGGGCATTGAGAAAATTCGTTGCTTCCGTCAATTGTGCATGAGTAACCCCTTCCGGTAAATGAACAATACGATTTTCAACTTCACCTTGTTGAGTCACCAAAACGGCAAGAGCATGCTCCCTATCAAGGCGCACAAATTCAATATGTTTCAATGTTCCTTCTTGTTTTGTTGCTAAAACAAGCCCTGCCCCACGTGAAAGATCTGAAAGAACTCGGCTTGCTTGAACAAGAAAATGTTCAACCGATTGTGCATGACCAGCCTCTTTGACTTGCATTTCAATATTTTCTCGCTCTTCGTTTGGCAAATCACCCGCTTCCATAAATGCATCAACAAAAAAGCGTAAACCTGATTGTGTTGGCATTCGACCCGCAGAAACATGTGGTGCATAAATTAAACCGAGATGTTCAAGATCACTCATCACATTGCGAATCGTCGCAGGCGATAATGTCTGTTGTAAAAGCCGCGAAAGATTACGTGATCCTACAGGTTCACCATCATTAAGATAAGCTTCAACAATATGGCGAAAAATATCACGCGAACGTTCATCAAGATATTTTAGTTCATTATCAATAGTTTTGTGCTTCATCACAACTGTTTCACTACTTTTAAAATCCTCATCTCTTATATAAGTTTTGCCAAGGTTTGGTCAAATAGTCTAAAGTAGTATAAAAACATATTATCCTATTGAGCTGTAAAATGCTACCTTTCAGAGTGATGCTTGATAAATTACGCAGGAAATATTTTTGTTAGAGTGTGTGAGAAATATTTAAGATTAAGAATTGATCTGTAAAGTGGTCTGCTGTAGGGACTTGTCAAGAGAATCTAGATTGATTAAAAATCGCTGTAAATAGAAAATTTCACCCTTTAGAGCAAGCAGAAAATTGGAAGTTTACCATAAAATGCTATCATAAAAAAGACATGTCTTCCCTATCTTTGCAAGGTTATCTTCGTGCAAGATAAAAAATTTTATTGGAATAAAATATCATAAAACGTGTAAAATAATCATATTATGTGAAATCAAGCAGAATGTGTGTATATGAGCATTTAAACCGTTTTTTAGCACAAAAATAATTCCCCTTTCATTTTTGGAGAAATCTATATGAGAAGCATAGCAGATAAAAAACTTGTCATTGCTACACATAACACTGGAAAATTGCATGAAATCACTACTTTAATTACGCCTTTCGGTTTAATAATACAATCGGCAAAAGAACTAGGCTTGCCAGAACCAAAAGAAACGGGAAAAACATTTGAAGAAAATGCTTATATTAAAGCTTTTTCAGCAGCAAAAAAAACAGGACTTCCTGCCCTCTCTGATGATTCAGGCTTAGAGGTAGATGCATTGGAGGGTGCGCCAGGCGTTTATACCGCTGATTGGGCAATTCAAGCCGATGGTACACGTAATTTTCCAAAAGCTATGAAAAAAATAGAAAATCAACTCCAAAAAGTCGGAGCACGAGAAAAAAGTCAACGGAAATGCCGTTTTATATCCGTCATTTGCATTGCATGGCCTGATGCTCATGCAGATTACTTCCGTGGATGCGTTGAAGGAACGTTCATTTGGCCTCCACGGGGAGATAAAGGCTTTGGTTTTGATCCTATTTTTTTACCAGATGGATGTGAAAATACCTTTGGAGAAATGTCAACAGAACAAAAACACAACTGGAAACGCAATGATCTTCCCCCTCTTTCACATCGCGCACGTGCTTTCAAACTTTTAGCAGAAAACCTTTTAGCATTCTCATGAATGAACCTTTCGGCATTTACATTCATTGGCCCTTTTGTGCAGCTAAATGTCCTTATTGTGACTTTAATTCGCATGTTCGCATCCATGGTGTTGATCAACCACGTTTTGTCACCGCCTTTAAGCGCGAAATAGAAACGCAATACCACAAAATAGGACCACGCCATATTACAAGTATTTTTATTGGTGGAGGAACCCCCTCTCTTATGGAGCCACAAACTGTCGATGCCCTATTGCAAGCACTTGCAAAAAAATGGGTAGTCGATGATAAAGTTGAAATTACATTAGAAGCTAATCCATCCAGTGTGGAAGCAGAGCGCTTTCGTGGATACCGTGCGGCAGGTGTTAATCGCTTATCTCTAGGAATACAAGCGCTCAATGATAAAGCATTGCGCAAACTTGGCCGACTCCATAATGTGGAACAAGCTCTTTGTGCCATTGCTTTAGCACGACAAATTTTTCCACGTTTATCCTTTGATCTCATTTATGCCCGCCCCGAACAAACCCTCGAAGAATGGAAATCTGAAATTTCCCAAGCAATTGATTTGGCAGCAGACCATCTTTCTCTTTATCAATTGACGATCGAAGAAGGAACCGCCTTTAAACGCCTTCATGATGCAGGAAAACTTATCCTTCCCCCATCAGAGCTAGCAGCAGATCTGTATCATCTTACTCAAGAAATAACGGCACTACATGGACTTCCTGCCTATGAAATCTCAAACCATGCAATGCCCGGTGCCGAATCAGCACACAATCTTCTTTATTGGCGTTATCACCAATATGCAGGCTTTGGTCCAGGAGCACATGGACGTTTCATTGAGCATACACCGAATCATTCCTCTTTCTGTTCAAAAACATTGTCATCAAACCTTGAAAACCGCGAACGTTATGTCACAATAAATGAAAAGCATCCCGAACAGTGGCTTAATTTGGTAGAAACAACAGGACATGGCTGTATTGAAACGGAACATTTAACCACTGAACAACAGGCAAATGAAATGCTCCTTATGGGATTACGCCTTTGCGAAGGCTTAGAACTTATACGCTATGAAACCTTAAGTCCCAAACGCATCCCTATGGAAAAACTGATCGAGTTACAACACCAAGAATTGATAGAAATGGTCGATAACCAACGCTTAAAAGCAACAGCCAAAGGACGTATTGTTCTTGATCACATCATCAGCCAACTCGCAAATTAAAGTTTTTATAACAACATACTTATTTTAATCATAATTATCATTTTTCATAGCAAGGTGAGACTAGAATATTGTGAGATTCTTTCATTTCAAAACTATTTATAGCAAGTTAGTTATCGCCATTTGCTTACACCTTAAAAATAGAGAAGCATGTGGATAAAAACTATAAAAAAGGAGTAAAAAGGCCTCTTATGAACACTCTTAAGTGCTAAAAGCTATTGCAATATTTTGAGCTAGAAAGTGTATGGTGCTCTAACTTTATTTTTCATAAACATAAAGATGGGGAGGCATTATAGATTTTATATTACAACATTCATAAGCACCGTAGTAGCACAAATGTGACAAACATTAAGAAAATTTCTTTAAAACAAGTACGTGAATGCATAATACGATAATGTATTTTTTCTTTATGAAATCGTGGCACCATTAAAAGAACCAGAGAAATAAACATGAAACCATGCATCAATTTCTGATTATTTAAAAGATATTACTCTAGATAATTTTGAAAACCGTAAAGCTGAATAAAAGAGAAAGTAAAAAAGAACGCTGATTTTCACCTTTATACCTTTATATTTCCCCTCAATCAGGTTGTGGTTGTATGTCTGTTTCAGAGATTACAAAAAATAGATATACACAATGCTTTTATCCTATTCTGTCATATAAAAGCTGTTATCGCAAAAAATACTGAACCAATATTTATTTGAGATACGCGGCTGTATGATCGTATTAATTTATAGGTAACAGCAACATTATGAGCTTTACTAAACAAATAATGTGCTCAAATGGCAAATATACTAAATATGAATCGGTATTGCTTTGTTAGCGAGCGAAACGATGTTAATCTCATATGATCTTACTTGTATGCGTATATGCTTATAAGTGTCTGTACCCGTCCTTTAAGGTTATTTAATTAAAAAATTGAGAATAATACTAGGACAATCTTTGGTTAAAGAAATCAACGTGCTGCTACAAAAAAATTCTGTGTATCTTTATCATAACCAAGATTAAAGCTGATTAAATACGCTCACCTTCTATCTCGTAATGATTTGCAACGGAAGTTCTTGGGGACAAAAAAAGCAAGGTAAAATATATGAAATAAAACAAACTTAAAGCGCTTTTCCTATAGTCTTTATTCTAAGAAAGTCTATAGGAACAAGAAGTACCTTTTATGCGAGTGCAGAAAACATATCAAAACATGAGCTGTGAATGAGCGCATTTATGTTGTACGAACTTTTTACAATAGTAGCATGTTTTTGTGTGTCTTTATGGCATCAACCTGTCATCACACAATGATGATATAATATTCATTGTTTTCCATATATGATTGCGTGTGACTTCCTTTCTACACTTTAAAGAACGAATATTTTCAATCCAATATGGTCTAAACAGTTCTGCTTCTTCAAGCAGATCTCTTTTGGCTTTTCAATTATGTAATTCACTTAACTAAAGACTCTACAGGCAAGAATCCCAACTTAAGAATATTCATTACTTACTCTAAGACTACTTAATATATTAAGTTTTACGAGTCTCGTATCACCACACCATAAATGGCAATATCTTATGGCACAACAAGATAAAGGTATTTTTGAACCAGCAACCTTTTCTTTATGCAAAAAATTCAATAATAAAACGCTCATAAATAGTAGTAAGTGTTTCTATTGCATCAAGGGCTACACACTCATCTACCATATGCATCGTTTGCCCCGGTAAACCAAATTCGACCACTGGGCAATAATCCTTAATAAATCGTGCATCTGAAGTACCACCAGAAGTGGAACATTCTGGTATATTCCCTGTTACACTTTTAATAGCATTGGATAAAGTTTGAATGAGTTTATCATTTTTGGTCAAAAAAACATCTCCTAAACTTGGAATCCATTCAAGCTGATAAGAGGGATATTGGTCACCATTGTTTTTTGATTGTACCAAAGCAAGACGCTTTTCAATTTCCTTCATCAGTGTTTCTTTTGTCCAAAGATCATTGTAGCGTATATTAAAACGAATCGTTGTCTGCGCTGGAATAACATTGACCACTAAATTACCGGTATCGATGGTTGTTAGCTCTAAATTACTGGGTTGAAAATTTTCTGTCCCTTTATCTAAAACGGTTTGTGTCAATGCTTGAATAAGCTTACTTGCCAAAGGCAAAGGATTGGCAGCCCTTTCTGGAAAAGCAACATGACCTTGGCGACCCTTCACGGTAATGACACCAGAAATCGATCCGCGGCGACCAATTTTGATAATATCACCAACAGTCTTTACGCTTGTTGGTTCTCCCACAAGAGCCGCAGTCCATTTTTCGCCTTTTTTTTCTGCCCATTTGAGAAGTTTTACCGTACCATTAACAGCAGGCCCCTCTTCGTCACCAGTAATTAAAAGGCTTACCCTTCCTTTAATGGGTCGTTTCTCAAGAACTCGCGCTAGAGCCGCAATAAAACAAGCGATACCACCCTTCATATCAACAGCACCCCGCCCATATAATTTCCCCTGATCTATAACAGCTTCAAAAGGTGGATAAGTCCAATCTTCCAATGCACCTGGCGGTACGACGTCCGTATGACCCGCAAACATAAGATGGGGTCCTTCACTTCCCATTTTTGCATAAAGATTTTCAACATTATCTGTATTTTTATCCGTAAAAACAGGGCGATCGACGTGAAATCCCATTTTTTTTAAAAATTGTTCCAAAGTTGATAAAGCCCCTGCTTCATGAGGTGTAACAGAAGGACAACGAATAAGTGCCTGTAATAGCTGAAGTGGATCTGTAAGAACAGACATAAAAAACCTTCCCATTTTTTTATAAGTCATCGGAACTTAGGGTTATTACGCTGAATTACAAAAAAGATAAAGCAAAACATTGAAGACACTCAGCAAACCAAGCAGGGGAGAACAATCGTGCTGAGAGCTTCAATGGCTTCCTCATTATGCATGAGCAAGCAAACACTCAACAAAACACTCAACAAAAAGTTCCGTTAAATATTGCCTTCATTTGAAAGTTTTTTACGCCTCTAAATTATATGAATCAAAATTAATTGCATGCAGTCTAGAAGCATTTTCTTTCAACCAAGCACGATATGTTTTACTATCAGGACATAGCTCTTCACAAAGAGCCCAAAATCTTGGCCCATGATTCATTTCAACAAGATGAGCAACTTCATGGGCAACAACATACTCAACAACTTCTTTTGGTGCCATAATAAGGCGCCAAGAAAAAGAAAGACGCTTATCGATTGAACAAGAGCCCCAACGACTTCTCGTATCTTTATAACAAATGGATTTGACTTTACGCTCTACCTGATGAGCATAATGTGCCACCAAAGGCGTTATAATAAGCGCCGCTTGTTTTTTCAAAACGTCAGCAATGCGTCTTGGGAGATATTCTAATTGACCATAAACAATAATTTCAGGCCCTTGCTCCGCATCTGCTGTAATGATTTCTGTTACCCCACGTCCCTCTCTATGCTTTATGGTATGAGAAACACCCAATAAGGAAATTGTCGCCCCTTCTTTGAGATAAGCATTTTTATGAGAGATTTGTACATGAGCAAGACGTGCCTCAATCCAAGATCGATGCTTTTCAATAAAATTTTCAACCGCATAGAGATTTATTGCTGGTGGTGTTGTTACACAAATCTCCTGACTTCTGGCATCAATACGTAAGGTAAGACGGCGCGCATACTTATTTTCCCGCACCCGTACAGGTACAAAACGCTCAGAAAAAATAAAATGCTGTTTAGAAATGCTCATATATTTTTATCTTCATCAATAAATGTACCCCTTACTTTGCATTAATCTGATTAATAAAAGATCTCAATACTGTTTCAAGGCAATCTAAATCTTGTGGACGAGAAAAGCGATGATCTGCATCACGAACAAGTGTCAATGTTACATCATGGAGAGGTAAATGATCAAGTAAAGTCAATGTATGCTGATAGGGAATATCTTCATCTTCCATCCCTTGTAGAATATGGACTGGACACCCAACATCAATGCATCCTTTCATAACACAATTTTCGCGCCCATCTTCAATCAATGTTTTTGTAAAGGGCATTGGCTCTGTATCATCAACTGCAGGTCGTTCAATATAGCCTTTTTCTTCCAAAACCTTCCATTCTTCTGGGCCTAATTTTGGTTCCACCAATGTTTGTGTAAAATCAGGTGCTGGAGCAATCAATATCATGCCAGCAAGCTTCTTATTTTTCTGTGCTAGCATCATTGCAAGCCTTAGCGCAATCCACCCCCCCATAGAGGAACCAATCAAAATTTGTGGACCCTCACAATAGGTTTCAAAAGTCGCTAAACTTTCCTTAACCCAACGCGAAATTGTTCCTTGAAAAAAATCACCTTCAGATTCTCCATGTCCAGAATAATCAAAACGTAAACAAGACAAATCATTCTTCTGAGCAAACTGATCAACTAACGCTGCCTTACTTCCTAACATATCGGATTGATAGCCAGGAAGCCAAACCAAACCTGGAGATTGGCGCCCCTTGCGATAGCGTACTGCAAGTGCGGTGTTCTCAAATGAAAAAAACTGACAAGGAATATTTTGATCCATGATTTTTTATCCTCTATAAAACAATTTCTTTAAATTAAGAGAAAAACTTTTATAATCTAAATCATTCCAAAAAGTAATAAATCAAATAATGAAAATAACACGAATTATAGTTGTTTTTAGGTACATAATTGTATATTAAATTAACTGTAGTTGAATCAAAATTTAAGGAGCATAAACCATTCGTAAACCGTTTAAAATGACACCTACCCAAAAAGACGGACCACGTTCAAATCAGGATATTCGGGTACCTCATGTTCAGCTTATCAATGATGAGGGACAACATCAGGGAGTTGTTGCGATACAAGAAGCTCTTGCTATGGCTGCAAATGCGGGACTTGATTTGGTTGAAATTGTACCAAATGCGGAGCCACCTGTATGTAAAATCATCGATTTGGGAAAATTAAAATATCAAACCCAAAAAAAAGCTGCTGAAACACGTAAGAAGCAAAAAGTCATCGAAATCAAAGAGATTAAGATGCGCCCAAATGTTGATGTCCATGATTATGGAGTCAAACTCAAGGCTGTTCATCGCTTTATTGATCATGGTGATAAAGTAAAGATTACTTTGCGTTTTCGTGGTCGTGAGATGGCTCACCAAGATCTTGGATTAAAGCTTCTTCAGCGTGTGAAAGAAGATACAAGTGAAATTGCCAAAATCGAATTGGAGCCAAAGCTTGAAGGCCGGCAAATGATGATGGTGATAGCACCTAAATAGTTTTGCATTGGAATAATATTCGCATGCAACGCATCAAAATGATGTGTATAGTATTATTTAGAAGCACCACATAGAATTTTTGTGGTGCTTTTAAGGTTTTATAAATGTGTATAAATCCTTTTAAGAGTTTAATAATGCTTTATCAATTTATAAGAAGAATTCGTCATTTTGCATATTAATGAGAAAGCTCAAACATCGTAAGGTCTTCTTATTTCAAGCTCTTTTATCATGCAATGCGGCAAAATTGTTTGCTTACACATCACAAATGGAGATGATACATAAAAATTATTAAAAAAGCAGAAATGTTTTTTGTGAGCCATTTCAAGTGCCAAAGGCTATCACAATATGGAAATTGGTAAATACAATAGTGAAACTCACCGGTATCTTTTATTGAAAACTAAAAATAATGATGAACAACGAATTTTCGTTATACCTTTTACAGAAACTTTGAACTACATTCTTCACTCTCACCGTCGTGAAATTGATGTGATGAACCTTGAAAGAAAAAGCTATTTTTGTAAAAAAGATTAAGGGGCTTTTTAATTAAGAGTGTTTCAATCTTGCATAAAATAATGAGAGAATATAGAAGCTCTTCATGGCTAAAAAACAAATTTCCTCTTTTGACAAACATCTTATTATCCGCCTTTTGCGAGAAAATTTTCGTAAACATATGCGTTGGTACAGTGCGGCTATCTTCTCAATGATCATCATTTCTTGTACCACAGCAACCAGTGCATGGATTATGCGGGATGTTGTTAATCAGATTATTGATGCACAAAATTTTCCTATGATTGTTTTGATTTCTAGCTTCATTGCTTTTATCTTTATTCTCAAAGGAGTTGCAACTTTTTTCCAAACTTACTTTCTAAACAAAGCAGGCAATAGTATCATTGCTGAACAACAGCGTAAAATTTTTGCACGACTTATGGAACAAGGTGTCTCTTTTTATCATAATAACACTTCATCTGATCTTCTTGTTCGTGTAACTCATAACGCGACAGCCGTACGTAATATAATTGATACTATTATCACAACTTTTGTACGTGATTTGCTTTCCGTTAGTGGTCTGTTGCTTGTCATGTTCATTCAAAACTTTGTGTTAATCTCCATTACTTTAATCGTAGGACCACTAGCTTTTTTAGGCGTTCGAATGGCTTTAAAACGCGTTCGCAGCTTGATGGAAAAAGAGCTCCTTTCACTTGGTGAAATTATCAAAATCGTACAGGAAACGGCTGTTGGTATTCGAATCATCAAGGCCTTTTCACTAGAAGAAGTCATGAAAAAACGGATGGACAAAGCCATTTGTGATGTTGAAAAACAAACAAACAGTATTGCAACACTCGAAGCTATTACCAATCCAATTATGGAAACACTCACGGGTGTTGCCATTGCAGGTATTATTTGTTTTTCCGGTTATCTTGCAACCCAACGCGCAGGTGTTCAAGGTGAATTTATGTCCTTTATTGTTGCTTTACTTTTAGCTTATGAACCCGCAAAAAGACTAGCAAATGTACGTGTTAAAATTGAATCTGGCTTGGTCAATATCCGTACGATGTTTGAAATACTCGATTGTCCCCTTACAGTTGTAGAACATAAAGAAGCTAAAGATCTGAATAAAACGCAAGGAACTATTCGTTTCGAACATGTTTCTTTTGCATACACTAATAACAAAATGATATTGAAAGACATCAACCTAGAAATAGAAGCCGGAAAAATGACAGCATTGGTGGGACCATCCGGTTCGGGAAAATCAACCCTTATCAACCTTATTATGCGCCTCTATGACCCCACAAAAGGACGCATATTGATTAATGATCAAGACATTCGCTACACAACATTTCGCTCTCTGAGAAACCTGATGGCCTATGTAGGACAGGATACTTTTCTCTTTCAAGGAACTGTTAAATATAATATCGGGCTTGGAAAAGAAGGGGCTAGTGATGACGAAATTATCGAAGCAGCAAAAGCAGCAAATGCTCATGACTTTATTATGAGTTTGCCAAATGGTTATGATACACAGATAGGTGATAATGGCTGTAATCTTTCAGGGGGGCAAAAACAACGACTCGCTATCGCTAGAGCAATGATTCACGATAGTGAAATTCTGATTCTTGATGAAGCAACAAGTGCGCTCGATTCACACACCGAAGCACAAATTAATGAAGCTATTCATCACCTTACTAAAGGACGCACAACGATCATTATTGCTCATCGCCTTTCAACGATTGCTCGTGCTCATAAAATTGTGGTCATACAAAATGGACAACTGATTGAACAAGGTACTCAAAAAGAATTGCTAGCAAAAGAACATGGGTTTTATAAAAAACTTCATAATATCCAGTTCAAAAAACATACCTCCTAATTTCTAGATCCTTAAATAAAATTTGAAATAAAAAATGGATAGAAGGTAATGCTCCATTTATAAAAAAGACTTGTTACCACGAAAAAGCATTACTTTAATCAAAGTTGGCAAAGAATTTATGGTTTATTGAAAATAAACTTCTTGGATTTAGATGAAAACTTTACTCGCTATTTTGTTGAATGCAATTGACTTTAACCATGAAATTTCAAAAACCCCTTCCCTTCCTCAAATAAGTGTTGAAACATTCATAAGTGTTGTGAATCCTGAAAGAGAAAGCATAAAAGTTTGAAAAAATTATCGCGGATGATGATGAATTTGGATTAATACAACCTTTATCCGTGTTTATCCCTGCACTGATAATTTTTTTCTCCACACAACTTTTAAAGGACAAAGACTCTACCCAATCTGATCTGTAAACAATCTAGATTTTTATTGAGCTCATTCCTCTTGATAACAACTTATGTGATTCACTTATACAAGGCTTACCCTAAATATTCACCACGTGCTTTCAGAATACTGTGTCAAAAAGGCTTACATACCTTATATCACCACACCTCAAATGTCGGTCTTTTATGGTACAACAGAATAAGCTAACAATTATAAATTGTGTTGCAAATTATAGATACACTCCGTTTAAAAGAAAAACATTGAAAAAATAAGAGAGGTTTTATTATAAAACTTTTTTACTGTTGTAGCTTGCTTTAAAGCAAGCTTTGCTGCTTTTTCTACATTTAGAAACTAAAATGATATTCCTCCAATACCTTAACGGCTTGAAGAGTTTATAAATGCACAACGTTAGTGCCTATATAAGGCTATAATTTCAATATGTAAAAAAACAGATGAAAAGCAAAATGACATTCCTCTTTCTTTTAACCGCTAAAATAGAAAAATACGACATATAATTCTGATAAATATTTTTACAAAAATATCTTTTAATATACATTTTAATACTTTGATTTATAATCGTAATTTGTTATTTTATATCTTAAACAAAAGATAAGATGTAATTTGCTTATTGCAAATTTTCTTTATATTTATGATGAATCAATCAAAAGCGCTTGTTGTACGTCATAAGAGATATTGGTATATGCATAAAAACTCTTAAGATAAGCAATAAAAATACCTCTACACTTTCAAGTGAAAAGATTGTCAGCAACATGAGAAGCTGGAAAATAGAATGATAATGCCGGCTTATAGCTTTAGTAAATACTTATACCTTTATTAATAACGGTAGTGTAGATTTTATACCATTCATAAGAGATACTTTATACCATTTCACAAGCAATCTTATGAAATAGACTCAAGCGCACACTGAGAAATGTTCCTTTAAAACAAGTACATAAACTTGCAACACAATAATGTTATATTTTGGAGTATTCTGTTTGGGGAGCTATTCGTTATAAGAAAAGTGATCTTATTCCAGACACAATAAACAAAATCTAAAATAATAGGTAATTTTTATTATTAAAAAATATTGCTTTAAATGCGTTTGACAATAAAATCGATATCTTATGAATTCTCTGCTTGCCTCACGTTTTTGACGGTCTTTAATGGAATCATGTCCTTCACGTAAAAACAGAATGCCATTGTGTTGCAAATTCACGTACTTGTTTTAAAGAGATCTCTCTCAAAGTCTTCCCTAAGCCCATTCGCAATAACATTCGTGAATTGTATAACGATAAATCCATTAACCCCCTCTATCTTTACGCTTATGGAGTAACAAGCCGGCACCACTCACACTATTCTGCCAGTCCCTAATGTTGCGACAGCTCTTAGCTCTCGAGATGATTCATAAGAGGCATTTTTAGTTATTTCTTAATAGTTTTATCCACACAGGATTCTCCGCTTGTAGCATACAAGCCGAATGATTTTGATTGATTCAATACGAAAGAGATTCGTACGATATTCAAAGTTCTAATTCAAGTTGAATAACAATAAATTATCTTTATAAATCAATATATTGCACACACTACATTCTTTAGGCAACAGCACGATATGGGCTTGAAAACAAGGTAAGGTATTTCTCTAAAATAAATATATAGCAGCAAAATAACATACTATCTTTCGTGAAGATTTTGTCCCTTTAGAGAATAGCATAACAAAAATCAAATATTTCAGATACATCTCTTCACGCCTCAACAAAAAGCTTCTTCTTTTATAGGATTTCTAGTCTATGCCTCCTTCCTCAGATTTAGAAATGAGAGACAAAAAACGAAGAAATTGTTTTTTTAAAATTCAATCTTTAATAATCTCTTTCATAAAAGAGACCTATACTAGAATTTTGTTCATTTCCTATGGCACCTTTAGCTTTGAGATGACGCGAAATATCTAAATTAATTGTCCCTTTCGTCGTTCCATCAGACCCTGCTTCAAAGCCCAAATAAATATTATTGTGTATGTAGCGTCCAATACGTAAGCCTGTATTCCCCTTCTCATTAACGATAACATCAAGATCATCAAGTCCAATTTTAGTTCGTAAAGTATTCAACAAAGATGTATTAGAACTACCTGCAAGATCAGCCGCTGCTGCTGCAAGTTGAGCAATCTGAAATGGTGATAATTCATTAAGAGAGCGTTTAAAAATCAAACGCGCCAAAATCTCATCCTGAGGCAAATTTGGTTGTGATGAAAAATTAATATCAAGATTATCAACCGTCCCACTTACAGTTACAGTGACACGAATATCACCACTGTTATTGTTGGTTACAAAATAAACCGTAGGATTAAGATTACCACTAAAACTCGCTTGTCCTTGATCAAAATTAAGACGTTGCGACAAGATATCAAAACGTCCACGAATCATTCTAAATTCACCAACTGGATGCACATCATTCAATGGACCTGCTAGATTAATGCGTCCTCCCAGTTCAGCATCTAAGCCTTTTCCGCGTACAAAAAATTGATTGCGTGCTGTAATACGCATATTTGATAGCACGACAGATGAAGATTCTTGTGTAACTATACGGCTTTTGCTTTTGTTCGTGTTCTTAACATCAGCACGTTCAAGTGTTGTTTGAATCGATTTAGTTAAATTCTTATTTCTAACATCAAGAAACTTGGCATTTTTAAAATGATCAGGAACAAAAACTTCAGCTTTTTCAACGATGATATCACCACCAAGAACAAGACTATTTAAAAAATGACCTGTCATTGTCATCTCACCTGATAATGTTGCCAGAATCATAGAACCATCATTATAATTGGCATTATCAAGATGAAATATCAAATCTGTCTCTAGACCATTAGAGATACGACCTGAAGCAGAAATTCCTCCCCCCTCAAACGAAGAAGCTGAAGCTTTTTCTATAAGGATATGATCACCTTTCAATTTGCCTTCAATTGTTATATTATTCAATCCTACATTTGTTTGTGAATCAAAAAAGCTACCGTCGCCTATAGAAATATTTCCTATCAATTGTGGTTTTGATAATGACCCATTAAGAGCTGTATCAATTCTTGCTGTACCCGTTATATGTGCACCACGCTTAGCTAATAAGAGATTAACAAAATCAAGAGGCATTATCCCTTTAACGTTTAATTTTGCCTCTGAACCATTAAGAGATACAGGCCCATGGATGGAAAGATCTAATCCTTTATCTCCAGTAGCTATCATATTTTCAATATGAAATGTCGATTTTTTATAAGAACCACGAGCATTTATATTGATTGACATCGGTCCTTTATGCGTCATAGCGGTTAAATTTTGACTAGAAAGCTCAAAATGAGCAGATGGATCCTTCATTGTTCCACCAATATCAACTTTACCTATCACTGTCCCATCAAGCGCTTGTCCTGCAATAAAACCATTCGCCAAACGTGCAGATAAATTTTGCAAATTAATACGAAGATCAAGCGCATTTTTCTCTAGAGATACACGCCCCTGAGCTTGTGCTTGTACTCCTTCTCCTGTTAAATTTGCATTCAAAGTAAGATTTTGATCTACAGTGTTTCCCGTGGCAGAAAGAGAAAAAGGCATAATTTTTTTATCTTGAAAAGCAACGGTTGTCAGTCCCTCACCTTTTATATCGTAAGTTATATCAGGTTTTTTTAAATGACCACGAATCATAACCTGCCCTGTTACACTCCCTGCTGCACCAAGATCGGATTTCCACAAATTGACTAAAGTAGCAGGAAGGGCATTCATTGTAAGTTGTAAATTCAGGGTATCTTGAATATTTCCTGCTAAGATGATGTTGCCCCCATTTATTGCAATTCCTAATTCATTGATTGTCATTCCATCTTTATCAAAAGAGATTATAGATGGCTTCGGCAATGTCGCATGAAAAGTATGTTGTTTTAAGTCCACAGCTTCAATTTGCACTTCTCGTTTTATACTTTCTGGAAGTTCCTCAACCATTAAACGACCAGAAAGCCGTGCATTGAGAGTATCATGCAACGTCGCCTGGACAGTAAAAACCGTTTGTCCATTATTCCTATCAGCGTGAGCATTTAAACGATTGACCATTACCAAAGGTGTTTGAATATGTTCTGCATTGATAACTCCTTCAAACTGAGTCATGCCAAAAGGATCGAATATGTCAGCATCTATTGCCAATTTTTTTATTTTATTCTTGGAAAATTTCAAATGGTTAACATGCGCCTTCACATTGGTTTTTTGTCTGCCATTTTGTTCATCAAAAATAAAATCTCCTTTTACTTTTCCACTACCATCCTGCAAAAATAACGCTGAAAGTACGGAAATATCATCGGCATCAATATGCAGCGCTCCTTTCAAAAAACCGCCAAGTTGTTGAGAAAGATCACCCGTTATTTTTGCACTTCCCCCTCTAATATCGATATTTTCAAGTTTTCGAATTTTATGAGAATCTTCAAAAGAGGCCGATAAATGCAAAGGTTTCTTAGCAAAAATTCCTTCACCCTTTACCACCCCTGTTAAAGAAGTAACTGGTGCTGTATTATCTACAAATGCATCTATGTTAAATGTTGTGTTTTGAAGTTTCTTCCCTACAATTAATGCTTCAGAAATATGGGCACGCGTATTTAGTTTTATATGGCTATTGCGCCCTCTCGCCGTACTTTGAATTGTAAGTGCACCACTTATCTTTGAGTCTAATTTGGACAAATCAGATATTTGAGCAGATAGATCCATTTTAGCGCTTTCATCTGAAAAATAACCATTAGCCTCTATATTTGTATATTGATTTTTCAAATTAAAATGACGTAAAGTGAAGCCCTTTGTATTTCGAGCAGTGCCACCTGAAAGAGTAGTATTTCCTTTGAATAAACGATCAAAAGACTGCACGCCTATTTTCATATCGTCAGCCATTCCTGATAATTGGAGATCAAAAATGCCACTCAATAAACTGATCGTTCCTTTGGCTTTAATATCTGCATTACCAGAAAGTGATTGTTTACTGAACACTTCCAAAGGAGTTAATGTTTGAGCTTTTAAACCGAGATCGCCTTTAAAAACAAAATTCTCCATTGTCCCTTTTAACCAAGAAGAAAAACCCTGAGCCGTAACACTCAGATCATGAATCAAAATTGGTTTGTTCGAAACAATATCCGTATCTAAATGCACATGAACCGCTTGGCTTAAATTTTCTACTAACGCTCCCTTAATCTTTTTAACCCCTTGAAGCGTCCCTTTAACCTGAACACCAACATGACGAGAAGCTGCATTATCAAGATTTTCGCTTACTCCTCCCATATCAAAAATTGCATCGCGAATATAAATATTTTTATTGCTTAAATGATTTACAACCAACCGCCCATTCCAAGATTGTTGACCTTCGCGACCATAGTCAATGTTCAAAGCAAGAGTATTCGCAGGTTTTGGCACTTCTGATATAGGTAAATGAATAGACTCCTTTTCGTTATCAAGAGCCATTTTGCCATCAACAAAAAGCCGTCGCAAGAATCCATCGGCGGTTATTTCAGCATTGGCTATAACATTCATTGCTTTGTTCTGAATAACCATCTGATCAAGGTGTGTCACACCTTCTTTTGTTCTTCTTGCCTTTGCTTTTAATGTTATATCAGATTCGAAGAGACTACGATATTGAACAGGTATTAAAGGGCTCAGTGTTCCCTCTAATTTCGTAGAAAAACTCTGTCCTTCTGGAACACTTGCAAGAATAACATTACCATCTAAAATAGAATGATGATCGGACTCTAAAGAAAGTTTGATAACCAAATCATCAAAAGTACCATCACCTTTCACGACGAGACTTAATGCTGGACGTTGTTCAATGTTAAAAATATTCGCCAAAATACCATTTTGTGGTTCGTTAGCAGAAATATCAATTTGAGCTGTACGATTACTATCAGATATCTTGGTGAGAACAGAAAAAGAACCCGGTGCATCTAAACGATGCGCCGCTATATCGACATCAAAATTACCACCAGCCAAGGTGAAATTGCCTTTTAAGGACATATCAGCAGAAAAACCAAAAAGATTCTGTTCAAATGTCACATGTTGAGCTGTAAGCGTATTGATAGAAAGAGTAAGCGGTAATTTTGGTAAAGAGAATTTACCAGTCTCAAGGGAAGAAACAAAAGAAGAATTGCCTTGCGGTTTGCGTAAAAATGTAACCTGTTCTGCCGAAAGCTGGTTAATATCCATCCGTCCTCTCAGCAACGCTAGACGATTCCAATCCATTTTAGCATTGGTAATTTTAAGCCAAACCCCTTTTTTATCACTGACAGTAATAGTATCAATTGATGTTTGAGAAGACAGTGTCCCTTGCATATTGTGTAAACGAACTTGACGATTAGGCGCTGAAAGCTTTCGTTCAATTAAAGAAACAAACCATGAGCGATCATCTGTTTTCATTTCGCTAGAGGGAAGAATGTCTCCTCTTTGCGCAAAAACAAAACCACCCACCCCAAAAAACAAAAATACAAAGAAGAAAGCTGATAAATGTACACCTTTTTTCATTAAAATGCTTGCCCTATACCCACATAAAAACCAATGCGAGGGTCACCCTTCTCTCTCTTTAAAGGAAAGGCTAAATCAACGCGTAAAGGACCAAGACCCGTCATATAACGACCTCCTATACCGGCTCCCCATTTAATTTTTTGAGAAAAATCAAAATTCGCCTTTTCCCCGACTAAACCTCCATCAAGAAAACTGACAAACCCTATTTTATCATTTAAAGAAACACGCAATTCTGCTGACCCCTCAATAAGCGCCCGTCCACCAACAACCCCATCATTTTCTGTTTTGATACCAATATTACGGTAAGCATAACCACGAACAGAGCCCCCACCACCAGCAAAAAAAAGCGTATTTGCGGGTACTTGTGCTGCATCATTCCCAAGAATTGCACCAAGCTTTGCCCGCGCAGCAACAACAAAACGATCCCCTTCATCCAACGCCCAATAAGAACGACCTTCTGCTGTTACTTTTGCAACAAAGTTGCTAAAACGCATCTCATAAAAAGGCTCAATGAAAACTTCACCATATAAACCTTTTGTTGCATTAAACTTATTATTACGACTATCGTAAATCAAACCGCTAGGGAAACCGATTGTTGTAAAATTACGGCTCCCAAAATAGATATCACGTGAATAACCATTTGAAACTTCTACAGCAGCCTGTCCCGATAGATTACCATTAAAAATATGCGTAATACCTAATTTTCCTTTGATGGCTTTTGTCGTATAATTTTCTAAAACATCTTGTTGTATTTTTAATTCTGACCTGAAATCTGTATCTGGCGTGAGTACACCGGGCTTTACAAATGTAGCACCGAAAAGATAATCAAAATTTTTAAAATTATATGATTGCTTTTTATTGCTACCAACACCACTTATTTTTGTTTCAATTTTAAGAGTCTCTGCATGACCCAAAAGATTGTTATGCATCCAATAAGTCTCAAAACCAGCACCGTCTAAAGTTGAATAGCTACCGCCTACACCAAAACGACGCGGTTTACGTTCTTGTACAACAAGTGCAAGCGGTAAACTACCATCTAGATTAATAGTATCAGCCTCACGTATATTGATAGCACGAAAAACACCAAGGCGCGCAAGACGTTCATTTGCCTTAGCTAACGCATCAGAATCGTATATCTGCCCTGGTTTCAATCCGGTCATCCACGCGATATAAGCTGAATCTACACGTGGTTTCTTACTTATATTACGCACACTTAAAGGACCATAATAAGCCTTTTGTCCAGGAGCAACAACAATCCGTCCTTCAACACGCAACGCAGCATGGTCAGCCACGACCTCACTCTTCATAATTTTAGCTTTAGCATAACCTTGTTGCCGCCATCCTTCTATCGCCCATTTTTCTGCTTTCAAAATGGTTTCAGATTTAGCAATAGCCCCAACTTTATAGCCCAATTCTTCAATTGTGGGCATTTTATGCGCTTTACGTTTTTCAAACGGAGCTACTTTATCAATATTGGCAATACTAAAAACATATTGTGGACCAGCATTAATTGTAATAACGATATTCGATTGTGCTGGAAGTTGAGTTACCGGACTTAAATCAGCGACTTCTAAGCCATTAATTTTAATACTAATAACACCACCATAGCGTCCATCAGCATAAAGAGCAGAAAGAATTGCTCGATAATCTGAACGCGCCTTGGCGAGCAAACCAGAAGAACTGGCGGATGCTTTCTCTTTATCAGCAACAAGAGAAGAAACAGATTTAACTATTTTTATACCTTCTAATGGTGCACCTGGCGGTGCAACAACATCAACTTTATAAAATTTCTCTGTACTTTTGGCATAATGTGAAGAAGAATTTGTTTTCTTTTGACCAAAAAGAGGGATGCCGAAAAAATCAAATGCAGCAAGTGGCTGTGGAAAAGAAAAAGTAAAACACAAGCCTATAAATACACAGCGCACAGTCCCTGATTTTAACAAAATTCTTGTCTGGTATACCATAAAATCAGATACCTTATAATACACTTTGCATCTACTACGCTTTGAAATAATATAAAAATAAGAAAGGTAAATATAATTACTTTGCACATTTTACACGTTTTATCACATCAAATAACACTCTGCGATACATAACGTTATCCTCCCCTTATATTTTCATAAAATTTTACACTGTTGTATAACACGAACAGCCTCATTCTTTTTTTCTTAACATATTTATTTAGCTTATTATAAATGTTTTATTGCGTCCCATATCATCATGGTTAAATTTGTACAAATGACTTTCCATGGGAATGCTAAAAAACTGCCCACGTATATAGTTCTCTCTATAAAAAAAGCTATAGAGATGCTTCTTGATTTTTATAAATAGATATGATTGTCTCTACCAAGTCTAAAGGGGGAAAATAAATAAATGATCGCACGTATTACAACTGTTGCTTTTCGCGGTCTAGAGGCAGTCCCTGTCGATGTACAGGTTATGATTTCGTCTGGTAAAATAGGAATGGCTATTGTTGGATTAGCTGATAAAGCAGTTGCAGAAAGCCGTGAACGTGTACAAGCAGCCCTCCACGCTTGTGGACTTTCTATGCCTACTAAACGAATTACGATTAATCTTGCACCAGCTGATTTGCCTAAAGAGGGATCGCATTATGATTTGCCAATCGCCGTAGGCTTAATGCTTGCTATGGGAATCCTCCCTCCCGAAGTAGCTCAAGACTATGTCATTTTAGGAGAATTATCACTGGATGGTTCACTTACCGCCGTTAATGGTGTTTTACCAGCTGCCATGACAGCTTTATCACTCGATAAAGGACTAATTTGTCCCTTCCAATGTGGACCTGAAGCAGCATGGGCAAATGCAGAAATAAATATTCTTGCCCCAGAGACTCTGCTCACTATAGTCAACCATTTCAAAGGAACCCAAATTCAAAAACGTCCACAACCGCGCCAATATACTATCGAAACTGAACTTCCAGATCTTTGCGAAATCAAAGGACAAAAAACAGCCAAACGTGCCTTAGAAGTTTGTGCTGCTGGACGCCATAACCTTTTGTTTGTAGGTCCCCCTGGTGCTGGAAAATCTATGCTAGCGCAACGCTTACCTTCCATTTTGCCACCTCTTGATAGCCGTGAGCTTTTAGATGTCTCTCTGATTGCTTCTATTACAGGAGAAACGGTTCATAATACCATTTCACTTCATTGTCCCTTTCGTTCCCCACATCATTCTGCTTCCATGGCCGCAATGATTGGTGGAGGGCTTAAAGGACGACCGGGAGAGGTCTCCCTTGCTCATAATGGTGTGTTATTCCTTGATGAATTGCCTGAATTTTCTCCACAGGTTCTTGATTCTCTTCGTCAACCTTTAGAAAGTGGGGAGTCAGTTATCGCCCGCGCTAATCACCATATTAGCTATCCTGCTCGCTTCCAACTTATTGCCGCAATGAATCCTTGCCGTTGTGGTATGGCAGGCGAAAAAGACCATGTTTGCCCTAAAGGGATACGCTGTCAAATCGATTATCAGTCCCGTATTTCTGGTCCTCTGCTTGACCGAATTGATTTACGGATTGATGTCCCTGCTTTGACGGCTATGGACCTTATGCAACCAGAACAATCAGAAAAAAGCTGCGACGTTGCCAAACGCGTCGCACGGTGCCGTACCATTCAAGCTAAACGTTTTTCAACAATGGGGTTTGATCATATTCGTACCAATGGCGATTGCCCTGCCAAAATTATAGAACAGATTGCCATTCCTGATAAAAGTGCGACCATACTCTTACGAGATGTGAGTGAAAAAATGCACCTCTCCGCACGCGCTTATCATCGCATTCTCAAAGTTGCACGCACAATTGCTGATCTTGACGGATCAGATACTCTTTCACGCTATCATCTCGCAGAAGCTATTTCCTATCGACTAGGCGCAGAAAGATTAACAGCCCTTAATTAAAAAACTACTCATCAAAAAAAACTTATTGGAAAATAACGCAAATAAAGTTCTGTAAGTTTACCATCCTCTTCTAGAGATTTCAGCGCATAATTGAGTATATCAACCAATTTTTCATTCTTTTTTGCAACAGCAAGCTGCATTCCTTGCCCCAATAACTGTGGCGCCATATATGCCCCCCCAACAAAATGGCAGCAATCAACAGATTTTTGTTTTTTGAACCATAATGATAAAGCAAATCCATCATCAAAAATAAGGTCAATTTTACGCTCTTGTAATGCTTTATAGAGCTCTTCTCTCTTTTTAAACCCTTGCCATTTGGCTTTAGGAAAATAATATTGAAAGAGTTTTTCGTGAACACTTTTAGACAAAACACCACTGGTTAAATGTATCAATTGATCGCTTATTGGCTCATCGAGATTTAAACGTCGAGAAGCAACAAATCGCGCTGGAAAGCGCAAATATGACTTTGTAAAAACAAGATCTTGCTGGGTTTTACTTGTTTCTTTTAAACCCGCAATAATGACTTCTGCACCACCATTTTTAACATGTTCTAAAAGCTCTTTCCAAGGAATCACTTCTATTTCACAAAGCTTCTCTAATTTTAATTTTGAGCAAATAGCGCGCAATAAATCGATATTATAACCTGCAAGATACCCCGATTGATCAATAAAATTAAAAGGAGGAAAATCAAAAGTTGTTACAAAACGCAAACGAAAGATATCCGTTGTATCAGGTTGTACCAAATGTTCATGCGAATCAAAAAAAGAAGGCAGCCTTTCAGCTTCTGCGTAAGAGGAAAATAGAACCCCCCCTGCTACAAATAAAATACGAATAAAAATATTGTATGGATTATTGAATAAAAAGTACTGTAAACGCAATTGAAGATGTTTCACATATATAGATTTTTTTATTTTCAAAATCTCTCCCCCATTTTTCAAAACTAAGATGCAACACTTCTTAATTATTATCTAACGCACTTCACCAAAATATCTGGCGTTTAATAAATAAAATTCTTGCTATTTTTGAAACCATTGAAAATGCTTAGATTTCTGATGTTAATTTTCCAAAATGAATATATAAAAAGTAATTTTAGAGAAAAGCGATTTAATTTTTTAATATAAGAAATAAGCTGTATATACTTTAGTGGTACACTTTATTTTATCAAAATATCCCGCGTACCTTAAAATATTAAGACCATTTCCTTGCGTATCACAACCTGGGAAGTATATAGATACTATTGAAGAAAAGAGTAAAAATACCCCTCAAATGCCGAGGGTTTTCTCAACATTAAGGTTGCACCAACATTTAAGAGCTGAAAAATAAAATGATGATTCTGATTTGCACTTTATTGTCACGATGGGAAAGATGGAGGACATAAATCTTGTAGTATTCACAGGGTATTTTGCGTTATACTATTCAAACATCGTTGTAAAATGAGTTTGGGAACATTGAGCGATGCAACCTCACGAGAATGCAAGAAACAAAAGCGTAAGATAATTCGTCATTACCCTCATTATTCAAAAACATCACCGTAGACGTTTTTTTAATTGTAAAGTTGAATATAAAAGATGATCGTAGAAACGTGTTTTTACATTTACGCATTTATATTTTCCTCAAATGAAGCTTTTTTCACACTTTAAAGATGACACAAACCAATATACAAAATATTTTCGCCTCAATCTAACATACAAAAGTTTGAACTGCTTAGAGAGCTCGCAACCTTTGTTTTAAATATATGGTAGAATTAGGATTGAAAAATTGATTTATGGATAAAACAAGTGAGACCTTTATTAGTGTAACACAAAAATGCATAACTAATTCTGAAACATTACGCATATGCAAAAATAAACAAAGTAAATAGCATCGTTTATGAAACAGTTTTTTGTATAAGTCATAAGTGTTTATTCGCCTTATATCACCGTCCTAGTGTTTTACAGCATAACAGTACACTATCATTTTATCATTCTCTCCATTATATATCGACAGATATTGAATCTAGATCTGATATACGGTAAATATTTAATGTGGTTATTCCATAAATAACTGATCAGAACATTGAGCTTTAAAAAAGCGGATAAAATATTGTAAATTGAACACAGGAATGGACTAACTTATGAGTGATGAAATAACCTCACCAGCACAAAGCAATAACTATGATGCCGCTTCTATCAAAGTTCTCAAAGGTCTTGATGCTGTACGCAAACGTCCTGGTATGTATATCGGTGATACTGATGATGGATCGGGGTTACATCATATGGTCTATGAAGTTGTAGACAATGCTATCGATGAAGCTTTAGCCGGTCATGCAACTCTTGTAAACGTCACACTCCATGCTGATGGTTCTTGTTCTGTTCGTGATAATGGACGTGGAATTCCGACAGATATCCATCCAACAGAAGGTATTTCTGCCGCTGAAGTTATTATGACACAGCTTCATGCCGGTGGAAAGTTTGATCAAAACTCTTATAAAGTTTCAGGCGGATTACACGGTGTTGGCGTTTCTGTTGTGAATGCATTATCCGTTTGGCTTAAATTGCAAATCAAACGCAATGGTAAAATTCATGAAATATCATTTACCCACGGGGTAGCTGATGCTCCATTAAAAGTTGTTGGCGATTGCGATCAAGAAAGTGGAACAGAAATTAGATTTTTACCAAGCTCTGAAACCTTTACTATGGTTGAGTTTGATTTTGAAACTTTAGAGCGTCGTTTACGGGAATTAGCTTTTCTAAATTCTGGGGTTTATATTCTTCTTGTTGACGAGCGTCATGCTGATATTAAATCCGTTGAATTGCATTATGAAGGTGGATTAATAGAGTTTGTGAAATATATTGACCAATCAAAAAAAGCTCTGCTTGATACTCCTATTTATATTGCAAGTGAAAAGGATGGTATGAGCGTTGATGTTGCCCTGTGGTGGAATGATTCCTATCATGAGAAGGTCTTGTGTTTTACCAATAATATCCCTCAGCGTGACGGTGGAACGCATTTGATAGGTTTCAGAAGTGCCCTTACACGCCAAATTAATGGCTATGCTGAATCTTCAGGTATTGCTAAAAAAGAAAAAGTGAACTTAACCGGTGATGACTGCCGTGAAGGATTAACAGCTATTCTTTCTGTCAAAGTTCCTGATCCAAAATTTTCTTCACAAACAAAGGATAAGTTAGTCTCTTCTGAAGTGCGCCCTATTGTTGAAAATTTGGTCAATGAAGGTCTTTCAATATGGCTGGAAGAACATCCTCATGAAGCAAAACTTCTCATTAGTAAAGTGGTAGAAGCTGCAACAGCACGTGAAGCAGCACGCAAAGCACGTGAACTCACAAGACGAAAAGGGGCACTTGATATCACTTCTCTACCAGGAAAGCTTGCCGATTGCCAAGAACGAGATCCCGCAAAATCAGAAATCTTTATTGTCGAGGGGGATTCGGCTGGCGGTTCAGCAAAAAGTGGGCGCTCACGTCAAAATCAAGCAATTTTACCCCTTCGTGGTAAAATCCTCAATGTTGAACGAGCACGTTTCGATCGCATGCTCTCATCTGATATGATTGGAACACTTATTACAGCTCTTGGAACGTCTATCGGTAAGGATGAATTTTCGCCTGATAAATTACGTTATCATAAGATTATTATCATGACGGATGCGGACGTTGATGGAGCCCATATTCGTACTCTGCTGCTCACTTTCTTTTTTAGACAAATGCCCGAGTTGATTGAACGTGGACATCTTTATATTGCTCAGCCTCCTCTTTATAAAGTATCGCGTGGAAAATCTTCCCAATATATTAAAAATGAAGCAGCGTTTGAAGAATTCTTGATCGATACTGGATTAGAAGAAACAACGCTTGAGCTTTCAACGGGAGAAGTTCGTGCAGGAGCTGATTTGTATCAACTCGCTAAAGATGCTCGTATATTACGTCAACTTTTAAATGGTCTTCATACCCGTTATGACCGTAATATTGTTGAACAAGCAGCAATTGCTGGCGCTTTTAATCTTGAAGTCTTTGCAACACAAGAAAAAGCGCAAAAAATAGCAGATACTACAGCACACCGCCTTAATCTGATTGCTGATGATATGGAACAAGGTTGGAGTGGACAATATACAGCAGATGGAAGTTTATGTTTTGAGCGTATTTTGCGTGGTGTTAAAGATGTTGTTACGCTTGATGTGGGGCTTATAAATTCAACTGACGCACGCCAAATTGATCGCATTTCTCAAAATTTTATCGACATATATCATCCTCCTGTTCTTTTACGTCGCAAAGATAAAACAGAGCGTATTTTTGGTCCTATGAGCCTTTTAGAGAGCATTTTTACAAACGGTAAAAAAGGTGTTACTCTTCAACGTTATAAAGGTCTTGGGGAGATGAATGCTGAACAACTTTGGGAAACAACGCTTGATCCCAATGCACGTTCTCTTTTACAAGTAAAGATTAATGATGCAACCGATGCAGATTCACTCTTTTCTCGTCTCATGGGTGATGAAGTTGAACCTAGACGTATTTTTATTCAAGACAATGCCTTAAGCGTTGCCAATCTTGATATCTAAAGGTACTCTTCTGTTTTTGGCTGTGTAAACGTCGTAGTTTTATACGTTGTTTTTTCGTAGTTGAACATTCCCTCTCTATTTCATTTACGATAAAAGAAAAATAAGGAAGATCATATACATGGCAATTGAAACAGAACGTGTAGGAACCAAGGGTGGCATGGAGCACTCTTTTGGTTTTACAATAGTAGATGAAACACAAAAACAATCCATGGTGGATGGTGTGTTTCATTCTGTTGCTGAAAATTATGACAAGATGAATGATATCTTATCCTTAGGGCTACACCGTGTGTGGAAAAATTCCATGATTGCTTGGCTTTCCCCACCAGCACTTTCTCATTGGAAAGTTCTTGATGTCGCTGGCGGTACAGGTGATATTGCTTTTCGTATTCTTAATGCTTCACGCCAAAAAGCCCATGCTACAGTGCTTGATATTAATGGCTCAATGCTCAGCGTTGGCAAAAAACGCGCACAAAAAAATGGTCTTGCCCCTCTGATTGATTTTGTTGAAGCCAATGCAGAAAATCTACCTTTTGAAGATCAAAGCTTTGACGCTTACACGATTGCTTTTGGAATTCGCAATGTTCCTCATATTGATCAAGCTCTTAGAGAAGCTTTTCGTGTTTTAAAGCTCGGTGGACGTTTCTTATGTTTAGAATTTTCAAATGTCGAGATGCCTTGGCTCGATAAAATTTATGATCTTTGGTCTTTCCATGCTATCCCTAAGCTAGGTCAATTTATCGCAAATGATGGCGATGCTTATCGTTATTTGGTTGAATCTATCCGCAAATTTCCTAAGCAAGATGATTTTTCCCATATGATCAAGCATGCGGGGTTTTCGCGGGTATCGTACCGCAATCTCACCGGTGCGATTGCAGCGCTGCATTCAGGTTGGAAAATTTAAAAATGGTGCAAATTTCCCCTTACTTTCAATTGATGCGTGCAGGATGGGTTTTAACACGTGAAGGTGTTTTAAGTGCTCTTCCTCATGATGATCTTCAAGGATTTCCAGCGCTATGTCATCGTATAGCGAATGCATTAGCACGACGCAAAACAAAAAAGAAACAGCGATCTGAAAATATTTCATATGCCATTAATAAGCTTGGACCCTCTTACATAAAACTTGGTCAATTTCTTGCCACAAGACCTGATATTGTTGGGCGTGATATTGCGGAAGATTTGTCACAGCTACAAGATCGTGTCCAAACATTTTCTTGCACTGCCGCTATTGCTCAAATTGAAAGTTCTCTTGGTCGCTCTATTGATGATTTATTCGTAAATTTTTATCCCCCCATTGCCGCCGCTTCTATTGCTCAAGTTCATCCAGCTGAATACAGTGATGAAACTGGCCATAAGAAAAAATGTGCTGTAAAAGTTATTCGTCCCAATATCAGAGCACGTTTTTCTAAAGATCTTAGAGGATTCTATCTCATTGCTCATTTACAAGAGCGCTATATCCCTGCCTCTCGAAGGCTTCGTCCTGTTTGTGTGGTGGATACTTTAGCACAAACAACACGACTTGAAATGGATTTACGCTTAGAAGCAGCAGCTATATCTGAAATGGCTGAAAATATTCAACATGATACAGGATTTCGGGTTCCACGTATTGACTGGGAACGGACAGGACGTAATGTTCTTACAATGGAATGGATTGATGGTATAAGAATATCCGAAACTTCCAAACTCAAAGAGGCAGGATTTGATTTGAAGGCGCTTGCTATTACGCTTATTCAATCTTTTCTTCGTCATACACTGCGTGATGGTTTTTTTCACGCCGATATGCATCCTGGTAATTTATTCGTAGATGAAAAAGGATGTATTGTCGCTGTTGATCTAGGCATTACAGGAAGGCTTGGCAAAAAAGAAAAGCATTTCCTTGCTGAAATTCTTTACGGCTTTATTACCCGCGATTACCATCGAGTTGCACGTGCCCATTTTGAGGCAGGCTATGTTCCTTCACACCATAATATCGAAAGCTTTGCACAAGCCAATCGCGCTATTGGCGAACCAATTCACGGACAATCAGCACAAAGCATTTCCATGGCTAAATTGCTCACTTTATTGTTTGAAGTCACTGAATTATTTGACATGCAAACGCGACCTGAACTTTTATTGCTGCAAAAAACGATGGTTGTCGTGGAAGGTGTTGCCCGCACATTAGACCCCACTTTTAATATGTGGAAAGCTTCTGAACCCATTGTCAAAGAATGGATTAGTAAAAATTTAGGACCCGTAGGCGTTGCAAAAGACTTTAGTGAAGGAGCACAAGCTCTCCTTTCGCTGGCACGCAAAACACCACAATTGGTTCAAAATTTCCAACGAATAGAAGAAGATTTCAATCAAATGAGAAAAACAGGTTTTAATCTTTCTCCTGCTACCCTCAAACAACTTGCTGTGGAACAAAGCCACAGAAACCGTTATGGTCGTTATAGTCTTTTCATCATTGCACTTTGTTGCGCTTGTCTTACTTTTTACTTTTTTCATCTTTTCTAATCTCCTTAATATGCTAAAAATATCAACAATGAAATCATTGAAATCATTTTTATTTCTTGGAGGTATTTTATGGCCAGTATTACTATTCGTAACCTGTCTCTTGAAACCAAAGAAGCTTTGCGCATACGCGCCGCGCAAAACGGTATTTCTATGGAAGAAGAAGCCCGCCGTCTTTTAAGCAATCCTCCTACTCACACCACACTCCCCTCTCATGCCAGTGCTGTTGAAGTGCAATCATTGAAATCAAAATCTCTCCTTCTTATTATTGGTGGAAGTATTGCATCTTATAAAGCCCTTGATTTGATTCGCCGTTTACAAGAACGTGGAGCACATTTAAAAGTTGTGATGACAAAAGCGGCGCAAAAATTTATTACGCCTTTAGCCGCTGAAGCTTTAAGCGGTGGTACTGTATATACTGATTTATTTTCACGCGAAGAAGAACATGATATCGGACATATCCGATTAGCACGTGATGCTGATCTGATTATTTTAGCTCCTGCTACAGCCAACCGCATTGCAAAAATAGCCAATGGAATAGGAGATGATCTGGCTGATTGTGTCCTTTTAGCAGCACGCTGTCCACTCTTGATTGCACCCGCCATGAATCCAGCCATGTGGGTGCATCCAGCAACTATTCGTAATGTTGCACAATTGCACGCAGATGGCGTTCATATCATCGGACCAGAAATCGGAAATATGGCTGAACGTGATGAGATTGGATATGGACGTATGAGCGAACCTTTAACTATTGTCGCTGCTATAGAGAATCTTTTGAATGTGCATGAAAAACCTCTTTTTGGCCGCCATTTCATCGTTACCTCTGGTCCTACCCATGAACCAATTGATCCAGTACGTTATCTTGCTAATCGGTCCTCAGGTAAACAAGGTCATGCCATCGCAACCGCTCTTGCACATTTGGGTGCAAAAGTAACACTTATTTGTGGACCTGTTCATCTTGCAAACCCACAAGAAGTAAAAACAATTCATGTTGAAACAGCACAACAGATGTTAAAAGCCGTTCAAACCGCATTGCCTGCTGATGGTGCCATCTTTGTTGCCGCTGTTTGTGACTGGCGCAGTCAAACGCAGTCTTTACACAAAATTAAAAAGAATGCTCATAAAATACCACCATCCCTTGATATAGTCGAAAATCCTGACATTTTAGCAACGATTGGACACGCTCCAAACCGCCCCTCATTGGTCATTGGTTTTGCTGCTGAAACATGTGATATCATTGCCAATGCGCAAAAAAAATGTGTTGAAAAAGGAGCTGATTTCATTCTTGCTAATGATATTTCTCTTCAAGTAGATGGTACAAGTGTCATGGGTGCTGATACAAATCAAGTTTATCTCGTAAGTAGAAAAAAAGTTGAACAATGGCCTCATATGAGTAAACAACACGTAGCGCAAAAATTAGCAAACGTGATTGTATCATTTTTTGCCCCCCAAACATCTACTCCTCATGAGAAAAATATACCCCTTTGCAAATAAGAACTCTTCAAACGCGTTGATATTAAAACACCTTATAAAATAGAACTGACAATAGGTGTCTATCCATCTCAATTAGTATATAATATTTTTGATTTATAATGATAACCTAGCATTGTTCATATTAAATTAGAATCCCAGACATCGTAAGATTCTCTTATTTCCAATCTCTCTCATATTGAATCAATAAAAATCATTTTCTTGCACGTTTTAAACAAGGATAACTGTATGAATACAAAACGTTTAAGAAAGAACTAAAAGCGCTTATAATGGACCGTCTCAAGAACCAAGGGCTTGTCTCGGACAACACTGAGGATGATGGTGCCAGCGTGCTCTTTTTATTAAGCGTAAAGTTAGTGATGCCCTATAAGTTTTATATTATTCACGAGAGCTTTACCCATATACCATTCACAAACGCTGTTGCGAAATGGGTATGATGAGCGTTGGGAAATGTTTTTTTAAAATCCTATCTCACCCTAGCCTTCATAAAAGTAGAATCTATTGCACCACTGTCTCGCCAGCTTATAAAAAACAAGCTATCATTCACTTTGGCTACCATCAATTTTGACAAAGCTCTTGTAATGGATAAAATTTATAAAAAGCATTTTCTTTCTTCAATGTTTTTATCCCCATATTGGTCATATTTATGATATGCAAATAAATGATTTTGATTGTTTCATGATGAGAGCAGCTAATGAGAAAATATGACAACTTTATTTTGAGCTCTTATTCGCTATGAAAAATAATGTATAAATCAATGATATTATAACATCTCAATGCAATTTGAAGCATATCTCACACTGACGCTTATAAAGAGTGTAGACAAAATTCACTGCACCACTGTCTATAAGTTTATGAAACTGAAGCCTTTATTATTTTCCTCAGTGATCGGTCTTTAAGATTAAATGTGTATGTCCTCTCTCCAGAATACTAAGACCACAAAAACTAGAATTTGATCCATGATATCCTCACATTGTGATGTTTCATGAGAAGCATTTTTATTCCTTTATCGAAAGCTTTGTATCCATACATTGGTCTCGCCTATAATGTGTACGTAAATAATTTTTTGATGTTGAATAGAGTCTTTGAAATTAAAGAATATTTCTATATTTGGGATTCTTATTCAAGTTGAAAATGATCAATTCTCTTCGATAACTTAGTGGTGTTATTATCTAAAAATTATTTGATACAGTGCACCACTTGTATGAAAAGTGCTTCAATGAATGCTTACTTCATTGCACTTATAGCTTTTAAAATTCAAAATCTCATCATTTTTAAGCATCCGTGGTTTCTCCCTTTCTTTGCTTCTTCTCAAAAAACTGCTCTTTTCTATGGGATCTGACGGTCAATCGCCTAAGCTTATTTTTTCCACTTCTATCATATTAATCATTCTGTTGCCCAAAATTAGAATATCTACGGAGCTACTACGTTACCCCTATTCCATTGAACTCAATATTTTTTTGAAAGCGAGAGGCAAAAGCATGCCGCCAAATAGTAGAAAAGTACAGAATTTTAGGAATTGTGCAAAACAATTAAACATTTAGATAAACGAAGTTAGATAACTCTACTGAATAAATAGAAATAAACAACTTTTCTACCAAATAGTTCTTATTCCTTAATTTTTTACATATATCATATAAACGCAATAATCTACACTATGTACAAAAATACTAAAAATTTCTTCTACAACAGCTACTTTGTTAAATTCTTCTTTGTTTTTAAAAATCAAAATTTCTATTTATTCAAACTTTATTTTTAACAAAGAAACCTTAACCGTTTTTTATAATGTTCTTGAAAAAAATCTTGTAATTCAAAGAAAGAAAAAATCATACAATAAATATATTTCTTGTTTTTTTTGCTTCTTTCCTTAATTTACTAATCTATGATTTTTACTGCTGCTTATCGTGCTTTACAACGTCTTCTAACCTCGCAATATCGTATTATGATACTGAAAGCATTGGGGGTTACTTTTTTCATTCTCACCATTTTATGGTTATGTGTGCACCAACTTTTTGTGTCTTACTTTTGGCCCTGGATTGCTCAATTTCTTCCTGGACTCCCTAGTTGGGCGGGATGGATTGGTTTTAGCATACTTATCATTTTTAATCTTGGTTTGGCTCTTTTGTTGGCTTTTTTGATTGCACCGATCTCAGCTATGATTGGTGGTTTTTTCATTGACTCTGCTGCTGAAATCATTGAAAAAGAGGATTACCCAAACGAGCCTATTGGACAAGCTTTGCCGTTTCAGCGTTCTCTTATCATTTCCTTTAAATTTGTTATTTTAAGCCTTCTTGGTAATGGAATTGCTTTTATTTTATTCTTCATACCAGGTATTAATTTAATTGCTTTTTATCTTATTAATGGTTATTTGCTCGGTCATGAATATTTCTTGTTTGCGGCTTACCGTTTTCGAACAGAACAAGATGCCCGTGCTTTTTTACATACTCATTACACAACGGTTTTTGGCGCAGGATTATTGATAGCGCTTTTTGTTTCGATTCCTATTATTAATCTAGCAACACCGCTTTTTGCCGCCGCCTTTATGACACATTTACACAAAACGCTTTCCCAAAAGACATAGCACGCATCACACAAAAATAATGCTCCTTAACTTTAAATCAAACAAAACTTGTAAGCCCCCAAAAGCATAATATAAAATTTTATGCTTTTCTTTTTATTAAGGCAATATATTGATTTATAATGATAATTTATCGTTTTATGACATGAGTGAAAAACCTAAATATTATGAGGGTTTCTCATTTTAATCCTATTCATATTGGATCAATTGAAATCGTTTGTTAATATGTCATAAACGGAGGTGGTGTGCGGATAAAAGTACTTTCAAAAAAGCGTGAAATATCTTTATATGAATCCTCTTAATGCAAACATTATCGTCGTATTGAAAACTGAAAAAGAATATGATGGTGCCGCTTTGTACCCTCTATTTCAGTAAAAACGGATAGCATAATGTCTTTTATACCATTCATGGAGAGTGTATACTCTTCATAAGAGAGTTTTGGAAATTATTGAAAGATATCTGTGTAAAACAAGCACGTAAATGAGTAATATAATGATATTTTGAGCGTATTCTATTTTAATTGTAAAAAGCGTGCGCTTTAAAGAAACCTTTTGAAAAAAATCTTGCTCTGATGTTAGCGTTTCGCTAATATAGCGTTATTGTATTCATTATCTTTAATGGATTATTTTAGCCTTGTTAGCGCCTTATACTATAAGGTTTCTTTTCTTCAAAACTGTTGATACGAATGATTAATTGGATATTCATTTTTTATTAAAAATAAGGCGTTTGTTAACCATCGCAAGGAGTAAATTTTAACACCAAAGTAAAAAATACAAACATGTAAGTTCTTAGAACTTATGAGAAATTTATTATAGGGAATACTCTTCATGATGCATATGATTGTTATGATATGGGAAAAATTAAAAATTAAAAAACAAGCTATACGTACGCTGATAAAAGTATTAAATAGACTCCTTTGTTCAACCGGTAAAGTAAATGTGACTGCTTAAGTTCTATATTCTTTCAAATCATGCAAAAGATGCACAATATTTAAAGGAAGGTTATAAAGATGAACTGGATTACAAATTATGTTCGTCCTAAAATTAACTCTATATTGGGGCGCCGTGAAATTCCAGAAAATCTATGGATTAAAGATCCTACCAGTGGTGAAATGGTCTTCCATAAAGATCTGGAAGCTAATCAATTTGTAGCTCCCAATTCTGGTCATCATATGCGTATCAGTGCTAAAAATCGTCTCATGCATTTTTTTGATGATGGTGTTTATACAGCTCTTGAAAATCCAAAAGTTGTAACAGATCCTTTAAAATTTCGTGACGAAAAACGCTATATTGACCGGTTAAAAGATTATCGTTCTAAACTTGGGGTTGATGACAATATTTTAAGTGCACGTGGTACGATTGAAGGCTTACCAATTATTGCAACTGTTCAAGATTTCGCCTTTATGGGTGGATCACTTGGTATGGCTTCAGGAGAAGCTATTATCAAAGCTTTTGATACTGCCATTGCTGAAAGGCGTCCGCTGGTTCTTTTTGCTGCTTCTGGTGGTGCACGAATGCAAGAAGGAACACTCTCGTTGATGCAAATGCCCCGTACAACTGTAGCGATTGAAATGTTGAAAGAAGCAAAGCTTCCCTATATTGTTGTGCTGACTAATCCAACCACCGGTGGTGTTACTGCTTCTTACGCCATGCTTGGTGATATTCACATTGCCGAGCCTGGCGCTATGATTGGTTTTGCTGGTCCACGTGTGATTCAACAAACTATACGCGAAACCCTACCAGAAGGTTTTCAAAGTAGTGAATATCTGCTTGAACATGGTATGATTGATATGGTTGTATCGCGTTTAGAAATGAAAACAACAATTGCGCGTATTTTACGCTTGATGATGAAACGCCCTGCTGTTTTTAACCCTTCCGATCCATCCCCAACAGACTCTCAAACATCGCTTTCTAGGACAAAAGCAGCTTAAGTTTATGCAACAAAGCCAAATACAAAGGGTGGTGGATGATTTACTAAGAAATTATCCGAAAAAATTTGATCTTTCTTTAGAGCGTATTGTTCACCTTTTAGAGCGTCTTGGTAACCCACATTTAAAACTTGCCCCTGTTATTCACATCGCTGGAACAAATGGCAAAGGATCTGCTTCAGCAATTTGCCGTGCTCTTTTGGAAAGTGCAGGATACCGCGTTCATGTTTATAGCTCACCTCATCTCGTCAACTGGAATGAACGCTGCCGGTTAGGTCAAAAAGGAGGTGGTCAACTTGTTACAGAAAACCAATTGGCTGAGACAATCCGTGAAATTATAAAAGTAAATCGTCAAGAGCCGATTACTATTTTTGAAATTTTTACAGCCGCTGCCTTTATGTTGTTTAGTATACATCCAGCTGATGTTGTCATTTTAGAAGTTGGATTGGGAGGACGTTTTGATGCTACCAATGTCGTTAACAAACCAGCTGTATCGCTTATTATGCCCATTGATTATGATCATGAGAGCTTTCTTGGAAATACAATTGCTCAAATCGCTTTTCAAAAAGGGGGAATTATAAAACCAAACGTTCCAGTGGTCATCGGAAAGCAGAATTATGAAGAAACTCTTGCTACTTTAATACCCCTTGCCGATAAAAATAAAGCATCTTATGCTCTCTTTGATCAAGATTATCAAAGCTATAAAGAACATGGACGTATGGTTTTTCAAAACCATCAAGGTCTCATGGATCTTCCTCTTCCTAACCTTATTGGAGACCACCAAATTGCTAATGCTGGTGCATCTCTTGAAGCAGTTTATCAAGCGGGTTTTCAACTTTCAGAACAAACCATAAATGACGCTTTGAAAAATATTTATTGGCCCGCACGAATGCAGCATCTTACCCAAGGACTTTTGGTTGATCAACTATCTCCTGATATTGATTTATGGTTAGATGGTGGTCACAATCCTGCTGCAGGAAAAGTTATTGCGGCAGAACTTACACAATGGAGAAAAAAAACAGATCGCCCCATTATTATGATTGCTGGCATGCTTAATACCAAAGATGCTGTCGGTTATTTTCGTCCTTTAGCTAACCTTGTCGATAAAGTATATACGATACCGCTGCTTAACAATATTGCCAGTATCTCTCCAACAGACTTAGCTAAATCAGCCCAAAAAGTAGGAATCCCTGCTGCCCCAAAAGCGCACCTACAAGATGCTTTACATAAAATTAAAATGGAATATAAAGAGGCTATTGTTCTTATTAGTGGTTCTCTTTATCTTGCGGGTGATATTTTGCGTGACAATAAAACACCACCGTGCTAGATAATTAGCTATTTTTAAAGCTTTGAAAGATAGACTTTTTAATCATGCAACTTGATTGTGCACTTTATCAACATCCTAAACTCATTACTGTTTTTGGCGGATCCGGTTTTGTAGGACGACATGTCGTTGAAACTTTGACTAAGCGGGGATATCGCGTTCGTATCGCTGTTCGTTGTCCGCAAAAAGCTTATTATATGCTCCAAATAGGAGAAGTAGGACAAACCCAAATGCTTAAAACAGATATCAAGCATCGTGCCTCTGTTGCACGCGCGTTGCTTGGAGCTGATGCGGCAGTGTTTTTGCCTGGTAGCTTAAAACAAGCAAGTCAATCGAATTTTAAAAACACACAAATTGATGGTGTTTACAATGTTGCTGAATTAACAGCAGAAACTGGTATTCCGCTCATCTATATGTCAACACTTGTGGCTAACGAGAATGCTTCATGTCTTTATGCACGTGTTAAGTTTATGGGTGAACAAATCATTCACAACAAGCATCTTCAAGCAATTATTATCCGTCCATCCGTTATCTTTGGACCAGAGGATTGTTTCTTTAACACCTTAGCAGATTTGTCACGTTTTTTACCAATTATGCCTCTTTTTGGAGGTGGACAAAGCAAATTGCAACCCGTGTATGTTGGTGACGTTGCTGAGTTTATCGTGCGCGCTTTAGATGGACAGGTTGCTTGGGGAAAAAATTATGATCTTGGTGGTCCCCAGATTATCACCTTCCAAAATACTCTTGAAAATATACTCAAAATTATTCACCGTAAAAAAACAATCCTATCCATGCCCCTTTCTGCTGGTCTATTGATTGGAGGAATTTTGGGAACAATCGGTAAATTGCCTTTTGTACCAACACTCGTAACAGCCAATCAGATACGTTTTTTGCAAATGGATAACATTGTTTCTAAAGAAGCTATAGAGAATGGATATACTCTAGAAGGTGTGGGTATTACCCCCAGAGCAATGGCAGCATTCTTGCCAAGTTATCTCTGGCGATTTCGTCCACATGGTCAATTTTCCCAAAACCTACTCGTCTAGAATAAATTCTTCCAAAACTGAGTTAATTATTTGATTTATAATTCATAGCGCGTTGTTAGCGGTTTTAAAATCAGAGTGTTCAATAGAGTGATGTTTTTACATTTTAAATACTCTATTCAGTATCACAAAAAATGTTTAATCGTATATCTATAGTCTTTTGATAAAAATCGTTGAAAACAGGAGAAAAGCACTTCTTATAAACTGTCTTTATCCAAGAGCAGGTGCAACATTGGAATCCTAAAGAACCGATTCTGAACTGCCTATCCATAAACATGATAATCTATGGCTTTACATTTATATTATTTTGCTAAAAAGCTTAATAATGAGATTAAAGTAATTCTTCCTTTTTCAACAACCGCATAAGTGAGTAGAATACGAGTATACTACTTTCGATATTATCCCATAAAAATCAATATAAAAACTGTAAAGCAATGCACCATTTTTATTATTTAAAAGGTATTCCCTCTGGAGACTTTTAAAAGCTTTAAAGTTACGTGAAAAGGATAGAATTTTGTTTATATAATAAAACTTATCATGAAGATCTCCTACTCCGTCAGCAACATCACTACTCAGATCCATAAATGCATATTTGTTGCACAAATTTATGGAGATTTTAAAAGAGCTTTTTCACATAAAGAAGTCCTCTTCTTGTCTTGCATTTTTTTTTAATTTCTCCTACCGTCTTGGAAAAACTTATTTTAAAGGAATGAAGAATGGCAGCTCAAGATTTTGTTGTCAAAGATATTGCACTTGCTGCTTATGGTCGTAAAGAACTTGATATTGCTGAAACAGAAATGCCTGGTTTGATGGCTTGTCGTAAGGAGTTTTCTTCCAGTCAACCTTTGCGCGGAGCGCGTATTTCTGGCTCATTGCACATGACAATTCAGACAGCTGTTTTAATTGAAACATTAAAAGCGATTGGCGCCGATATACGATGGAGCTCTAGCAATATTTTTTCTACGCAAGACCATGCAGCAGCAGCTATCGCCGCAACTGGCATTCCTGTATTTGCCATTAAAGGTGAAACATTGGAAGAATATTGGACTTATATAGATGCAATCTTCCAATGGCCAGATGGTAATCCTTCCAATCTTATTTTAGATGATGGAGCTGACGCCACAAACTATATTTTAATGGGAAGTCGTGCAGAACAAAATAAAGATATTTTATCGCATCCCAAAACAGAAGAAGAAGAAATTTTTTTCAAACAAATACAAAAGCGTATGGATGCAACGCCAGGTTTTTTTACACGACAGCGCGCGGCAATTAAAGGTGTAAGCGAAGAAACCACAACAGGTGTAAACCGTCTTTATCAGTTACAAAAAGAAGGACTTCTACCTTTTCCTGCTATTAATGTTAATGATAGCGTCACTAAATCAAAGTTTGATAATAAATATGGATGTAAAGAATCATTGGTCGATGGTATTCGACGTGGAACAGATGTGATGATCGCTGGTAAAACTGCCATTGTCTGTGGTTATGGTGATGTAGGAAAAGGTTCAGCAGCATCTCTTTCTGGTGCTGGGGCTCGTGTTAAAGTAACAGAAATTGATCCTATCTGCGCTCTTCAAGCCGCTATGGATGGCTATGAAGTTGTTAATTTGGATGATGCTGCTTCCAGTGCTGATATTATCATCACGACAACAGGCAATAAAGATGTTGTTCGTTTAGATCATATGCGACAAGTAAAGGATATGTGTATTCTTGGAAATATTGGTCATTTTGATAACGAAATCCAAGTCGCTGCCCTTAGAAATTTGCCATGGACAAATATTAAACCACAAGTTGATATGATCACCTTTCCCGATGGAAAACGCATCATTTTGCTCTCTGAAGGGCGTTTGTTAAACCTCGGGAATGCGACTGGGCATCCTTCTTTTGTCATGTCGGCCTCGTTTACTAATCAAGTTTTAGCGCAAATTGAACTTTTTACCCGTTCAGAACACTATACAAATGAAGTCACTGTTTTGCCTAAACATCTTGATGAAAAGGTTGCACGTCTACATCTGGATCGGTTAGGAATAAAATTAAGTGTTTTATCAGAAGAACAAGCCGCTTATATTGGAGTCTCACCACAAGGACCTTATAAACCAAACCATTACCGTTACTAATACGTTTCCTTGGGTTAAAAAAGGGAAAGATGCCGTGCTCAGCTTTGGTGACTATAACCCCAAAGAAAAAACTCAAAAAGAGATCCGAATCTATACGTATATATTTTGCTTTTTTTTCTTTTTTTCTCCAACATGCGCTTTTGCTCAGTCATTGGAAGGTTATTTACCATTTTTCTTCACTTTGCCGAATGGTCCATGGCTGCTTTTAGCGCTGTGTGGAGGAATTTCTTGTGCTTCACTTCTCTCGTGTATAGCTGTTACCGTGCGTGCAAAAAAAACTGCACAGAAGCCTTTGAAGATAATTCAGGCAAATTTTTCTGAAAAACTTAAATATTATGAATGGCTTCTGGAAGAAACCGAGCAATTCCTTCTTATTTGGGAAAATCCAACAACCTTACCCCGTGTTGTTGGTGCTCTTTCTGCATTGCAAAAAATAGGAATCGATCAGAAAGATTTTCAGCGTTTTGAGCTCTGGGTTGAAGAAAATTCTCTGCGAGAACTTGATTATGAATTGACTCAACTACGTTGTAAATGTCACCCTTTTGATCTTTCTATCACCACCACAAACAATGTACCGCTACAAGTTACAGGAGTCATCGCAGGAACAGTCGCCATTGCTCGTTTTCAAGATATCTCAAAACAACAGAAAGAAAATTCTCGTTTACAGAAAGATATCGCCCGCCTTCTTACTGAATTGAGAATGCAGCGTAATCTTCTTGATCTTATTCAAGAGCCCGTATGGATAAAAGATTGTGAAGGAAAAGTTTGTTTTATCAATCGCGCCTTTAGAGAAATGACAGATTTTCGTGAAGACAGTGATGACGTGGGGGATCTTTTCAATGAAAATACACAACGCAAAACAGATGAAACAGAAACAATTTTTCAAGAACATGTTTATACGGTTATTGGTGGAGAACGGCACCGTTTTCATCTCACACGTATTACAACAGCTGAAGGGATGGCAGCTTTTGCACGTGATGACAGCGCATATGAAAATCTTGCTCATGAATTAAGATATGTTCTTCAAAGCCATTGTGAAACACTTGACCAAATTTCAACAGCTGTAGCCATTTTTGATACAAACCAAAAATTAAAATTCTGTAATCATGCTTTCAAAATTTTATGGCCGTTGGAGAGTTCTTTTTTAGAAAGTGAACCAAGCCATACATTGTTTCTTGAACGTTTACGTGAAAAGGGGCTCATTGCTGAACACCCTGATTGGCGCGCATGGAAAGAAGAACTTTTAAAAGCCTATTGGCAAACAGAATCGAACCAACAAATTTGGAATCTTCCAGATGGACGTACGGTGCGTGTTGTCTCGAACCCTCATCCACAAGGAGGTGTCACTTGGCTTTACGAAAACCTTACAGAAAAAATTGATCTTGAGCGCCGTTATAATACACTTATTAAAATACAAGGTGAAACACTTGATAAACTTTCTGAAGGTGTGGTCGTTTTTGGTACTGATGGACGCCTTCGCTTATCGAATCCTGCCTTGTCGAAATTGTGGTCTCTTCCTTATAATTTACTGGTAGAAGGAACCCATATTACACAGTTACAAAGCCATTGTTCAGCCTTAACCTTGGGGCAAGAATGGGATCAATTTACCAAGTTCATTACCGGTTTTGCTGAAAAACGTGAAACATTTTCAGGTCGTATAGATCTTAAAAATGATATGATTATTGACTATACTCTGGTCCCTCTTCCTAATGGACAAACGATGCTTACTTTTGTGAATGTTACGGACACTGTCCATGTTGCGCGTGCTCTTCAAGAAAAAAATGAAGCATTAGAAAGTGCTGATCGTTTGCGTAATGAATTTGTCCAACATGTTTCTTATGAATTACGCACACCTCTCACCAATATTATTGGATTTTCCGATATTTTACGTGATCAAATTTTCGGCTCTATCAATGAACGTCAACAAGAATATCTTGAACACATTCATTCAGAATCAGGAACTCTTTTAAATATTGTTAACGATATTCTTGATCTTGCTACCCTTGATGCAGGCATTATGGAGTTGGACATAAAATCGGTTAACATTGCCGATGCTATGATACAAGCAGTAGCACGTGTAGAAGATCGCCTTAATGAACGTCATATTACGCTTTTACAACAAATTTCTCCTTCCTTAAATTCTATTTCTGCTGATGAAAAACGCTTGCATCAAATTTTTGTGAATGTACTGAGTAATGCTATTAATTTTGCAACGGAGGCGAGTACTATTGAATTTTGCGTCGATGAACAAGATGATAACATTGTCTTTAGCGTTCACAATCAGGGCTCTGACATCCCAGAAGACGTTCTTGATCGTATTTTTAAACGTTTTTCTTCCCATTCACACCATGGTGGGCGTGCGGGAGCGGGTCTTGGCCTTTCCCTTGTAAAAAGTTTCGTTGAACTACACGGTGGACATGTTGAAATTCTTACCGGTTCTGGAAAAGGAACAACAGTTAAATGTTTTTTCCCACTCTCCAAAGGAGATACGATTTTTTAATTTTAACCTTTATGATAACAAAAATTTTTCATCCATTTCATGGAACTTTTAATGAATTTTAGTTTTTTTCTTGAAAATGAAGAGGCAACAAAGCTTTTTGCACAAAATTTAGCTCTTTCTTTAAAGCCAGGAGATCTTGTAACGCTGCAAGGAGATCTTGGAACTGGAAAATCAACCATTGCACGTACAATCATTCAAACACTTGCGAACGATAACACTATGGATGTTCCAAGCCCTACTTTTACTCTTGTGCAAAGCTATCAACTTCCAAAGTTTGAAATTATTCATGCTGATCTTTATCGCCTTTCTATGGCAGAAGAAATTGATGAATTAGGGCTTCATGAAGCTCGTGAGAAAAATATTTTACTTGTTGAATGGCCAGAAAGAAATACAGCTCTTTTAGAACTCGCCACTTTTGCACTCACCTTACACTATAAAGAACATGGGCGTCATGTAACAGTTAGATCAGCGCAACATTCCATTGAATGTTTGCAACAGTCTTTTACAATTCGTACATTTTAAAAAAACATGAACATCATCATTTTTTAATTTGATAATACCTCAGTACTACCTATGAAATCTGAGATGATGGACAACATAAAGAAGGCTTCATGGAGGCACCAACCATGGAAGATGAAACGAAATGCTGACTCTTTTATATAACAATGACATAAATTGCAAAGGACAGCCGTTAATTTATAGAAATTCATCAATTTATTTTAGAGAATCTGATACCTACAATTTTGATTCTAGAGAATAGTATAAGAGAATTTTAAATTGAAGTGGTAACCCTTTAGAAGAGCATTCTATAACCTGTAGTGAATTGCTTGTTTCTTTCTGCTTAAAAATTGTGAGCTTCAGAAAAGTAATTTGCAAAGTTTTTGCTTAAAATCTCCTTTTATGTGTTGAAAGCACTATCTATCTCAATAGTCTTATCTAAGAAGAAATACCTTTATGAAATTATCATTCACCCAATATTTTTAACGCGCCTATAAGGAAAGAATTGCCTATATTCTTCATACAAAGCAATTTTTTATAAAAATGGTCAATTGAATCATGCATAAAAGCACGAATTCTTAAATTCATTTACAATTTTGATTTTTATTGTCTTTTCATTATAATATAATGCAAAAAAGAATATTTTAAAAAAGTCAAAAGGAGAGACAAAACTTCTCTCCTTTAGAGTGATTATATGTGGAATTAACTAAGCCCATCTTTTATCCATTCAGAAAGACGTCCTTTAGAGGTAGCGCCAACCATATTCGATGAAATATTTCCATTTTTAAACATTAATAATGTAGGGATAGAACGTACTCCGTATTGGGTAGCCAGTTCCGGATTTTCATCAATATTTACCTTAGCAATTTTAACTTGATTTTGCATTTCTATTGAAATCTCATCCAACATTGGAGCAATCACTTTGCAAGGGCCACACCATTCTGCCCAAAAATCAACCACAACAGGGGTGGAAGAGGTTAGAACTTCACTTTCGAAATTGTCCTTATCAACTTTTATACACGTCATTGATTTATCCTTTATATTCACTTTTTATAGATTGGTATAATAACAATTCATATCAAGTTATTGCAAAGATAAATTATTAAAGGACTTTTTTACACCAGAGATTGTGCGTTGTGTTTGTTTGAGCGATTTTATGAAAGTAAATAAAGTGTAAAGATGATTTGCAAGGAAAAGAGTAGCTTATAAAGCAACTTCACTAAGAAATGCCTCAAGTTTTTCTGGAGGAAGTTTAAAAATTTTGGCTTCTTTACTGTAGATAAGCAGAGCCTGGATATCTTTATCGGGATGAATAGCTTGCAACAATTTTCGGTAAAGAGCTATTTGCAACCAGTGATGGGAAGCAATAGCAGCTTCATTTTCTGGTGGGGTTCCTGTTTTAAAATCTGCAAAGATAACACTGTTTTGCGTGATGTAGAGACGGTCAATTTGACCAGAGATTGCTTGTTCTTTTCCACGAATTTTCACAATACCCATTAAGGAGACCTCAGCACGTGAATGCTCAGAGAAAAGGGGCTTGAGGTAAACATGATCTAATATTTTCCAAATATGGCGAAGAGCATCTTCTCTTTGGCTTTCATCCCAATGAGAGGCTTTGATATTGAGATAGTTTCGAGCATAATCTCGACGTTTTTGTGGGGGACAATCGGGCAAATACTGTAACAATCGGTGAACGAGATTACCATATTCAATGGAAAAAGCCCTGTTGGTATTTTTTTCTCCCAAAACAGGCGAAACGCTATGATATTTTGAATTAGAAGAAATCTCGGTATCAGCCTCAATGGAAAGACTAGCAACAGAGGGTCTCAACGGTTTTGGTAGCACTGGTTCTTCTGGTATTTTATGGGAGAAAAAAGCAGGTAACGCTGGTAAGGTTTGAGATTCAGTGCAAGGAACTTTTGAGTTTATAGAAGCAGAAGAAGCAGGTGTAATGCAATAACGCCAAGCTGCAATATCTTCCGAAGAATCTTTTATAGCAAGGGCATGCGGTTCGAGGGCTTTTTTTACGAGTTGTAACCATGTATGAGATGGCGTTTTCGGACCTTTATACCCACAAATAAACAAGCGATCTTCAGCGCGTGTCATTCCTACATAAAGAAGACGCCTATATTCTTCTTCTGCACGCTCTTTTAAATATGAAATTGCTTGTTTAGAGAGTTTTGTATTAAACTTTTCATTGGGATGCCAAATAAAGGCTTGTTTTCCGTTCCATTGTGCATTGTTTAAAGGAACTTTAAGCAAGTGAGGCGCATGCTGAGGATGCCAAATCGCACTACCAGGATCGACTAAAAACACAACAGCAGCCTCTAGTCCTTTTGCAGCATGAACAGTCATAATGCGAATTTCTTCATTACTTTGTTCAAATTCACGTTTAATTTCTGGTTCGCTTGCACTTAATGTTTCTAAAAAAGCTTGTAATCCTGGTAATCCTGTTTTTTGAATAGTGAGCGTATAATCCATAAAAGCATCGAGCACATCATTTGCTTCAGATCCTAAACGGGATAGAATTTTTTGCCGTCCCTTATCATTATTCAAAATATGGCTATAAAACTCGAAAACTGGTATTTTATCCACTAAAGCGCGATAATGGTTTAGCTTTTCAAAAGCATCTTTAAAAGATACCTGCGATGATGTATGCGCACACAGACTTTGCCAAAGAGAGCCGGTGCGGTGTGCGGCAAGCTGATAGAGTTCCTCTTCACTAAGAGCAAAAAGTGGGCTTTTTAAAACACAAGCAAGAGAAAGATCATCTTGTGGCTGTAAAACAAAACGCGCAAGCGCCATTAAATCACGGATACTAATATGTTTGGTAAGCTGTAAACGATCAGCCCCTGCTACGGGAATATTACGGTGTTTAAGAGCACGAGAAAGAGCTGAGACAAATTGATCACGTTTACGGACCAAGATCATAATATCACTTGCACGTATTAAGCGTCCTTTTGCTGGAAGCATTTCGCCTTTTTGTAACCAGTCAGCAATCGTTTCAGCAATTTTTTCTGCTAAACGGACTTCAGGTGTATCTAAATGATTAACAGTTGCATGCCAATCTTGAGGAAACTCACTCGTTTCTTTTGAAATGGCATCCCATATAACAACTTCACCGGGACTGTGAACACGGATAGCTTCATGCACCGTTTTTGTATTTTCTGCCGAAAGTCCTTTATAGTTTTCTGGTGTTTCAAAAACAAGATCAACGCTTTTAAGAACATCTGCTGTAGAGCGAAAAGAATAATGCAGTTGTATTTTTTCAAATTGCTGATTTGTTTGCTGCACTTTTTTTTGAATAATTCGTCCATTTGCAGCAAAATTTTCTGGAGCAGCGCCTTGAAAAGAATAAATAGATTGCTTTTCATCTCCAACAGCAAAAAGAGTCCGTATGTTTGTTCGTTGGCTATACCCTGAAAAAAATTCCTGTGCCAACAGTTGAATAATTTGCCATTGCTCAGGGTTGGTGTCTTGTGCTTCATCAAGTAGAATATGATCAAGTCCCTGATCAAGTTTATAGTGCACCCATTGGCTTGCACCTTTGCGCTGTAACAAATGAAGTGTACGCTCAATAAGGTCATCAAAGTCTAAGAAGCCATTGGACTTTTTTAGATTCTTATAAATTTTGAGATAAATAGTACAGAGCTGAAAAGCAGCCATATTGAGGGTGGCAACCTTTGCGCATTGATATTTTTCTAAAAGAACAGAAAGCTTGTTTTGTTTATCTTCAAGCATTTGTTGAATAAAAGGCCAAATTTCATCTGATTTTTTATGAAATAAATGTGAAAAATTACGCGGCTCACCTTTTGTTGTAAAATAAATATCAGAAATAATATTGAGAATATTTGTCTCATCATGCACCTTTTCTAATTGGGAAAGTTTTGCCACCATATCCTTAAAGCTTTGATTACCATTGGTTTCACAATGCTTAAGAGCATAAAGAGGAAGGCGCGCTGTTTGTTTAATTTGTTCCAGAAGATATTGATTTGTTTCATTGGGCGCTAAGTTAAAAAGCGCGCGCAATTTTTCTTCTCCATTTTCAGATAAAAGAGAAGATAAAAAATCAGACAATTTATGTTGCTTTTCAACTGCCTCATAGAGCAATTGATTAAAAGTATGTTCGCTAATAACTTGAAGTAACTGTTGCAAAGCAGGTTGTACATCACGACGGGCTAAAAGTTCGCGACGGGATTCTTGTTGTAATTTTTTTCGACCGATATCATCGGGAAGTTCAAAATGCCCTGCAATATTGGCTTCTAACATAAATTGATGTAAGAGAGCTTCACAAAAAGCATGAATCGTTTGAATTTTTAAGCCACCAGGCGTTTCGAGGGCACGCGCAAAGAGTTGCCTTGCATAAGTTAGTTTTTGCGCATTAACAGGTTTTTTTTCAAACCGTGTTAAGGTTTCTTGCAGCTGTGCATCATCGAGCTCATTCCAACTAGAAAGCGTGCGAAAAATTCGTGATTGCATAACAGCAGCAGCAGCTCTTGTATAAGTAAGGCATAAAATACGTGCTGGAGGCGTACCGTTTAAAAGCAAACGGATAACACGTTCACTTAAAACGTGGGTTTTTCCAGATCCAGCATTTGCAGAAACCCACACGTTTTTTTGGGGATGTGTTGCTGTTGCTTGTGCATCAAGAGCGGCTTCAGGAATAGAAAAAAACGTCATGATTACTCTTCTTTATGAAAACCACTTGACCATTCCCACAACCGAGCCAAATGGTCGTAGTCACCTTCATATCGTTTTGACATGGGGACAGCATGTGAGAGATAGCCTTGTTGTGGATTTTGATAATAAGTTATGAGTGCGATAAGATTTTCCCATGCATTTTCAGCAAGATCAACAGCACTTAGATAAGTTTTTCCGTCTTTTTTCTTTAAAAGAATTGATTGGGATTTAATTTCACCTTTTTTGTTAAGGGGAATGTAAAATAAATTTGAGGGTGTAAAATCTTGAAAATCTGGGAAGCCCCCTTGTATGAGTAAAGCTGTTTCTAAAGCCAATTGCGGAAATAATAATTCACGAACTTGTTTTGATAAAGGAGGCGTTCCGGTTTTGAAATCTAGAATTTCAACCGTTTTATCTGGCAAAACATCAAGACGATCAGCACGTCCTGAAAGGGTTACCCCTGTTGTTCCTATAGGGATTTTTTGTGATACCACTTCCGAATATCGCTCTCGCAGTCCTAAACTTTGTTCCCATTGAATAAAGCGTGGAGCAAGATTTTCAAAACTATTCCACCAAATTACTTCAATATCGGGTGGAAAGTTGAATTTATCAAACTCTTTACGCCCAATAGCAAGCAGTACATTGAGTGCATTTGCAGCATTTGGATTTTTCATTTGTGTGCAAAAAGCTGCAAGAATAGCGTGATAAAGTGTTCCACGTTCTGAAGCGCTAGGATCATGAATAAGTTCTTTAAGTGGTTTGAGCCTTAAGATTTTTTTGGCATAAATAGCATAGGGATCATATCGCAATGTTTCTATTTCAGTGACTGAAAAATGGCGCGGGCGTATATCAAGAGGTGGAGAAGGGCAAGGACGTTCCACCTCAGAAGTTATGCTTGTATGATCAAGCATCTTTGCCCAATGGCGTAGTATTTCACCTCGTTCACGGATTTGTTCCCAAACCTGTTTTCCTACAACTGTTTCCATGCGTTGTAGCCAGCGTGATGGAATGGAAGGCGTATGATTAACGCGCAATGCGCGACTCATCACCACTTTATCCATTCCCATCGCCCATTGAAAATCATGCGCAGAAAGACCAATACGCTGCTCTGGTGGTTCCAGAGTTAACATCATTTTCATCGGTCGCGATAAAAAAGCATCATTTCGGGTTGATATTGGCCATGACCCTTCATTAAGACCGCCGATGACCACTGTATCAACCGTTTGCAAACGCGATTCCAAAGTACCCCAGATGAATAAACGTGGATGTCCTCCAGGCGAAGGTGCGACGGAACGAGTTGCTATTATGGCAGAAAACATAGCAGGCCATTCGCAAAGATGAAATGTTAATCCTGATTGATCACTGACCAATTCACGTAGAAACTTTGATAGGGCTTGTCCTGCTTCGTGTTGATAAAGATGTGCAAGAGAATTATCCTCATTGCGACCAAAATTTTCAAAAACCTCAACAGTTGCTATTGCAGCCTCATTGATGGTGCATTCTTTCTCTTGTTTCATAAGAGATGTTAAAGGTTCAACAGCTGTCCTCAAAAGATGACAAAGGAGACGTGCTTCTTCACATTTCTGCTGATCAAGGGTGTCGATTTCAGAACTATTATGAAAGGATGTATCAATCCATTTTTCAAGAAATTGATCACACTCGCAAAGATTGATGCGCCCTGTATTCCCTCGAAGAACAAAAAGTTCAAAATTTTCTGCCATTTCCCGTAAACGATGACGATTTTGTTGGAGTGTTGTAAGGGGATGTTTAAGAAGAGAAAGAAAAGCAATGGGATCATCAGGTTGCAATACATTTTCTAAGATAAGTCGTAAGAGAGTTACAGGCAATGTTTGTGCAAGTGGTATTCCGCCTGAATCATTTGCTTCAATTCCAAATCGCTGTAATTCCACGGCAACACGGCGTGCTAAATTACGGTCATTTGTAATAAGGGCTGCAGTTTTTTTGGGTTTTTCAATAGCTTTGCGTAAGGTAACAGCTATAGCGAGAGCTTCTTCACGTTCATTTATAGCTTCAATAAATGACCAATCTGCACAAAGATTTTCATAATCATCACGGACAATTTGTATCCATTTATCTGTTGTAGAAGCAGGTCGGAGTGCTTCTGATAAAAGAGCCATTCGTTTTTTCTTTGTTATACTTTGTTGGCCAATTTCGCAAACATGATGACGTTGACACTCCATGAGAGTTAGAAGTTTTTTTAAATGATATTGAGGATGGCTAAAAACATTTTCTGCAGGATCAAAAAAATCACAAGCTGTTTTTTCTTTATTGCTTGTGCTTAGTGCATTCCATTGTTCTTCATCCATATGAAGATCAAGGCCAGGAAGAACAACAGCCCCTTTGGGCAGAGAAGCTATAACCTTTAAAAGATGAGAAACTGCGGGCATAGAACCTGACACACCAGCAGCAATGATAGGTTTATCAGGCTGCGTGCATCGCAAAGTCTCTGCATGCATTGTGAGTGCTTGATTACGCCATTCCGCGGGATTGCTTCGTTGCCTTTCGGTCAAGATTTGTGGCCAATTTTGCGTAACAATAGTCAGAAAGTCGAGCGTTATTTGCCACCATTCAGCGACCATATCAGGTGCAATATCTTTAAGTTTCGACCAATCTGCTCCTTCTGTTTCAATTTCGTCCATCAAATGCGCTAAATCCTGAGCAAGCCAAATTGCATCAGCACTATGAGCCGGAATAAGTACACCTTCTGTACCAAACATGGCACGCAGATGCGCAGGTAAATTTTCACGCCATGGGCGAATAAGGCGCGCTAAAAGCAGTAAGCGTTCACTTTTTCCAATGGGTGGATTCAGAGTGCTGCTATGATTTTCAACAAAAAGGAAACTGTCTTCATCGACATCTCCTAGAGCACGAATGGTTGGTAAGAAAGTTGATTGTGTATCGCTTCTTTCAACAAAGGCTAAACGTAAAGCGCGAGCAGCACGACGTGTCGGAACATAAATAAGGCTATCGGCAAGGGCAGTTTGAATGTCTCCATTGGGAGCGAAATTATCAATAAGGGTACCGGAGAGCAGTGCCTCAACAAAGTGAGGCAAAAAAGCCATTCCAGAAGATATAGAAAAGACACGTGGTTTATAAGTCATATGATCTCATATTGGGAATAACAAATTTCATCTTATTGATTATTTGCTTTATTTTGACTGTATACAATTTTCATACAAGAAAAAACTGAAAAGCTCTATTTATACAGGAGATTTTTAGCTGACATTCAAAATACTGAAATATATGACCTTGTCTTAAGCTATTGTGAAAAAATATATCAAAATTTTAAAAGACGTTACAATTACAAATATATTATAACTTATTGAATATTATAAAATAAATTTACCGTATTCTTTATACAGTGCAATCTGAAAGTGTTCTTTACATACTCCTTTTGTTTTCAGAAAAAATAACAATATTCAGATCCCCAACTCAATATGAAAAATCATTATCAACCAAATTGTTACATAAAAAATTCTTCTTTACATTAAAAGCTTACTTGATAATCTTTAAAAGTAGAAAATTTTATCTTAGGAGCTCTTTCTGCTTCATAATTTAATGAAAAATGGTTCTCCGCTAAAAAAACTGGATCACCTTCTAAATCATACGCAATAGCAGAGCGGTGATTGCTGAGAAACTTTTGCAACTCATCTTTGCTCTGCGCTGAAATCCAACGGCATAAATTAAAGCGTGCAAACTCAAAATTCACTGGCAAAGAATATTCTATTTTTAATCGCTCTTTTAAAACATCAATTTGCAAAGCACCAATAACACCAATGAGAGAAGGCGACCCATCATCAGGAATAAACAATTGCACAACCCCTTCTTCAGCCATTTGTTGCAAAGCTTCTTTGAGCTTTTTTGCTTTCATTGGATCGCCCAAACAAACACGACGCAAAATCTCTGGTGCAAAATTTGGTACTCCCTTAAAGAGGATATCTTCTCCTTCAGTCAAAGTATCGCCGATACGCAATGTTCCATGATTAGGGATTCCTACGATATCACCAGCATAGGCTTGATCAGCAATTTGGCGCGAACGCGCAAAGAAAAATTGTGGAGCCGAAAGTGTCATCGGTTTTCCTGTTCGGACCAACTTTGTTTTCATACCACGTTCAAGTGTTCCCGAGCATACCCGAAAAAATGCAATACGATCACGATGATTAGGATCCATATTCGCTTGAATTTTAAAAACAAATCCCGTCATTTTAGGTTCAGTTGCTATGATATTGCGCTGATCTGCACTTTGATCACGAGGACTTTGACCAAAATCAATAAGTGCATTGATCAAATCACGAACACCAAAATTTCGTAAAGCTGAACCAAAATAAACCGGAGTCATATGACCTTCACGGAAAGCTTGAAGATCAAAATTCTTGCAAACACTTTGAGCAAGTTCTACCCCTTCAATAAAAGTGGAACGTTGATATTCAGGGAGTAAATGGACAACCTCACTGGGATTTGAAACGATCCGCTGTGTTATCTCATCATCTTTTTGGCGAAAACGGTTATGATGAAGGTCATAGGTCCCGACAAAATCTTTACCCGACCCAATGGGCCATGTTATGGGGGCGGTATCAAGAGCAAGCTTTTCTTCAATTTCATCTAAAAGCTCTATAGGATCACGTGCCTCACGATCCATTTTATTGATAAAAGTAACAATAGGAATATCCCGCATCCGACACACTTCAAACAATTTTAATGTTCTAGGCTCAATCCCGCGGGCCCCATCCAACACCATAACAGCACTATCAACAGCTGTGAGTGTGCGATAGGTATCGTCTGAAAAATCTTCATGGCCTGGGGTATCTAGGAGATTAAAAATATGATTTTCATATTCAAACGTCATCACCGAAGTCACAACGGAAATACCACGATCACGCTCAATATTCATCCAATCAGAACGGGTTTGAATACGATCTTTTTTGGCTTTTACTTCTCCTGCAAGTTGAATAGCACCACCAAACAATAAAAGCTTTTCTGTTAATGTTGTTTTCCCCGCATCTGGGTGAGCAATAATTGCAAATGTACGGCGTCGCTTTACTTCCTGCACTCTTCGTTCCATTATTCCTCCACAGGACGTGCAAGTGTTTCAGCAATCAGTGCACGCATTTCATTAATCCCATAAAGCGCTATAAATGATCCCCATCGTGGACCTCGCTCTTGTCCAAGAAGGACTTCATACAACATTTGAAAAAAACCATTAGAAACACCAGGCCCACCTTCAGGGCTTTTTTTGCTATGATCTTGATAGCGTTCCGTTAATCGTGCAACATCAAGAAGCATATTTTGTAATATGTTGCCATCAACAGTTTCAGGTAAATGAGCTAATTTTTCATCAATTTGTGCTAATGTTGCTCGTTCGCTATCATCTGGTATACGAAATTTCTTGTTTGGTTTAACAAAAACATCAAAATATTTAATGGCAAACTTCACCAATTGATCAAGTTCTGGATAAGTTTGTGCATTTGCTTCTTTAGCGTAACGAGAAATAAAACCCCAAAGAACTTCTGCATTCTCCGCATTTGAAGCACTTACCAAATTTAAAAGCATCGCAAAGGATACAGGCAAATCAACCTGCGGTGGACAACCATTATGAATATGCCATACAGGATTACTGAGCCGTTCTTGCCATTTTTGACGACCATAAGCAGAAAGATGAGCATAATATTCATCTACAGCTTTAGGAATAACATCAAAATAAAGCCTTTTTGCTGTTTTAGGTTTTGAAAACATATAAAGCCCTAAACTCTCTGTTGGGGCATAAGTAAGCCATTCATCAATGGTTAAGCCATTTCCCTTGGATTTGGAAATTTTCTGCCCTTTCTCATCTAAAAAGAGCTCATAGTTGAATCCTTCTGGGGGGGTTCCACCTAATACTTTACAAATTTTAGAAGAAAGATTTGTGGAATCGATAAGGTCTTTTCCGGCCATTTCATAATCAATGCTAAGTGCTGTCCAACGCATTGCCCAATCTACCTTCCACTGACACTTAACTTTGCCCCCCGTAACCTCTGTTTCTATGGTTTCTCCTGTTTCAGGTTCAATATAAGTGACAGTCCCTTTTTCAACATTACGCGCAATCATCGGTACCTGTAATACTTTTCCAGAAAAGGGAGAAATCGGTAGAAAGAGTGAATAGGTCGCTTGCCGTTCTTCACCTAATGTTGGTAAAATAATTGCCATAACCTTGTCATAACAGGCAAGGATTTTCAAAAGTGTTTCATCAAAACGACCGGAATTGTAATAATCCGTAGCACTTGCAAATTCATAATCAAAACCAAAACGATCAAGGAAAGCCCGTAACCGCGCATTATTTGCCGCTCCAAAAGAAGGATAATCATCTCCAAAAGGGTCGGGTACACGGCTCAACGGTTGACCAAGATAATGTTCCATCCTCTCGCGATCAGGCACATTCTCAGGAACCTTGCGCAAACCATCCATATCATCAGAAAAACAAAGTAATTTTGTTTTTACTTTATTCTCCGTGAGAATATGAAATGCATGACGCACCATGGTTGTACGTGCAACTTCCCCAAAAGTTCCAATATGCGGTAAACCAGAAGGGCCATAACCTGTTTCAAATATCACACTGTCTGGATAACCCGTTTTTTCATACCGTTTGATAATCTTACGTGCTTCTTCAAATGGCCAAGTTCTCGATTGAGAAGCTGCATCTTTTAATTCAGGCGTAAGGTTGAGGGTATCACACTGATCACGCATCATTATTTATCCTAAAAATTACACTCTTTTAAAATAGGGTGTATGGTTCTTGAATTTATTCGTCAATAATAGCAAGCAAAAAGATGAAAATTTCTTTATACTCTTAAGTCACTATACAAAAACCGCCCTCGTTATAAACATATTTTGTTCTGATAAAAATCAAAAACATTCAATATTATAAAGCAAAATTGACTTGTTTTGATTATCGAAGCCTCCATTGCTATTATTATCATGGGTTTTGCTTATTATATTTATTAGCGCAGAAGATAAGCTTCTAGTATTGAACGAAAGAACGGTAAAAACCAACAGAAAAATGCTTAAACTAGGCATTTCATACAAAAGCATTAATCCACATTACACTTGTCACCGTAACTTTCTATTTCTTTTCTTTATCAACTTGATGACGCCTTGCTAATGTACATAAACGTAGGGCATTTAATTTAATAAAACCAGTTGCATCTCTTTGATCATAAACACCTTGATCATCCTCGAAAGTTACCAACTCACTGGAATAAAGTGATTTTTTACTTTGGCGCCCTTCAATAATTACATTCCCCTTATAAAGCTTTAACGTGACTTCACCTTCAACATGTTCTTGAGATAAATCAATCGCTGCCTGCAACATCTTACGTTCCGGCGAAAACCAAAATCCATAATAAATGAGTTCTGCATAACGTGGCATCAATTCATCTTTCAAATGCGCTGCACCACGATCTAACGTTAAAGATTCTATTGCTCTGTGAGCCGTCAAAAGAATGGTTCCACCTGGTGTTTCATAAATACCCCGCGATTTCATACCCACAAAGCGATTTTCTACCAAATCTAACCGACCAATACCATTATCGCGCCCATAATGATTTAATTCTGCAAGTAAAGTTGCAGGAGATAAATTTTTTCCATTGATTGAAACAGCATCGCCTTTTTTAAAGCCAAGAGTAATTCTGGTTGCTTGATCTGGAGCATCTTCCGGCGAAAGAGTACGCATATGGACATATTCAGGAGCAGGAAGTGCTGGATCTTCTAAAATCTTTCCTTCTGATGAAGAATGCAATAAATTTGCATCCACTGAAAAAGGCGCTTCACCTTGCTTATCCTTTTCTACAGGAATTTGATGAATACGAGCAAATTCAAAGAGATCTGTCCGACTCTTAAAATCCCAATCACGCCATGGAGCAATAATCTTTATATCAGGATTAAGCGCATAAGCGGAAAGCTCAAAGCGTACCTGATCATTGCCTTTTCCTGTTGCTCCATGAGCAATGGCATCTGCCCCTGTTTCCTCAGCAATTTCAATAAGGCGTTTTGAAATAAGTGGACGTGCAATTGATGTTCCTAAAAGATAAGTCCCCTCATAAACGGTATTGGCTCGAAACATCGGAAACACAAAATCACGCACAAACTCTTCGCGCAAATCTTCAATGTAGATCTCTTTAACACCTAGCATTTCAGCTTTACGACGAGCAAGTTCTAGCTCTTCTCCCTGCCCCAAATCTGCTGTAAAAGTTACAACTTCAACACCTCGCGCACTTTGCAACCATTTAAGAATAATTGACGTATCCAATCCACCTGAATAAGCCAAAACAACTTTTCTAATATTTTGCCACTTTTTCATTTTAACGTTCTATATGAGCTACTTTTTTATTTCTACCCAAAAATCAAAACGATGTAAGAAATATAAAAATAAATTCTTTTTAAGCAACATTAAAAAGACGCAAAAAGCGTAAATAAAGGCGCCTCAAAGTATAAATAGTAAACACTGCTTAAAAATAAAAGGAGATTTACGTGTCATTTCTACCGGAGTGGTCTATTGTTGTACAATTTGCTTTAGCATCGTTGATTTTAGCACTTATTCCAGGACCAGATATGATGCTTTCTGTAGGACGAACCATTACACAAAGCAAAAAAGCTGGAATTATGTGCGCCTTGGGTAGTGCAACAGGGTTTGCCATTCAGGTTACGGCTGTAGCACTTGGCTTATCAGCGCTTATTTTTGCTGCCCCACATACTTTTGTTCTTCTGAAAATTGTTGGCGCCTTTTATCTTTTATGGTTTTCCTTTCAAGCTTTACGGAGAAACCCCACTTTTTCCTTTGAACAGACATCTTCTAAATCTCAAAGCGCTAAACGTAACTATCTTGCTGGTATTGGGATTAATCTTCTCAATCCTAAAGTTATACTCTTTAACGCGACATTCTTACCACAATTTATCAATGCGAATGATCCTATGGCAACACAAAAATTGCTCTTTTTAGGACTCTCTTATATCCCTATTTCTTTCCCCATTACAATTGCAATCGTTTTTACAGCGCATAAACTTACCAAAACTCTCAAAAAGAACCCTCTTTATATTCGCTTTCTCGACTGGCTTATTGCTGGTACTTTTACCAGCTTTGCCCTCCATCTCCTTGTGGTTACAAAACATTGATTTATACGTGTAATGTATCGCTTTTAATTTAAATAAAAAAACAAATATTATAAGATTTTTTCATTTCAAACCTGTTTGTTTTGGATAAAACAATACCTTTCCTTTGTACATCACAAGAGAAGCTGGAGTTTTCGTATGGATAAAAACTATCTAAGAAAAGAATAAAAACACCTCTTATAAACCATCTCAAGTACTAAAAGCTGTTACAACATTGGGAGCTGAAAAATAGAATGGTGGTACCAATTTACACCTTTATTAAACATAAAGGTGTAGGAGTACAATACATTCACAGAAGCTTTTTGTTATACTCCTCACAAGCATTATCGTGATATGAAGAGTGTACTAAGAGATACTTAAAAAACATATCAATGGATAACTCAATGGTATTTATATTTTAGATCCTCTGTTTTGCTTGTGATGCGTGATCTTATTTAAGAAAATAATAAACAAAAGCATGAGGCAGTGCACAATCTCCACTTTTTAAAAGATATTACCGTAGATGCTTTTAAAAGACATAAAACCGAATTAACGAGTATGATAATAAGGTAGAAATTAGTTATAATCCTTAAGACCTCATATTCCCTCTAAATTAGGTTTCCTTCTTATTTCAGAGATTATGTAAACAGACTATAGACAATCTCTTACCCCATTTAGCATATAAACGCTGAAACTGTTCGTCTAGCACTTATCCATCTTAATCTCTGTCTCACATATGCCATCGCATGAAGTTTGGATATTAAATTACAAACAAAAAAGTATAGGCCTCGATATCGCTGAAAATTGCGTTACCTAATGACCAATGGCATTTTCAAGTCGTAAACGTTCAGATTTACGTAAGCGCTCTGAAGCTGATTTAAGCTGTCCACATGCAGCTAAAATATCGCGTCCACGCGGTATCCGAATAGGAGAAGCATAGCCCGCTTGATTAACAACATCAGCAAAACGCTCGATTTTCTCCCAATCAGAACACTGATAATTACTCCCTGGCCACGGATTAAAAGGGATTAAATTAATCTTAGAAGGAATCCCTTTCAATAACTGAATCAATCGCTTAGCATCATCTAAACTATCATTGATATCTTTCAGCATAACATATTCAAATGTGATTCGTTTTGCATTGGAAAGACCAGGATAATTACGGCAAGCCTCCATTAGTAAAGCAAGCGGATATTTTTTATTAATGGGAACAAGCATATCCCTTAGTGTATCGTGTACTGCGTGGAGTGAAATTGCTAACATAACACCAATTTCTTCTCCAGTTCGGATAATTCCAGGAACAACTCCACTAGTTGAAAGCGTAATTCGACGTTTTGATAAAGAAAGTCCATCGCCATCAGAGGCAATCAATAAAGCTTTTTTAACAGCTTCAAAATTATAAAGAGGTTCTCCCATTCCCATCATAACAATATTGGTAATTTTTCGTCCTTCAATGGGAACAATTGCTCCATCAGGGGTATTCTTATCAGGAAAATCACCCAAACAATCACGTGCAACCAATAATTGTGCCAAAATTTCTTCTGCGGTCAGATTACGAACAAGTATCTGCGTTCCCGTATGACAAAAAGAGCAGGTTAACGTACACCCTACTTGCGATGAAAGACATAAAGTACCACGTCCTTCTTCAGGGATATAAACCGTTTCAATTTCAACAGGCCTTCCAGCTCCACGTGCAGGAAAACGTAAGAGCCATTTACGCGTACCATCTTTTGATATTTGTTCTCCAACAATTTCTGGGCGCGCAATGGAGAAATGACACTTAAGTGTTTCTTGCATTGCTTTAGAAATATTCAGCATATCATCAAAATTTGAAACACCACGCACATAAAGCCAATGCCAAAGCTGACGCACACGCATACGCGTTTGATGCTCTGGTACACCAACTGTCTTTAAAGCTTGCATCATTTCATCTTGCGACAAACCAATTAAAGAGAGCTTAGAACTCTCCTTCACGACCACATTATCTGTTTTTCGTGCAAAACATGAACCAACTGGTCTAAGGTCATAGGAAATGGCCATTGCTTTCCAATTCACATCACTATTTTAGAGTTATCGAAACCTTAATGGCACTTTTGAGCTGCATTTAATGCAGCAGTGACCCCTTTTAAGGAATAAGTATAAGTGGTATGCGTTCCTCGTTTTGATATCGCTTGCACTGTCATATTGCTTCCAGCACGCATAGCAGAAACAAGCTGCTTTTCTAGCTCTGATGACGCCAGCCAAGCTGAGGAATCTTTCGTGAAAAAATCAAAGTCCTTACCTCCAATGGTCACTGTCACTCTCGACCCTTCTTGAAGGGTATAACCAGCCATAAACTGCGGTTCAAACGAAATAGGTGAATGAGAACGCTTGGTAACCAAGAAAAAATTATCACCATGATTAACTGTCGTTGGAAGAGCCTTCAAAGGTACCGATAACACATAGCAAATCGTATTTTTGGGCGATTTATAAGAATAGGCTCCCCACGCTTCAAATTGATTTAAACGGCTTGGCGTTTGTGCATATGCCACTCCCGCTGTAACAAGAACCATTACAGATGCAGCAATAACAGTCTTTTCAAACATCTTCATTTAGCTCACTTCTTTAGTCTCTAACAAGATTTTCTTCATTGGAAAAATTCAACAAAAACTCCTCGATATTCATGTGTTATTGTCCTAATTCCTTCAATAAGCGAAATATTTTCACACTAATCAAAATAGATTTCTACGTTTCATTGTGACCTTTTAATCGTTACCAAAACATAAACTTCTTATTCAATAACCACATTAAAAAATAATATCTTCATTTTACGCTACTTATTTCATTTTTGTATAAAAAACGATTTCTTTAAGCTATAGAACTTCAAAACGAGATGAAAATATACCATCACTCTGTTAAGAAATAAACCATACTCTTTATATCACAAGCAATCTGATGCAAAATTTTGAAAATACACCCCAGACTCCCCGCAAAAAAGCTTAATCGCCTTACGAATATCACTTCTCGACTTTATGCATTCAATACATTTATGTTCGCAAAATACTCCATCTTTTATTCATTATAGTGCATTCATATTTCGTATTCAATATCGTCCCGATAACACTTTTTCTCAATCTTCAAAAGACCTTGTAAAAATAATAAAATATTATCAAGATATTAATAATAAAACATAAAGAGTTTAGATTCTATCTCAATAATCACATACAATTTTGTTTCTTTTTATCTTATTTCCCTATATATTTCATCTCCAATTATTAATTTCTAAAATGATTTTAGTAGCTTATAATAGCTTAATCGTATTATTTTAATGTATTAGACGATATTTTTCTTTCTGTTATAAAAAACTTCTTAAGAATTCTTTGGGAAAGTCTCCTTATCTTATTTCTAAGTAATTTATAAAAAGAAATATAAAACTTTTTTCTATAGCAGTTCTAACATTACCGTTTTTTAAACAATATTTTAATCAATTAAAGACACTTAAATAAATCTTCCTATGCATAAAAACTCTTTCACCTAACCTAAAGGTATAATTTTCATTCTTACCGTACAAAATTGTTCTTTAGCATGAGCTCTATACAACAGCAGACATCTAAATCATACCTATAAAATAGTTGATCTCTCCACTTGTGAAGAAGAAAGCTGGCACCATAACACTATTTTCCAGCTCCCAATGTTTTGCTACAACTCTCGATACTTGAGACGATTCATAGGAAGCATTTTTACCCCTTTCTTGTACAGTTTTTATCCACACGCTAATTTCGTTTACAACGTGCAAGGAAATGGTTTTGATTGATTCAACATAAACAAGTTTGGAATGAGAGAATTTTACAATATTCGGATCTCTCATCTAACATGCGAAATAGTGAATTATATTTAAAATCAATATCTTGCTATACTGAAGATACAATATATCTCTTATTTCTTCTTGAGCATTAAAATATTATCCCTAAACACTCAAACTCAACTTACAAAAAAATTCAATGCACAAATAAACTTTTCTGTTGATTTCTTTCCCGCTTTCAAAGGACGAAGATTCTTAATCCAATCTGGACTGAAAAAGTTTGGATTCTTGTCGAGCGATCTCCTCTTTTCTTCCCACTCATGTGATTCACTTAACTAAAGGCTCTACAGACAAGTCCTGTTTAAAAATATTTACCACGCACTCTAAAAGCACTTAATATATTAAGAAGACTTACAGAATTTATCTCACCATATCTCAAATGATAGTGTTTTTACAGTATAATAGGATAAAAGAATCCACGAACATAATAATTAGATGCTTTAATATACGAGAACAAGAAAGGAAAAGCCCTTCGTTTTTGTTGGTTGCTCTTTAAAAAGAAGGTTCAATTAGAAGTAATTTTCTTAAATCTCATGACATAACCTTTTGTTATTAGTCTTAAGATGCAAGTTATATTATTTCCTACGCTCTGTAGTGCATACCTCGCAATTTATACGCTCATAATAACTTTTAAGCTGCATTTGATTCTGAAGTTTGAATCAATAAAGCATAAAGCGCATTGGCATTATGCGTACTGCGCAACTTTTGTACAACATCAGTGTGACGCAAAACACGTGCGATCTGTGATAAAGCTTTTAAGTGATCTGCACCAGCATTTTCAGGTGCTAAAAGGAGAAAAACGAGATCTATAGGTTCATCGTCAAGAGCTTCAAAATCAACAGGACTTTCAAGACGTGCAAATATACCAATGATCCGATTAATATCAGGTAATTTTCCATGAGGAATCGCAATACCTCCACCCAAACCCGTTGAACCAAGCTTCTCGCGTTGTAAAACAACATCAAAAATTACATGCTCACTAAGACCTGTTAGCTTAGAAGCTTTTTCGGCTAAAATTTGCAGAACCTGTTTTTTCGAATTAGCCTTAAGAGCCGGAATGATCGCTTCCGGTGCTATTAACTCACTCAAATTCATACTTTAATTTTCCTCTTACACGCTAAAATGCTCATCAATAAACCTATAAACGCTATAGATACTTAATGTTCTTTCACTTTTCGCAACATCGCATGTGTTTTTACTTTTCAATTTATAATAGGTGATGGCTCAATACATCTCATATCACTTCTAAAACAATAATAAATAGTATTCGGATCATCATTAACGGCATGAGAAACCAAAGAAATGAAGTTGTTCATAAAGTTAATTTCCTTACGACTCTAGAAAAGGCCATTATTCATAAATTTATTAAACTTGTCATAAGAGTTTGATGTATAATCCGCCATCAAAGTTTTTCTTTCTTTAAAAATGAGCCCTTAAATTAAGATGAAAAGCATACTGAGCAAAATGGACCTTTACTTTGAAAATTACTGTATAGCTTGAACATCGACTTATAACAAGAATATAAAGATTTTTAGAAATTTAATGATTATTTTAAAAGATTTATAGATTTAGCCTGATATCTGTAGCCAAGCTCCTGTTTTCAAATAGGCGATATAAACCAATAAAATACGACAACTCCTATTGAATAACCGCAATATATAAACCGGTGCTCCCATCAAAATACCTAAAACAGCATCATCGATATATTATTTGATTCGACAGAGAAAAATATGATAAATATCTCTTACCTTTCAATAACACACGCATTTATTGAGAGCTTCGTTTATCACTCATTATCACGTTAATCTAGTGATATCTTTTCTATGATACAATTATGAGTAAGCTAAACTTATAAAACAACAAACTAACCTCTAATGATGAAGCCTTTTTCACCACTCAATAACAACATTAAGGTTATAGTCATAAAGAAGTTTTGGCATAAATAAGGAAATTTTCAGTAATAATGTTTGGTTAAACTTAAATGGAAACTCGTGAAAGCTGTAAAATCAAAGAGAAAACTGATTTCCCAAATAAATTCTGCGTACATCAACGTTGTTGATAATATCGTTAGGACAACCGTGAACTAACACCCGCCCTGTATGAATAATATAAGCGCGATCGACAAGCCCTAATGTCTCACGCACATTATGATCCGTTATTAAAACACCAATGCCACGCCTCGTTAAATGACGAATAAGTTGTTGAATATCGAAAATAGCGATAGGATCAATTCCTGCAAATGGTTCATCAAGTAACATAAAATGGGGACGAGAAGCTAAAGCGCGCGCAATTTCAAGTCGCCGACGTTCACCTCCAGATAACGAAAGTGCAGACATTTTACGTAAATGATCAATTTTAAATTCATGTAAAAGGCTATCTAACTCTTCACGTTGTTTAAGGCGATCTTTTTCAACGACCTCTAAAACAGCTTTAATGTTATTTTCTACTGAAAGACCACGAAAAATAGACGCTTCCTGTGGAAGATATCCAATACCTAAACGCGCACGTCGATACATCGGAAGATGCGTAATATCAAATCCATCAATTTTAATGGATCCTCCATCAGATTTTATAAGCCCTGTCACCATATAAAAACAAGTTGTTTTACCTGCCCCATTGGGCCCTAAAATGCCAACGGCTTCTCCTGTACGAATGCCAAAAGAAACACCATTAACAGTTCGTCTTCCTCGATAAACTTTAATCAAATTACTGGCAATCAAGGTCCCTTTTAAGGGATTTTTTGAAGCTTCACTTTCAAGATTATACCTATCAGTCTGTTTTTTTCTTTTGATTCCAAACATGAAATCTTAATGGCCATTCTTTTGATTTTGTTTTAAAATAATAGAAACACGACCTTTTTTCTTAGGCGTCTCACAACCTTCTAAAAAAGCCTTTCCGCTTTCCATATTTGCCGTTAGTTTGCACCCCGTTGCCACATTATCACCATCAGTTAACACAACATGATTCCCTGTCAAACTCATCATTTTTGACTTTCCATCAAAAACGCCTTTATCACCCGTAGCAACTTGCGTAGCAATTTTTATATAAACTTTTCCTAAAGCTTCCATTTTTTGTATACTCGACGAACCAAATAAAGAAACAGATGATGCCTTTGTATCTTCCTTGTTTTTATCAATTTCTTTATATGCTTTATCGTAGTAAACAACTAATTTTGCCGTTTTTAAAAGACGTTCACCTTGTACCACTGAAACATCACCCTTAAAAAGCGCTATCCCTTCTTTATCACGTATTTCCAAAGAATCTGCATGAAGTTCTACCGGTTCTTTGTCGCTTGATAGACTTATTCCAAAATGAGCCACTTCAGCATATCCTAAAACTGCTCCTTCTCCTAACATTCCCATGCTAAAAGCTAACATCACACCTATCCATCTTTTGTACGATTTCATTATTTCAATTCTTCTGTTTGTATATACACATACTTCTCTTTATAAATATCCTTTAAAGATTTGTATTGATATTGCGTTATTGCTTTTGAAGCACTAAATGCACACCACCATGGAAATATATGTTTTTTCCTTTTTCTCGAATTTGTAAGGCGTTTGCGGCAAGATTCAAACCGGCTTGCTGAATATTAACACGTTGATCTGTTTTTAACTGTCCCTCGGATAAGTTAATACTAGCTGACATAAATTGTACCATCATCCCATCATTCGTCGTAATCGTGAATGGCTTATCCAACTGTAAAAAACCATTAATGTTATCGTAAACCCCCCCTTGTGCGACGAGAAAAACCTGTCGTTGTTGGCCCATAAATGCTCTAGCTGTAATGTTTTGCAACCCAATCATTCCAGCGTGGGTATGATCTTGAAATGCCTTTTCTGCTTTAAGCCAATAAGGTTCATGAGCACGCGTATACCCTTCTAATTTTGGATTGAGCATCGTCAAATTCATCACGCCACTTTCTCCATTATTCAAAGGCATAGAATCAGAAGTAACGGGAACCAAGAAAAACGTAAACCAGCAAAAAACCAGCGCTGAAATCAACGCTAAGAGAGGTAAAAAAATTTTTAATATGCTAATGCGACGCGAATGACGGGATGCTTTTTTTAAAACATCTCCAAAAGATGATTGCGTTGAAAAGGCTTTATAATGATTGTGTACGGACATACTCTCCTGATCTCTTAAATCCTGCGCATTTTTAATCTGTATACCCTTTATAGAAGGTATTTTCAAATTTTGTTTCTTGCAATTTGTTTTTTCTTGATTTTATTTTGCTTTTATCCGTTTATATATTGTAATATGCATGGAGTGCACAATTACAAAATTTTTTTGTGTGAAAGTGAGGCTATTGTGGTAAAATCAGAGCTTGTACAAATTATCGCTCGTCATAACCCGCATCTTTTTCAACGGGATGTGGAGAATATTGTAAACGCTATTTTTGAGGAAATTGCAACAGCACTTGCAAATGGCAATCGCGTTGAACTTCGTGGATTTGGAGCTTTTTCTGTAAAAAGCCGTTCAGCCCGTAATGGACGTAACCCACGAACAGGTGAAGCCGTTTCTGTTGAAGAAAAGTGGATTCCTTTTTTTAAAACTGGCAAGGATTTACGCGACCGTCTTAATCAGTGAGAAACTTATGATAATTAAACGTATTCTTCTAACAAGTATCGGTGTGATTCTCGCAGCGGTTTTGATTGTTTTTATCGTGGCTAATCGTCAAATGGTTCCGTTAACCCTTGATCCTTTTCGAGCAAATCCTGAAAGTTTTACTTATCATGCTCCCCTCTTTATATGGCTCTTTATTTTCTTTGGTTTTGGTATTTTATTAGGAAATCTGATCAGTTGGTTTTCCTATCACAAATACAAAAAAGCTCTCAAAAAAAGTAAAGCCGAGATTGAAAAATTGAAAACATCTATCACAAATCTGGTGTAATGGTATTTAAATGAAATCTTTTCTCTCTGTATTCTATATTCAGTACAGAGTTAAAAGTGCTCTTTTTCTTTTTTATACATGTTTTAATTGACTTTAGCTTTTTTGCACTTTTACGAAACATTTAAGAGCTTTATAATATATTTTTATACCTCATATACCGTGATACAAAACATGCCCGCACAATGCTTTCAATTCTCCCATAACAATAGATATCCGCAGGAAAAGCTGCCCCTTATTTTAGAAACGGGTATAAGCGAAAACTATGCTCTCATTGATTCTGGTCATGGACAAAAATTAGAACGTTATGGAGCTTACCGCATTATTCGACCAGAAGGTCAAGCACTATGGAAACCGGCTTTACCACAAAAACAATGGGCTGATGTTGATGCTATTTTCACAGGAAACCTTGATGAAGAAGGGGTTGGGCGTTGGCATTTTCCTAAAAAGCCACTTGATGAAACATGGGCTCTTGCTTGGAATGGATTGTCTTTTCTAGGCCGTTTTACTTCCTTTCGTCATGTGGGGGTTTTTCCTGAACAAGATGCCCATTGGCGCTCTATGGAAGAACAAATTGTTAAAGCCGAACGCCCTATAAAATTGTTGAATCTTTTTGGCTATACAGGTATTGCCTCTTTGATTGGAGCACGAGCGGGTGCGAATGTTACCCATGTTGATGCTTCTAAAAAAGCCATTGCGTGGGCAAAAGCTAATCAAGAAAGAGCAGGATTACCAGATCATTCTATTCGCTGGATTTGCGATGATGCTATGAAATTTGTCGAGCGTGAACTGCGTCGTAAGAAAAGCTATGATATGATTCTTCTTGATCCCCCTGCTTATGGGCGTGGACCCCATGGTGAAATTTGGCAACTGTTTGATCATTTACCCGCCATGATCACAAATTGTCGTAAACTTCTCTCTGATAAACCGCTCTCTGTTGTCCTTACAGCTTATTCTATTCGTGCTTCCTTCTTTGCACTTCATGCTTTAATGCGTGATGCATTTGTAAATCTTGGTGGTACGGTCGAATCAGGAGAACTTATTTTGCGTGAAGAAGTTGCAGGACGTGCTCTTTCTACTTCTCTTTTTAGCCGTTGGATTGCTTGAATATGTGTAGACCCAAAACTGGTAGAGTGAAAGAAATTACCTCTCTTAGCAACCCCATCATAAAAAATCTTAAAGCACTTAGCCAAAAGAAAAACCGTAATAGAGAAGGTCTTTTCATGGCAGAAGGATTGAAATTGGTCATTGATGCTCTCAATCTTGGCTGGACAATACAGACGCTTATTTTTTCTAAAAGTGAAATCGGTAATGCTACTATCGAAAATACTGCCGCACGTGCTGTAGCCAACGGTGGTTTTGTTATTAAAGCCTCACAAAAGGTTATGGAATCACTTACCCGACGCGATAATCCACAAACAGTTATTGGTATTTTCAAGCAAAAATGGCACTCTTTTGAAATGATAAAAGGGCAGATTAAAGATGTTTACATCGCGCTTGATCGTGTACGTGATCCTGGAAACCTTGGTACCATTATTCGAACCGCTGATGCTGTAGGTGCTAAAGGTGTTATTTTAATTGGCGAGACAACAGACCCTTTCTCGCCTGAAACAGTCCGTGCAACCATGGGATCTATTTTTTCTGTACCACTTTATCGTTTTGATGAAAACGGCTTTTTAAACTGGTCTTCTCACTTTAAAGGTATGATTGTTGGAACACACCTCAAAGGTTCTATGGATTATCGCACACTTGACTTCAAAAATGGCCCTATTATTCTTTTAATGGGGAATGAAAAACAGGGATTATCAGATCTTCTTACGAATCGGTGTGATAAACTTACGCGTATTCCACAAAGCGGACGAGCAGACTCGCTTAATCTAGCTGTAGCAACAGCTGTTATGCTTTATGAAATCCGTCGCCCCTATTTAATACTGGAACCATGTGAGGAAAAACATGATTCGTAAATCACTCCCTTTTCTTCTCTTGGGCTTGGCTTTTACAGTAGTACTTGATCAAGCTGTCAAATACTGGGTTATGCACAATATGCCTTTAGGAACAGAAATTTCGCTTATTCCTTTTCTTTCCCTTTATCATGTGCGCAATTCTGGCATTGCATTTTCGTTTTTTTCTTCCTTTTCTCAGTGGGGAATCATCGCCATCACGATCATTGTGATTATCTTTCTTCTATGGTTATGGAAAAATACTGAATATAATAAGTCTTTAATGCGCTTTGGCCTTATTCTTATTATTGGGGGAGCCATCGGCAATCTCATTGATCGTATTCGCTTTCATCATGTCACTGATTATATACTTTTTCATATTGATGATATTTTTTATTTTGCTATTTTCAACCTTGCAGATAGTTTTATCACTCTCGGTGTTATTGCCATCCTTATTGAAGAATTGCGTACTTGGATGAAAGCAAGGCGTCATTCCAATAGTACATCTTCTCACTGATATGTTCAGTGCCTTAGAAAACAGAGATTATTGACCATCACAAGTCTGATTACGCATTGATTTCTCTTAATCAATTCTTGTTGCTCGTCATTTCACGTGTTTCTCTTCATAGGACTATAAGATCTTACTTTCTTTTCAACTTTACATTTCTACACTTAGTTAGTGCAAAAGAAATGAACTCAAATAGAATCAATATTTTTTATCCATGTGTCCTACATCACAATTTTTGAGGAGACATTTCACAGCATTTGAAGTTCTGTTTATTTGATTAGAACAATTGCTTTTCGTATGTTTTTTAGTTTTTACAGATATCGATTTTACAGAGCCTTTCTTAAGTGCTTCGTTTAAAAACTCTCCTTTTTTATTTTATATATTGTTTAATAAAAAACATTTTTTCAACTATTTTCAATAGTGTCTTGTTAAAGCAACATATTGATTATAAATATAAATTACCGTTTTTCATATTGAATAAAAGCCCTTACTATCCTAAATCTCTTTTATTTGGAATCTGTTCATGTTGAATCCATTAAAACCATGTCTCTTGCAAGACACAAGCAAGTCAATAATCTTGATTGATTTAATATGAACAGATTTTCAACCAGAGAATCTTGCGATATTCGGAGTATCATTTAGCATTCAAAAAGACAATTTATCATTATACATCGATATATTATATAAAAATCCAATTCAATAGCTCTTATAACCGTGCAAAACAGATGCAATATTAGAGGTTGAAAATAGTGTGATGATACTTGCCGCTCTTCTCATAAACGCAAAAATAGTGAATATTTTATAAGGGATTGTATTACATAGTTTTTGTGAAAATAGAAAAGTTTTTAAGTGTCGTCTTTTTATCTTGCAAAAATATGGCAAAAAATGGAAATATTTTTTATTAAAATGAACTATTTCCTTACCAATTTGTAAGGTTCCTTCTTCATATAAATCTCTTGTAATTTTTAAATAAATCTCCATAATAAGAGCATATATGCTGGAATTCTGTCAGTGATTCTTAAGGGTTTTTGTATTTGCCCAATTAAGGCTTATACCAAGCTTATCTGTGTAATGACAGAGACACCTTTAAAGCCCTATATCTGACAGAACATATGCTAAAGGATTTTATATTATGGCTAATTTTAAAGATTTACGTTCGGCACCTGCTTCTCATGCCGATGCATCAATTGATCAGGGATTACGCGACTATATGTTGGGTGTCTACAATGCAATGGCCATTGGTTTGCTTATTACAGCTGCTGCCGCTTATGCAATTGTATCATTAGCAACGACAACAGATATGAGCCAAGCAGCAGCTCAAATCAATAGCAGTGTTTATCTAACACCATTTGGAGTAACATTTTATACATCGCCATTCTCTTATATTGTTATGTTTGCACCACTCATAGCAGTCTTATTTCTCAGTTTTAAAATTAATACATTGAGCACAAATGCTGCTCGTAGTCTCTTTTTTGGTTATGCTGCTCTGGTTGGTCTTTCACTGTCTTCAATCGTTTTGCGCTATACGACAGAAAGTGTTGTGCAAACCTTTGTCATTTCCGCCGCAACTTTTGGAGCTCTTTCACTTTATGGATACACAACAAAGCGTGATCTCACAGCAATCGGTTCATTCTTATTCATTGGATTGATCGGCTTGTTGCTTTCCATGATTGTGAACATTTTTCTTGGATCAAGCGCTTTGCAGTTTGCTATCTCTGTGATTGGTGTTTTTATCTTTGCTGGTTTAACAGCCTACGATACCCAGAGCATTAAGTTGATGTATTATGAAGGAGATGAAAGCGATACCAGAGGACGTAAAGTTATTATGGGCGCGCTGAATCTTTATCTTGATTTCATCAATATGTTTGTCTTCTTGCTACAGTTTCTTGGCTCAAATCGTGATTGATTGCAAAAATCATTACTTAATTAAAGAACCTTGTTTCTAAAAGAAACAAGGTTCTTTTGTTTTTAGTGTAAATCTTTACCTTCTGCTTCTTAGAAACTATTCTTTTCGCAAAATGACAAAAATCCCTTATAAGCAAAAATTCCCTTGGTTTACCGGTTTTATCCAACAAAAACTCCATAGCTCCTTTTTAAATACAATTCACAGCCGCTCTCATCATCAATCAAACATCGTCAATCAAAATAGTAATTATGATCTGACCGTTGCTTCCTATAATGTGCATAAATGTGTAGGTGTTGATAAAGTTTTTAATCCTACAAGAATTGTCCGTGTTATTACTGAATTACAAGTTGATATCCTTGCTCTTCAAGAAGCAGATAAACGTTTTGGGGAACGCATCGGTTTGATTAATCTTCAGCTATTAAAAGCTGAAACCGGTTTGATTCCTGTACCTCTTAATACTATGTCACCTCATGGCCATGGTTGGCATGGGAATGCTCTTTTTTTGCGAAAGGGATATGTACGTGATACTTTACAAGTCACTCTTCCTAGTATTGAACCACGTGGGGCTGTAATTGTAGAGTTGGAAATGGCAGCAGGACCTATTCGTATTATTGCGGCTCATTTTGGCTTATTACGTTACTCTCGTAAACAACAAACAAAAATGCTCCTTGAAATTTTCCAAAAACGCCCCCTTATGCCTACACTCCTCATAGGAGATTTTAATGAATGGCGAATGGGAAAAGGCTCATCTTTAAATCATTTTTTTCCCTATTTTGATAGCACTTTTGAAGTTGTACCAAGCTTTCCCTCTCGTTTTCCTTTGTTAGCCCTTGATAGAGTTTTTTCTTTTCCCCACCAATTGGTAACAAGTATTGAAAATCATTATTCACCACTTGCACGCATTGCTTCAGATCATTTGCCTATCAAAGCCTATCTTAATCTTTCCAACGCAATCAATATTCTTAAAAATAAATAAAAAAATTAATGTGCCTCATCCCAATTTTGAGCCGTCATAACTTTTACTTCAAGCGGGACAGATAAAGATAGAACCGGTATTGTAGCATTTTCCATAACATTTTTAACAACAGTCATGGTTTTTTTACTTTCTTCTTCTGGTACTTCAAAAATCAGTTCATCATGAACTTGCAGCAACATTTTTGCTGATAGTTTTTCTGCTTTTAAAGCATCTTCCATATGTATCATAGCGCGGCGAATAATATCGGCTGCAGAACCTTGAATTGGAGCATTGATAGCTGCCCGCTCATTAAGAGAACGAATTTTTACATTCTTTGCTTTTATTTCTGGATAATGGATACGACGTCCAAAAATTGTTTCTACATAACCATTTTCACGTGCAAAGATTTTGGTCTTCTCCATATAATCTTTAATTCCTGGAAATCTTTCAAAATACAGTTGAATATAACGACCCGCTTCTTGGCGTGAAATTCCCAACTGATTGGCTAATCCAAAAGCTGAAATACCATAAATAATACCAAAATTAATCGCTTTTGCACGCCGTCGTATATCTGAATGCATTCCTTCTATCGCAACACCAAACATTTGTGATGCCGTTATAGCGTGAATATCATGCCCTTTAGCAAAAGCTTCTTTTAATGCTTTTATATCCGCAATATGTGCAAGAATGCGCAACTCAATCTGACTATAATCAGCAGAAAGTAACACATGTCCTTTGGGAGCAATAAAAGCTGTTCGAATTTTACGTCCTTCAGCAGTTCGCACTGGAATATTTTGCAAATTTGGCTCTGATGATGATAACCGACCTGTTGATGTTATTGCCAAAGAATAATTCGTGTGAACTCGCCCTGTTTTTGAAAAAATATAAGAAGGCAAGGCATCTGTATAGGTAGATTTTAGCTTTGAAAGTTGACGCCACTCAATAATTTTACGCGGTAAAATATGACCTTCAGCAGCCAACTCTTCTAAGGTCTGTGCAGAAGTTGACCATTGTCCACCCTTTGTTTTAGCGCCTCCAGGCAATCCCATTTTGCCAAAAAGGATATCCCCTAATTGCTTTGGCGAAGCAAGATTAAACTTTTCATCAGCTTGTTTGTAAATTTCCTCTTCTAGAATCAAAGCAGCTTGTGCCAACTCTCCTGAAAGACGCAATAAAATCTGCCTATCAATAAGAATCCCCCGTTCTTCCATTCTTGCAAGAACTTCTACAAGAGGTCGATCAAGACGCTCATAAATTTTTGTCATTCCACGAGCAACAAGTTGTGGTTTCAATACTTGCCAAAGACGTAGCTTTATATCAGCATCTTCCGCCGCATAAAGGGTTGCTTGTTTTAAATCTACTTGTGCAAAAGAAGTAATTTTTTTCCCGTTATGCGTTAAATCTTTATAGGCAATTGGTTTATGCTTAAGCCAACGTTCAGACAAATCATCCATATTATGGGTTAACATTCCAGCATCAAAAGCATATGATAAAAGCATGGTGTCGTCAAAAGAGCTTATCATAATGTCGTATTGCTTCATCACCAACCAATCATATTTTATATTATGACCAATTTTTAACACCGCTGAATCTTCTAATATCGGTTTTAAAAGTGCTAAAGCTTTTCGAGCCCCAATCTGTGAAGCAATGCGCCCGCCCCTCAAAAGGTCCTCTTCTCCTTCATCAAAATGTTCAAGAGGTATATAAGCTGCTTTTTCCGGCTGTAATGCGAGTGAAAAACCAACAAGCTTTGCTTGCATCGGATCAAGAGATGTTGTTTTAGTATCAAAAGCGAAAAAACCCTGCTCTTGTGCTTGTGATAACCAGTCTTTTAAAATTTCCTCATCAAGAATTGTTGTATAAGCATCTCTTGTAATTTTTTGAGTCAGCGCTTGATCTTTACGTTCTTGTGCAAAAACTTGTGGAGAATTTTCAGAAAAATTATGAAGGGATGCGCGCTCAGTATTCTTGATATCAGAATCATGCCTGATATCAGAATCATTCCTGGGGCTTAGTTTTTCCCATTCAACATTTATATCAAGTGCGTCAATAACAGCTGCATCGCATGTTGTTGCCTCTGCCACGCGACGCGTTAATGTTGAAAACTCCATCGCTTTCAAAAAAGCAATTAAACGTGGACCATCTTGTGGCTCCAAAATAAAATCATCTAAATCATTATCTATAGGAACATCTGTTTTAAGCCTGACAAGTTCACGAGATATTTTAACTTGTTCTCTATAAGCTTGAATGTTTTCACGTCGTTTTGTTTGTTTAATTTCTGTTACGTTTTGCAATAGAAGATCAAGAGAACCAAATTCATTTAACAACTGAGCTGCAGTTTTTGGACCAATGCCTGGAATACCCGGTACATTATCCGTTGAATCTCCAATTAATGCTTGTAAATCAATCATTTTTTCAGGCGCAACACCCCATTTTTCTATAACTTCTGAGATACCTATATGCTTATCTTTCATTCCATCATACAAAGATACATGCGTATTTACGAGTTGCATAAGATCCTTATCGGAAGAAATAATGGTTGTTTTTGCCCCAACCTTTGTTGCCAACTTTGCATAGGTAGCAATTAAATCATCCGCTTCAAAGCCTTCCTTTTCAATACAAGGCAAATTAAAAGCCTTCGTTGCTTGGCGTATTAGCGCGAATTGAGGAATTAGATCTTCAGGAGGTTCAACGCGATTCGCTTTATATTCAGGATAAATTTGTTTCCGAAAAGTATCAGATGAATAATCAAAAATAACAGCAAAATGTGTTGGAACAACACCCGTAGCTGTATTACGAGCATCACAAAGTAATTTCCATAACATATTGCAAAAACCAGCTACTGCTCCTACAGGAAGTCCATCCTTTTTACGTTTTAAAGGCGGCAAAGCATAATAAGCACGAAAAATATAGCCTGATCCGTCAACCAAAAAAAGATGATCTGTTGCTTTCATGACAATTTTTTCTCCATTTCAGCTAAAAAAACAAATTACCCTTATATATTTTTTCACTTTGCCTCTAAAAAGCCATTTTTTCTCTTCATAAGACGTGAAGTCGTTGCACTTTATATTAAGTACCTAGAGCTTTTCTTTGCTGTTACAGGATTAATAGCTTTCATTTTGCTCCTCCTATGATAGCTGAGGTACGATGTAGCGACAGGGTCGTTGTGGTGTTCCCCTCCCCACAACGACCGTTTTTTTTGACATCGATATTCTTTAATTTCAATCGTGACTCTTTTAGATAAAAGATGATGTTATTCATGAATTTTGAAATTTTTCCACAGAGCTTTTTCACCCATTTTGTAGATAAAATCAGCGTGTAACTTTTTTTCTTGCGTACTCAATCTTGAAAGTAAAGCCTGTGGGCGAATTTTAACGGCATAAGATGTATCTTTATCGTTTTGGATATGTTCATCAACATCCCTTCTGTTATCAAAACCCAATACACCTTGCTTTCCACCGATGAGCTCAATATAAACATCGGCTAGAATCTCTGCATCAAGCAAAGCACCATGAAGAACACGATGGCTGTTATCAATTCCAAAACGTTTGCATAAAATATCAAGAGAATTAGGACCCATAGGAAATTTACGCCGCGCCATAGCCAATGTATCAAGAATATTATCAACACTGATAAGCGGTTTGTTGACGCGTTTTAATTCTGCATTAATAAAACCAATATCAAAACTCGCATTATGCGCAATCATTGTCGCGTCTTTGATAAATTCCAAAAATTCATCAACAATATCACTAAAACTTTTCTCGTTTTTCAAGCGTTCATTGGTTAATCCGTGAATTGCTACAACTTCATCAGGAATAATAACGCCTTCAGGGTTTAAATAAACATGAAATTGGCGTCCTGTGAGATAACGATCAACCATTTCTACACAACCAATTTCGATTATGCGATCTTTCTCTTTATCTAAACCTGTTGTTTCTGTATCAAAAATAATTTCACGCATAATTTTAATTCTTTAGCAATTTTTTTATCACATCAAAAACCTGTTGACGTGTATTCTCTAAATCTTTCCCTGTATCAATAATAAAATCAGCACGTTCTCGTTTTTTTTCATCTGGCATTTGTTGAGCGTTGATAAAGGCAAATTTTTTCTCATTCATACCTTGGCGAATCATTACACGTTCTTTTTGTATTTCTGGTGGAGCAGAAACAACAATAACGCTATCCACACGACTTTCACCATTTTTTTCAAACAGAAGTGGAATATCAAGAATAACTAATTTTTTCCCTTGTTCACGCGCTATATCAATAAATTCCCTTTCTTTTTCTTGCACCAAAGGATGAATTATTTTTTCTAATGTTTGTAATTTTTCCTTATCATCAATCAAAATTTCAGAAAGTTTCAAACGGTTAACTTCTCCGTTTTCAACCACACCAGGAAAAATACGCTCTATGAATGACAAAGCTGGCTCACTTTTATAAAGCTGTTGTACTGCTTCATCAGCACTAAAAACAGAAATACCCGCTTGCTTGAAAAAATCAGCAACTGTTGATTTTCCCATAGCAATTGATCCCGTTAATCCTATGATCTTCATTCTCTTTTTTCACTCATATCCTCTAAAATAGCTGTCCGTAACGCTTTTGTTACCTGTGGTCTTATTCCGAACCACTGTTCAAACCCTATAACAGCCTGATGTAGAAGCATCCCAAGTCCATCAACCGTCTTGAGATCACAAGCCTTTGCCTGTTGTAAAAAAGGAGTTATCAATGGTGTATAAATAATATCTGTTACTAATGCCGTTTTTTTTGCTTTATGAAAATCGCAAAAAAAAGAATCACTTTTTTCTTCTGGACTTTTTATGCCAATAGAGGTTGTATTAACAATCAAATCAGCTTGATGAAGTATTTCATGGATTTTATGCCAATCGTAAACTTTAATGATTTTTCCAAAATGCTGAGCTAAATTATCAGCACGTTGTTTTGTACGGTTAATTAAATAAATCTGTTCAAATCCGCGTCTTTTTAAGGCATATATGATAGCGCGTGCGGCACCACCTGCTCCAAAAACAAGAGCTGTTTCCCCTCCCCAATCAGATACAAAATCATCAAGATTAGCGCTAAAACCATAGGCATCACTATTCGTGGCACAAAGCTTATCTCCTTCATACCAAAGTGTATTAACAGCACCAATCATTGTTGCTCTCTCATCTTTATAATCTGCTAAACGAAAAGCTTCTTGTTTATAAGGCAAAGTAACATTTCCTCCACAAAAGCCTATTTTTTGTAAAGACGCAATAAAATGACTGAACTCTTCAGATGTTACTTCTTGTGCAAGATATTCTCCTTGTAAACCATATTGTTTAAGCCAAAAATTGTGAATTCTTGGCGATTTTGAATGATGAATTGGAGAACCAACAACAAAAGCACGCGGATAATTTGTTTTTTTTATTGTTAAGTCAACCATCAATAATTCCTAAGTGGCGCAGTTTTATGAGTAGAGGCAGCAAAGGTAAACCAACAATGGTAAAAAAATCTCCTTCAATTTTTTCAAAGAGATGAATTCCTTCTCCTTCAATTTGATATACTCCCACGCTGTTTAAAACATCTTTTCCTACGCGTGCTAAATAACGTTCAATAAATTCTGATGAGAGTAAACGGACGGACATATGTGCACTAAAAGCTTCAACCCAAATTTTTTGACCATTTTTAAATAAAGCTACCGCACTATGAAGAGAATGGGTTTTTCCTGATAATTCACATAAACGTTGATGTGCTTCTTTAATATTTGTTGCTTTGTGAAAAACTTGACCTTCAAAATCAAGAACTTGATCACAACCAATAACGAAAGCATCAGGAAAACGATCTGAAACATTTTTTGCTTTTGCGCTCGCAAGAAAACAGCTGAGTTCTTTAGGTGTTTTTTCTTTTGCTTTTTTTTCTACTTCTCTTTCATCAAAAGAAGCTCCTTCAATGGAAAAATTTAAGCCTGCTTTTTTTAATAATTTTGCACGATAAAAACTAAGAGATGCTAATATTAAAGTATCTGCGTTCATGAGAATTTTCTCTCATTTCCTTCACGAAATCGTGATAACAGTTCAAATATTGCAGCAGCAGTTTCTTCAATAGAACGTCTTGTGACATCAATAATAGGCCAACCAAAACGTTCGCAAATGCGTTTTGCATGGATTAATTCTTCAGCTATGTTGATACGATTAGTATAATTATCAAGAGCAAAACCTTCTCCTAAATCTCTATTTTGACGAATATGTGAGATTCTTTCAGCTGAAGCAATTAAACCAATAATTAAAGAATTTTTTGCCTCTAAAAGGGATTCTGGCAAATCAATATTAGGAATAAGAGGAATATTAGCCGTCTTTATTCCGCGATTTGCTAAATAGATGCTTGTTGGTGTTTTAGAGGTTCTTGAAATTCCCACAAGGATCACATCTGCTTCGGATAAGCTACTGGAAGACTGTCCATCATCATGCTCTATTGTAAAATCCAGTGCCTCAATACGGCGAAAATAATCTGCATTAAGATCATGTTGTGCGCTCGCACGTAAATGTGTTGGCATTCCAAGGTAAGACTGAAAAGCATTTAAAACAGGATGCAATATATCAATACAGGGAACTTCTATTTTTTTGCATTTTTTTTGAAGGAGTAGTTTAAGTTCTTCATCAATCATTGTGTAAAGAACAATACCTGGCTCTTGTTGTATTTCATCAAGAGCTTTCTGTAACTGTATTCTATTACGAATCATAGGATAGATATGCTCTGTTGCCTGAATCATTGCATATTGCGATGCTACAGCTCTTCCAACAGAAATTAATGTTTCTCCTGTTGCATCAGAAAGCATGTGTAAATGAAAGAATTTTTTTTCTTTTGTCACAAAAATTTTAACTCCTTGTTAAGACATGTGTATATATCCTCACCGTTTTTTATAAAACTAAAATTTATGAAAAATTCTCCTTTTTTATGCACAAATTAAATGCTTGTGATAATTTAATCCCTCTTATAAAAAAAGAGGGGATAATATCTTTAAGATAGTGATATTTTTATTCTTTTTTCAGTTCCTTTTGTGGATAAAATTGAGGATAAATAATAATCCACACTAAACACAGTTATAAATAAGAATAATCCTTTCTTTAATATAAATTTATTAATATAAATTTCTGTAAAAAATACTTTTGAATAGCATTTCATTAATGCTATAATCCTAACTCACATTTTTGTTATTAAAATAATTAAATACTATTTGGATTTTATATTTTTTCAAGTTTTTCATATAATTACTTAATATTACAGGAACAAATTTCATATAAATGGTACTTGCAGATTAAAAAAATTGAGTGTAGGATATTTTTTCTTAATAATATTTCACTCATAAATTTCCATAAATTATTTAGAACAATCTTCTCCTTAATTACAAAGAGCATATTTCATGCAAAAAATGAAACTACAAGAACTTAAAAGCAAAAATCCCGTTGAGCTTGTTTCTTTTGCTGAAACATTAGAAGTTGAAAATGCCTCCCTTATGCGCAAACAAGAATTAATGTTTGCTATCTTGAAAAAACTTGCTCTACAAGACGTTGAAATTATAGGAGAAGGTGTTGTTGAAGTTTTACAGGACGGATTTGGATTTTTGAGATCTGCTGATGCTAATTATCTTCCTGGTCCTGATGATATTTATCTTTCACCTGCACAAATACAGTCGTTTTCTTTAAAAACAGGCGATACAATTGAAGGTCCCATACGCAGTCCAAAAGAGGGAGAACGTTATTTTGCTCTCCTTAAAATTAATACAATTAATTTCGAAAAACCTGAAAAGATTCGTTATAAAATCCACTTTGATAATCTTACTCCTCTTTATTCAAATGAACGTTTCCAAATGGAAATACAAGATCCTACAGAGAAAGATATGTCATCACGCGTGATTGATTTGATATCTCCATTGGGAAAAGGACAAAGAGGGTTAATTGTAGCTCCTCCTCGGACGGGAAAAACAGTTTTACTTCAAAATATTGCTCATTCTATTACCACTAATCATCCTGAATGTTATCTCATTGTTCTTTTAATTGATGAACGACCAGAAGAAGTTACTGATATGCAGCGTTCAGTAAAAGGAGAAGTGGTTTCTTCTACTTTTGATGAACCTGCAATACGTCACGTACAAGTGGCAGAAATGGTCATTGAAAAAGCCAAACGTCTCGTTGAATATGGGCGTGATGTTGTTATTCTTCTCGATTCTATTACACGTCTTGGGCGTGCATATAATACAGTTGTTCCCTCTTCAGGTAAAGTTTTAACAGGTGGTGTGGATGCAAATGCCCTCCAGCGTCCAAAGCGTTTTTTTGGTGCAGCACGTAATATTGAAGAAGGCGGATCTTTAACCATTATTGCAACGGCTTTGATTGATACAGGAAGTCGTATGGATGAGGTTATTTTTGAAGAATTTAAAGGAACAGGTAATTCGGAAATTGTTCTTGATCGAAAAGTTGCTGATAAACGTATTTTCCCTGCTATGGATATTTTAAAGTCAGGAACGCGTAAGGAAGAACTTCTGGTAGAACGACAAGATTTACACAAAATTTTTGTTCTTCGTCGTATTTTAGCATCTATGAATGTAACAGATGCAATTGAATTTTTGATTGATAAATTAAAGCAAACAAAAAACAATAGTGAATTTTTTGATTCAATGAATACGTAGAGTCATTAAAGTTTTTATTAGGATAAAACCTGTGGATACAATCTTTGCTGTTTCGAGTGGATTGTTACCTTCAGGGGTTGCAGTCATTCGGCTTTCTGGTCCTCATGTTGTGGATATAGTTAAAACGCTTTGTGGTCGTTTACCTAAAGCACGTTTTATGCATTATGGAAATCTTACTGCTCGTGATGGTAGTTTTTTAGATTCTGGTTTAACTGTTTTTTTTCCTGCTCCTCATAGTTTTACGGGGGAAGATTGTGCAGAATTCCATTTACATGGAGGAAAAGCAGTCGTTAATCGTTTTCTCGATGAATTGTCGACATTTTCTGGATGCCGTATTGCAGAAGCAGGTGAATTTTCACGTCGTGCTTTTATGGAAGGAAAATTAGATCTTGTTCAAGCAGAAGGTCTTGCTGATTTAATAGAAGCAGAAACGGAAAGCCAACGGCGTTTAGCTGTTATGGGTACAAGTGGACATTTAACGACGCTTTATCGTGATTGGCGTCATAAGCTTATGAAGGCGCGTGCTTTTATTGAGGCAGAACTTGATTTTGTTGATGAAGCAGATATTCCCAACGCAATATCTGATAAAGTTTGGAAAGATGTTCAGGATCTTTGTACTTCTATTCGGGAATATATTACTGAAGGAGAACGTGCGAGTATTTTACGTGATGGATTAAAAATTGTTATTGCTGGTGCTCCAAATTCTGGAAAATCAAGCATTATGAATCGTCTTTCAGGAAGATCTGTTGCTATTGTAACGGAAGAAGCAGGAACAACCCGTGATGCTTTAGAAATGAGAATTATTCTTGGTGGTTTACCTGTTTTTTTAACCGATACTGCTGGTTTTAGAAAAACAGAAAATAAAATAGAACAGATGGGAATAGAAATTGCTAAACAGCATGTTAGGGAAGCTGATTTGGTTATTTTGGTTTATGATATAGGAAATCCTAAGCAAGTTGATTTACCAGAAACATCGGCTGAAATATGGTGTGTTGGCAATAAGCTTGATCTTTATGAAAAAAATGATCAGCGTTGGTCTATACAATTTTCCGCATTAACTGGTTTAAATTTTGATTATTTTATAAAAGAACTTGAATTATTTTGTCATCATCGTGCTTCTGAAATTGGAAATATTGTTCCAGCACGTAAAAGGCAACTTCAATTATTAAAGGAGGCTGTTAAAGAGATTGAATTTTCTCTTAATTATCATTCTCTTGATCTCAGTTTACGTGCAGAACATCTCCGTTGTGCAAGTGATTTTCTTGGGAAAATTACAGGAGATATTGATATTGAAGATTTGCTTGATATTATTTTTTCAGAATTTTGTGTTGGTAAATAATGATTCACGTGAAACATTGATTATTTCATAGACAGATTATAAAGATTATGTAATTTATATCCTGTTTCACGTGAAACCTTAGAATATTTTCTACGGAATTAATTAAATGCAATCATATGATGTTGTTATTGTTGGTGGTGGTCATGCTGGCTGTGAAGCGGCTTCAGCTTCAGCACGTGTAGGAGCCAAAACAGCGCTTGTTACACATAAAATATCAGCACTGGGAACAATGTCGTGTAATCCTGCTATTGGTGGACTTGGAAAAGGGCATCTAGTTCGTGAAATAGATGCGTTAGATGGTCTTATGGGAAGAGCAGCGGATGCTGCTGGAATTCAGTTTAGACTACTTAATAGACGTAAAGGACCGGCAGTAAGAGGACCACGGACACAGGCAGATAGACAACTTTATAAAAAAGCAATTCAAAAATTATTAAAAGAACAAGAAAATCTTACTCTTATTGAGGATGAAGTTATTGATCTGGTTGTTAAAGATAATTGTGTATCAGGTGTTATTTTAAAAAAACAAGGAACAATTTTTTCTGGTGCTGTTGTTTTAACAACAGGTACGTTTTTAAATGGCTTTATTCATATTGGTAATAAAACATGGGCTGCTGGTCGTATGGGAGATCAGTCAAGTGTAAAACTTGCTGAACATTTGAAAAAATATCATATAAAACTTGGACGATTAAAAACAGGAACCCCTGCTCGTTTGAGTAAAAAAACAATTGCTTGGGAAGCTCTCCAAAAACAACAAGCAGATGAAAATCCCATACCCTTTTCTCTTTTAACAGAGAAAATTGAACAACCACAAATTGAATGTGCAATAACACGTACAAATGAGAAAACACATCAAATTATTCGCGAGAATATTTATCTCTCTGCTTTATATTCTGGAAGTATTGAAGGGTTAGGACCACGTTATTGTCCTTCTGTTGAAGATAAAATTGTTAAATTTGGAGAACGTGATGGACATCAGATCTTTCTGGAACCAGAAGGATTAAATGATGATACTGTTTATCCAAATGGTCTTTCTACTTCTCTTCCTGAAGATGTACAAATTTCTCTATTGAAAACCATTGAAGGATTGGAAAATGCTATAGTTTTGCAACCTGGTTATGCTATTGAATATGATTTTGTTAATCCACAACAATTAACAAGAAACTTAGAATTACGTTCTTTACCGGGTTTGTTCTTAGCAGGCCAAATTAATGGTACAACAGGATATGAAGAAGCAGCAGCACAAGGACTTTTAGCTGGATTAAATGCTGCACGTAAAGTAGGTAAATTAGATGAAATACTTATAAGTCGTTCTACTGCTTATATTGGTGTTATGATTGATGATTTGGTTTCACGTGGTGTTTGTGAACCTTATAGGATGTTTACATCACGTGCTGAATTTCGTTTATCTTTACGATCTGATAATGCTGATACGCGTTTAACACCTTTGGCACAAAAATGGGGTATTGTGAGTAAAATACGTTGGGAATGTTATCAGAAAAAACAACAACGGCTTGATCAAGCACGATCAATATGTCAAAATCTTTTTTTAACACCCAATGAAGCTTCTGCTCATGGATTACATGTTAATCATGATGGAATTCGGCGTTCGGCTTATGATTTTCTTGCTTATCCTCATATGACCTTAGAGCGTCTTTCAGATTTTTGGCCACAATTAAAAACAATTGATTCTAAAACAGCAGAATCTTTAGAAATTGAAGCACAATATGCGGTTTATTTAGATAAACAAGCACAAGATATTGCCTCTCTTCAGAGAGATGAGCGTTTAGAAATTCCTTCTTCTCTCGATGTTCAGGCAATTTCAGGTCTTTCAAATGAACTTAAATCAAAAATTCAAGAAGTGTCGCCGCGTTCAATTGCTGATGCACAAAAAATTGATGGCATGACACCCGCCGCGTTATCGCTTATTATTACACATATTCAACGTCAACGACGTGAAAAGGCTAAAACAGCTTAATGAATTTTTCTACAGAAAAAAAATATCAACAATTATTAAATATTGTTCCTTCTGTTTCACGTGAAACGATGGAAAATTTAATTCAGTTTGAGTCTTTAATACTTCAGTGGAATGCACATATTAATTTGATATCTGCTACAACTATACCAGATCTATGGACACGACATATTCTAGATTCAGCACAAATTTTTCCTTTGTATGCTCATTCTTTACATTGGTGTGATTTAGGATCAGGAGGAGGTTTTCCTGCAATTGTGATTGCTATCTTTTTGAAAGAAAAAAAATCAGGACATATTAATCTTGTTGAAAGTAATGGGAAAAAAGTTGCTTTTTTGCGAACAGTTATTGCTCAACTTAATCTTCCAGCAACGGTTTATCACGCTAGAATTGAAGATATATATCAAAAAATTCCCATATCTGATATTATAACAGCACGGGGATTAGCGCCGCTTGATACTCTTTTACAACTCATTTTTCCTTTATTAACAGAAAAAACAATAGCTCTTTTGCAAAAAGGTCGGGATTACGCTACAGAAATAAAAAATGCCTCTGCCAATTGGCACTTTGATCTGTTAAAACATAAAAGTAAAGTTGATGAAAATTCTGTTATTTTGGAAATTTCTCATATTCGATCATATAGAGGGTAGAGCAAAATGAGCGAAACACGAATTATCGCTATTGCAAACCAAAAGGGTGGAGTCGGAAAAACAACCACAGCAATTAATCTTGCTACAGCTTTAGCGGCTATTGGTGAAAATGTCCTTATTATGGATGTTGATCCACAAGGTAATGCTAGTACAGGTTTAGGGATTGATCGTAATAGCCGTCCTTTATCTTCTTATGATGTTTTGGTTTCGGGCGTTTCAATTACACAGGCGGCTTTAAAAACAGCCGTACCCAATCTTTATATAGTTCCTTCTACACTTGATCTCTTAGGTGTGGAAATGGAAATTTCTTCATCAAAAGATCGCATACAACGCTTACGTAAAGCTCTCTATGATGATCCGGAAATGGAAAAAAAATTCAATTATATTTTAATTGATTGTCCTCCCTCCCTTAATCTTTTAACACTTAATGCTATGGGGGCTGCGGATTCTGTTTTAGTGCCTATGCAGTGTGAATTTTTAGCACTTGAAGGTTTAAGTCAATTACTTGAAACAGTAAAACAAGTGCGATCCGTACTTAATCCATCTTTAGAGATCCAAGGTATTGTTTTAACAATGTATGATGGACGTAATAACCTTTCAAATCAAGTTGTTGAAGATGTTCGTTCTTTTATGGGAGATAAAGTTTATCGTACTGTTATTCCACGAAATGTAAGAGTATCAGAAGCGCCTTCTTTTGGCAAACCTGTATTGCTTTATGATCTTAAATGTGCTGGGAGCCAAGCTTATTTGCGTCTAGCATCAGAAATGATTCAACGTGAAAAACAAGCACGTGCTGCTGCTTAAAAATGTAAAATTTTTTGTAAGAAAACTCAAAGAGCAAAATTATGAACGATGATCTATCAAAAAAAAGACTAGGACGTGGATTAGCGGCATTGATTGGAGATATCAATTTAAACAACAATATTGCACGTTCATCAAGCTTTGATAAATTAAATGAATCCGGTAGTCTTTCTGAGCAATTTATTTCTATTGAATCTATTTCATGTAATCCTCACAATCCTCGGCGTCATTTTACTGAAACAGAGCTTGATAATTTGACACAATCAATTCGTCAACACGGTGTGGTTCAACCGGTTATTGTGAGGCCTTTAAGAGATCATCCTCATCGGTTTGAATTGATTGCGGGTGAACGGCGCTGGCGTGCAGCACAACGTGCAAATTTAAGTCAATTACCCGTTATTATTCGTGATGTGGACGATAAAACGGCTTTGGAATTGGCAATTATTGAAAATGTTCAACGTGCAGATCTTAATCCTATCGAAGAAGCAAAGGGATATGAGATGCTTCTAAATGAACATGATTATACGCAAGTAGATTTAGCGCAAGTTATAGGAAAAAGTCGTAGTCATGTTGCAAATACGCTTCGTTTGTTAAAACTTCCAGAAAAAGTACAACAATTCTTAACTGATGGACAACTTTCTGCAGGTCATGCACGTTGTCTTATAACCGTTGATGATCCACAAAATTTAGCTGAGAAAATTATTCGTGAAGGGCTTTCAGTACGTCAAACAGAAATACTTGCATATGAGCAAGCTAATCCTAAAACTAAAAAGCGTACCAATACGGAGAAAGATGCTGAAACAAAATCTTTAGAAAAATTACTTGCAGATGTGATAGGAATGAAAGTTATTATTCGACATGGTAAAAAAGGTGGAGATTTAAAAATACATTACTCTTCATTAGAACAATTAGATGAAATTTGTCGGCGTTTACAAAGTTAATCAATTGTTCTAAAAAGATTTTTTTAACAGTTATCTTTTAAAATTTTTATTATTCTATACATATGCTCTTTAGCAAATTCTATATTGCTTGAAGGTAAAAAGTTTTTTTCATAAGTAGAATTTTCTTCATCAGTAAGTACATACAATGTCGCTTGAAGTGCTAGGTGAGCAATAACAAACTCTTTCGGTGTTATATTATTTTCTTTTAAAATATTCACAAGTTTTGGATTATTAGAAATATAGGCAGCGTATTTTTCAATATTATCATTATAAGTATTGAAGTCACTTTTTTTATTTATTTGTTCTGGTTCTGAAGATAAATTTTTACATTCTATTTTGATTTTTTCCAGCTTTAAAAGAAGATCTTCTGTTAAGGGATAATTTGCAATGAAAGGCGGTATAAAAGAAAGATCATCTATTTCTTGTTTTTTTTCTTGAGCGTATGATGCAAAAGGAAAAATGAAGAAAAAGCACAAAAGAAGTTTAAACATGACTAAAAATTATCCTTTCTTTTTTGAATTTCAATAAATATTTTTTCGTCTGTTATTCTTTATTTTTATAAAAACATTTGTTAAATATAGTCGAAATAAACACAATTATTAGGAATGATAAAAACACGGTGATTTTTAATGCACGGACTTTTTTATTAGATTAATGGGATGATATTTTTAATGTGTCATAGCTGATTAGTTGCTCAAAATGAGTTTTTCGCAGCTATCTAAAAGAATTGTCGCTTTAAAAAAATGTTTTTTAACAAATTCAAGATTGTTTAGAAATATAGTATTTTTCTCAGTAGAATATTCCTTTTCAGGTACAAATATGAGAAGCGTTGATATTTCTTTAAGAGCTAAGGTTCCTGAAGCAAAATCTTTCGGTGTTATATTATTTTCTTTTAAAATATTTACAAGTTTTGGTTTACTAGAAATATAGGTAGTGTAATTTTCAATACTAGAGTGGATACTAGAATCATAAGTTATAAGATTATTTTTTGTTTCTGGAAGTAAGTTTTTACATTCTTTTTCAATTTTTTCCAGCTTTAAAAGAAAATCTTCTGTTAAGGGATAATTTGCAATGAGAGATGATATAAGAGAAGAATTATCTGTTTCCTTTTCCTCTGCCCTTGTTAGTTGAATATGTATCACGAAAAGAAAAAGGAGGAACAAACGTAATACGAACTTAAGCATGGTTAAAAATTATCCTTTCTTCTTCGAATTTCAGCAAAAACTTCTTCATCTGTTTCTTCTTCCATTACAAGGTTTCTTCGCAATACACTATCATCCCAGCGGAGAAAGGGATTGGTGGCTTTTTCTTGCCCTAAGGTTACTGGTAAAGTCATAGCGTTTTTTGCACGTAGCAAAAAAACTTCCTCTATTCTTTGGTGGAGTTTTTTATTATGTGGGTCAATTGTTAGTGCGAAAAGAGCGTTATTTTTTGTATATTCGTGTCCACAATAGAGAAGTGTTTCATCAGGAAGTTTACGAAGTTTTTTTAAAGAATTCAGCATTTGTGCTGGTGTTCCTTCAAAAAGACGTCCACAGCCCAATGAAAAAAGTGTATCTCCAGCAAAGAGTAAATTATTTTCAGGAAAATAGTAAGATAATGCGCCTAGAGTATGACCAGGTGTTGAAAGAGCTAAAAGAAGGTGTGAGCCAAAAGAAAAACTTTCATCAGGTTGAAGTGTTTTATCAAGATGATCAATCTTTTCTTTTTCTGCTTCTGGTCCGATAACCGTAGTGTTGTAAACTTGTTTTAATTCTGATAGGGCTTCTACATGGTCGTGATGATGATGAGTTACAAAAATAGTGTTAAGTGTCCAATTGTGGCGCTTTAAGGCGTTGTGAATCGCTTTGCCTTCAGGAGCATCTATTGCAGCTGTCATACCACTTTTTTCATCATGAAGGAGTACACCGAAATTGTTTTCTCGACAAATAAACTGTTCAATCAACATATTTTTTCTCCCGAACAGTGTTTGGCGATGAATCTATAAAATAATCGGTAGTGATGATTTTTTTAAGAATCAGATTTGTCCTCTTCTGTAAAAAGTCCTTTTGAATGTTTTATAATTATAGGCATTTGGGTAAGCATGAAAAGGACTGTTATAGGCATGACGCCAAATACTTTGAAACTTGTCCAGAAATTATCGCTAAAATTACGCCAAATTATTTCATTCAAAATGGCAAGAAAAATGAAAAAAAACGCCCAACGATAGGTAAGTTTTTGCCAACCTAAATCATCAAGTTTTAAGGTAGAATCAAGAGCATAACGTAAAAGTGGTTTTTTAAAAAACATCCCACCAAAAAGTATAAAAGCAAATAAGCTATTAATGATTGTTGGTTTCATTTTTATGAAAGTTTCATTATGAAGCCAGAGAGTTAGAAAGCCAAAAACTAAAACAAATATTCCTGAAATAAGAGGCATAATAGGAATTTGTCTTGCAAGGATCCATGATAAGCTTAGGGAAATAATAATAGCCACCATAAAAATAGCTGTTGCAGGGAAAATAGGCTTACTAAAATTTTGAAAAAATCCAATGTTTTTTATCAGCCATTCTCCCTTATAATTGGCAAAAAAGAAGGCAACCAATGGACCCATTTCCAAAAGAAACTTAAGTGTTGGTGAGAGAGAATTTTTTTTATTGTTATTCATCTTTTTTTCAGAATTATTGTGTAAATTAAGATTAGATAAAGGCTGTTTCATGCGTGTTTTCCTGCAATAGTTTCGGCAAAGTCAGAAGCAGAAAAGGGTTGAAGGTCTTCAATATCTTCTCCTATACCGATAAAATAAACGGGTAATTTATATTTTGCTGCGATAGCGACAAGAATTCCTCCTCGTGCAGTCCCATCTAGCTTTGTCATAACTAAACCATTAACACCAGCAATATCACGGAAAATGTCCACTTGGTTGAGTGCATTTTGTCCGGTTGTTGCATCAAGAGTTTGAAGGATTGTGTGGGGTGCTTGGGGGGTGTGTTTTTTTAAAACACGAATAATTTTTGCCAACTCATCCATTAATTCAGATTTATTTTGTAAACGCCCTGCTGTATCAATAATTAATACATCACTGTTTGTTTTTTTTGCTTTTTCATAAGCATCAAATGCTAAGCTGGCGGCATCTGCACCCAATTTTGTCGAAATAACAGGAGAATTGGTACGTTCACCCCAAATGTGTAGTTGCTCAATAGCAGCGGCTCGGAAAGTATCACCTGCTGCCAGCATAACTTTTAATCCCCCTTCTGTTAATTTGGCTGAAAGTTTTCCAATAGTTGTCGTTTTTCCAGTGCCATTTACACCTACCAGCAAAATAACATGAGGTTTATGGCTGAGATCAAGTTCTAATGGTATTGCAACAGGTTCCAGAACTTTTTTGACCTCATCAGCTACAATAGTATGAATATCATCTGGGGAGAGGTTTTTTCCGTAACGACTGGAAGCTAAAGTATTTGTGATGCGTGTTGCCGTCTCTACACCTATGTCAGCTTGGATAAGAATATCTTCGAGCTCTTGCAATGTATCTTCATCAAGTTTTCTTTTAACAAAGAGATCGCCAATTGATCCGCTTAGGCGTTGTGAAGAAAGGGATAGGCCTTTTTTAAGGCGCCCAAACCACGCTGTTTTTTTTTGTTCAACAGAAGGTTCAGATAAAATTTCTTCATTCTTTTTTTCACGGATGTTGTCTGTGACAATAATTTTACCAGAAAAGGGAATTTTATCAGAATGGGATTCTAGAAATGGAGATTTTTCATCATATTTTGTAAGTATTGACTCTGGATTTTTTGTTTGTTCTTCTTTTTCTGTGTTTATAGAGATTTGATTATTTTTTGTCTTTTCATTTTTGTCTTTATTTTCTTCTATTATATCGCTTTTATCAGGAATAGAAATCTGTTGTTCAATTTCTTGCTCTTGAGATTTGTTAAAAGAGAATATTTTTTTTATAAAAGATTTAGTCATAAGAATTCTCCTGCTCAAGCAGCGTTTAATTTTGGAGGGACAGCAATCAATTTATCGCCATCATGATCAACGATAAGGGCTTGAACAATTGTTCCTGCTTTTGCACCTTTAACTTGTACAAGAGTATAATCTTCTGTTCGTCCGATTTCATCTTTTTCAACGAGAATTGTTTGTAGACTGTTTTGTAAATGAGCAAGATGCTTTTTGTAAGCCATATCACCTACTTTACGCAATTTTTCAGCACGCAGCTTAATTATTTTACGGTTGATTTGTGGCATACGTGCGGCAGGTGTTCCTTCTCTTGGACTAAAGGGAAAGACATGGAGATGGGTTAAATTACAATCTTTGATTAAGGAAAGACTATTTTGAAACATCTCTTCTGTTTCTGTAGGAAAACCAGCAATTAAGTCGGCACCATAAACCATTGTAGAACGTTTGGCACGCAACTCTTGGCAAAATTGAATGGCATGTTCGCGCAGATGACGCCGTTTCATCCGTTTTAAAATCATATTATCACCTGCTTGCAAAGATAAATGCAAATAGGGCATGATTCTTGTTTCATAAGCTAAAAGATTTATGAGTTCTTCGTCTGCTTCAATAGAGTCAATAGATGAGAGGCGTAATCGGGCTAAGTCAGGGACATGATGCAAAATAGCTGAAGTTAATTTTCCTAGAGTAGCTTTTCCAGGAAGATCGTGGCCATAACTTGTAAGGTCAACACCTGTAAGGACCACTTCTTGGATACCCCCACCTATCAGCTTTTTAATTTGTTCTATGACAGCACCCATGGGAACTGAACGAGATGGTCCTCGTCCATAAGGAATAATGCAAAATGTACAGCGGTGATCGCATCCGTTTTGTACCTGTACAAAAGCGCGGGTGCGCTCTTGCATTGCACTGACCATATGTGGAGCAATTTTTTGTACTTCCATAATGTCATTGATATGCACCTTTTCAGAATGATTAATACCAAAATCAGGAAGTTGACGATAAGAATGAGCGTGAAGTTTATCTTCGTTTCCTAAAACAAGATCTACCTCTGTCATTGAGGCAAAATTTTGTGCTTCTGTTTGGGCTGCACACCCTGTTACAATGATATGCGCATGAGGATTTTCACGCCTTGCTTTGCGGATAGCTTGTTTTGCTTGTCGTACGGCTTCGGCAGTGACAGCACAGGTATTAAAGATAATAGCACCATCTTTAAGTTGATCTAGCCCTGAAGAAGTACTTTCTTTGCGAATGATTTCCGATTCGTAGCTATTAAGTCGACAACCAAAAGTTACAATTTCTATTGCCATCAGGAGTGATCCTTTTTGTAGCACCCTGTTAAAGGGCTTAAAAAACCACTAAAGTGATATTTAATTGGTCCTGTCATGATAATATGATCGTCTTCTCGGTAAAAAATATTAAGTGTTCCCTTTGGTAAATTTACATCAACATGGCGCTCTGTAAGTCCACGACGATAAGCAGCCACTGCACTTGCACAAGCAGCACTCCCACATGCTTGTGTTAATCCTGCCCCTCGCTCCCATGTACGTAAATTTAGACTTTTCTTTGACGTTATGCAAGCAATGGAAATATTGCACCGTTCGGGAAACAGGGGATCATGTTCAAGTTTTGGCCCATATTTTTCTAATGGAATATGTTGAATATCATTTTCAACAAAAAAGATAGCATGGAGATTGCCAATGGATATGAGACAAGCGTCTTTTAGGGGACCAGCCATAATTTCTACGTGATTGGTATCAACTATTTCACGTGAAACAGGCATCTCTTTTGCATTGAAATTTGGGCATCCCATATCAACAGAAATGAGATCATCGGTTTGGTATTTTCCTTCAATAATTCCAGCGGGAGTTTCTAAATGAAATTTTTCACCAAAATTGTGATCTTTAAGCCATGCGATGACACAGCGGGTACCATTGCCACAAGCTTTAGCTATTGATCCGTCGGCATTCCATATTTCTATGCGGAAGTCGGTTTTTTTCTGAGTTGGTGTGTGGATAGCCATGATTTGATCAAAATGCATTTCAGGATCTGCCGACAAAGCAAGGATTGCTTGTGGTGTAAGAGCGTATGTGCTTTCACGCATATCAACAACAATAATTTGATTTCCAAGACCGTCCATTTTGCTAAATGGCGTTTTCATGAAACTTCTCTATTTCTAATGTTACTTGTAAAAAGATATATGGCTGAAAATATTATAAATTTCTAGTGTTTAATAAATATAAAATTGGGTACATAAATTATTTCTTTTAAAATAAGTGATTTTAACCTGTTTTTTTTAATTTGTTAATTTATCTTTGTAACTATAACAAATATTCGCTTAATTTTTTTGTGAACTTATTTATTGTCGTGGGAGAGAGTACAGACATGGCGTTTTCAAAAGTTTCGTTTTTCGTTGCACTATCAACTGTAATGTTTTTAGGGGGATGTTCAACAACACGGTTTGATGGTAATGACGATGGTAACGCATTAGAAGTTTTTTATCCATCTCAACAAATGACAATATTAGAAGCGTCTGATCTGTCGTCTACTTCTTCGTCGATATCTGAAGATGCAAACGCTCCGATGTATGAAAAAGGAGATTCTCAGAGCGATGGACGAATGGCTAGTCTCGAATTGCCAAGTAATGCCACTGATTTATTTCCTGCAAGTGTTGCTGGGGTATGGAATCTTTCTATGGGAGGAAAAGTTTGCCGGATTGCAACTCCACAAACAAAGTTTGGACAAGGGTACCGTGCTGGTCCTTTACACTGTCCAGGAATTGCTTCCCAAGTGAGATCGTGGGCTGTTAAAGGAAAAAGATTATATTTTTATAATAACTCTGGACGTGTTATCCTCGTTCTTTATTCTTCAAATGTTGATCGTTTTGAGGGACGTACACTTGATGATCATCCCGTTATTTTAAGTCGTTAAATCACTTTTGATCGTTTATGATAAACTAAACTAGACGGACAGATTCTTGAAAAGTATTTGTATTTTTCATTGAGATCGGTTTGAAAAAGGTTTTTTGGATGATTCTCGTTTCAACACGTTATAAGGAGCTCGTCGCTAAAGGAGAGGTTTGTTTTGATCCCGCTCAATTAGCTATAACAGAATATTTTGATCATTTATTAAAAAAAATTGCGGAACAAAATATCTCTCATCCTTTGCCTTGGATATTTTGCTCTTTCTTTAACAGAATATTTAAAAGGAAAAAACAAAATATTTCTTGCGTTGTAAAACAAGGAGATGAAACAGGTTTTTTTCAGGGACTGTATATTTATGGTGAAGTAGGACGGGGCAAAACCATGCTGATGGATTTGTTCTTTTCTTGTTTGCCTAAAGGTCATAAAAAGCGTGCCCATTTTAATGATTTTATGGCTGATGTGCATGAGCGTATTAATTCTTATCGTCAAGCATCTGGGTGTACAAAATTTAAACAAGATAATCCTATTTTAGCTGTTGCTGAAGATCTTGTACGAGAAGCAAAAGTACTTTGTTTTGATGAGTTTAGTGTAACGGATATTGCTGATGCTATGGTATTGGGGCGGCTTATTTCTGCTCTGTTTGATAAAGGAATTTTCTTTATTGCGACTTCAAATGTGGCGCCGGATAACCTTTATTGTAACGGTTTGAATCGTGAGCTCTTTTTGCCTTTTATTCAAGTTTTGAAAGCATATGTTCGTGTTGTTAATCTTGATGCAAAAACAGATTATCGCCTTGAAAAATCAAATCTACAACAGATGTATGTATCGCCGTTGGGGGTCCAAGCAAATGAATATATGGATCAAGCATGGGCACTTGTATTGCAAGGACATAAGGAGATGTCTGATGAGCTTTCTATAAAAGGGCGCTTTATTCCTATTCCGCGCTTTGGTGCAGGATGTGCTCGTTTTGATTATGGGGATTTATGTGCAAAGCCTTTGGCCGCGGCTGAATATTTGTTATTAGGAGAGCATTATCATACGATTTTTATTGATAATGTACCGGTCATGGATGATACATGTCGCAATGAAACAAAACGGTTTATTTTGCTTATTGATATTCTTTATGAGCGGCATATACGGTTGTTTATGTCGGCAGCCGCAGGGATAGGGGATTTGTATAAAGGGCATGCGCAGATTACGGAAACATTTGAATTTCAAAGAACACAATCACGTCTTTTCGAAATGCAAAGCTACGATTATTTAAAACTTTGGGAAGAACATTTTCTTTTGAAGAAGAAGCATTGATTATACTTTTACCTTTACGTAAACTGTCAAAACAATAACTTTTTGAAATTAAAGAAATATAATAATTCTGTTGTATTTTTTTTTAATTCACTTTATCGATACATCGTGATAATTTTCTAATAGTTGTTTCAGCGGAGGGTTGTTGTTTCTGTAAGGAGATAAATTTGTAAATTTCATTTCTTTACTCCTTTTTATGATATTGTTTGAATATGGTTGAAGTCAAAATATTCAGTATACGGACGTTGATTGGGTGTGCGCTGAATTATCTAAAAGTTAGGAAAAAATAAAATGGCACGGAAAAAAATAGCTCTCATTGGTTCAGGTATGATTGGTGGTACTTTAGCACATATTATTGGGCTTAAAGAGCTTGCTGATGTGGTCTTATTTGATATTACAGAAGGTGTGCCACAAGGTAAGGCTCTAGATATAGCCGAATCTTCTCCCGTTGATGGTTTTGATATCAGTCTAAAAGGTGCTAATGCTTATGAAGCAATTGAAGGTGCTGATGTTGTTATTGTAACAGCAGGCGTTGCGCGAAAACCTGGTATGAGCCGTGATGAACTTTTGGGCATTAATTTAAAGGTTATGGAACAAGTTGGAGCTGGAATTAAAAAATACGCTTCTTCAGCGTTTGTTATTTGTATTACCAATCCCCTTGATGCGATGGTGTGGGCATTGCAGAAATTTTCAGGTCTCCCTACACATAAAGTGGTTGGGATGGCTGGTGTTCTTGATTCAGCGCGTTTTCGTCATTTCTTATCTGAGGAATTTAAGGTCTCTATTAAAGATGTGACAGCGTTTGTTTTAGGGGGCCACGGTGATACAATGGTTCCTCTCGTGCGTTATTCAACGGTTGGTGGTATTTCTTTGCCTGATCTTGTAAAGATGGGCTGGACAACACAGGAAAGAATTGATCAAATTATCCAGCGTACCCGTGATGGCGGTGCAGAAATTGTTGGTTTGTTAAAAACAGGTTCTGCTTATTATGCACCAGCAGCTTCTGCTGTTTCTATGGCTGAGGCTTATCTAAAGGACACTAAGCGTGTTGTGCCTGTTGCAGCTTATCTTTCAGGAGAATATGGGGTTAATGATACCTACGTTGGTGTTCCTGTTGTACTTGGTGCAGGTGGTGTTGAACGAGTCATTGAAATTGATCTTGATAAGGAAGAAAGAGGTGCTTTTGATCATTCAGTAAATGCGGTTAAAAAGCTTTGTGAAGCTTGTATTGCTCTTGTACCTAGTCTCAAGTAAATTGAACAAGATTTAATTCATTAAAATAAGTATTTAGAATGTTAAAACTTTAGGATTAATAAGATCCATAAAAGAAAAGGACAAATGCATGAATATCCATGAGTATCAGGCCAAACGTCTGCTTCATGAATATGGAGCACCAATTGCAAATGGTGTCGCTGTTTATTCTGTAGAGCAAGCTGAAAAATGGGCGGAAAAATTGCCCGGACCTCTCTATGTGGTTAAAAGTCAGATACACGCTGGTGGTCGTGGTAAGGGTAAGTTTAAAGAACTTGGTCCTGATGCAAAGGGTGGTGTTCGGCTTGCACAATCTGTTGAAGAAGTTGTTGCAAATGTTCAAGAAATGCTTGGAAAAACTTTGGTAACCAAACAAACTGGTCCAGAGGGTAAGCAGGTCAACCGCCTTTATATTGAAGATGGTGCCGATATTGAACGGGAGCTTTATCTTTCACTTTTGGTTGATCGTAGCGTTGGTCGAATTGCTTTTGTTGTTTCAACAGAAGGTGGAATGGATATTGAAACGGTTGCTGAAGAGACACCAGAAAAAATATTCACGCTTCCCATTGATGCTGTAGAGGGTGTTACTTCTGCTGATTGTGCAAGACTTTGTGATGCGTTGAAACTACAAAGTAGTGCGCGAGAAGATGGTGAAAAGCTTTTTCCGATTTTCTATAAGGCATTTTGTGAAAAAGATATGAGCCTTTTAGAAATCAATCCGCTTATTGTGATGAAAGATGGTCACTTGCGTGTTCTTGATGCGAAAGTTTCTTTTGATAATAATGCTCTGTTTCGTCATCCAGATATTTTAGAATTGCGCGATCTTTCAGAGGAAGATCCAAAGGAAATAGAAGCATCAAAGCATGATCTTGCTTATGTTGCTCTTGAGGGTACGATTGGTTGCATGGTTAATGGTGCTGGGCTTGCTATGGCAACAATGGATATCATTAAGCTTTATGGAGCAGAGCCAGCGAATTTTTTGGATGTTGGTGGTGGAGCATCAAAAGAAAAGGTGACAGCTGCTTTTAAGATTATTACGGCCGATCCAAATGTTAAGGGCATTTTGGTTAACATTTTTGGTGGTATTATGCGTTGTGATGTCATTGCTGAAGGTGTGGTTGCTGCTGTTCGTGAGGTTGGTTTAAAGGTTCCCTTGGTTGTTCGTCTTGAAGGTACTAATGTTGAGCAAGGTAAAGCAATTATCAATGAGAGTGGTTTGAATGTTATTCCTGCTGATGATTTAGATGATGCTGCCCAAAAAATTGTTGCAGCCGTGAAGGGAGCTTAAGCTATGTCAATTCTTGTGAATAAAGAGACAAAAGTTCTAGTTCAAGGGCTTACAGGAAAAACAGGAACATTTCATACAGAACAGGCGCTTGCTTATCATGGTACGCAAATGGTTGGTGGCGTTAATCCTAAAAAGGGTGGAGAAACATGGGAAGGTTCAAAAGGCGAAACTCTTCCTATTTTCGCTAATGTTGCAGAAGCAAAAGAAAAAACAGGCGCGGATGCTTCCGTTATTTATGTTCCTCCTGCAGGGGCTGCGGCAGCTATTATAGAGGCTATTGAAGCTGAAATTTGTTTAATTATCTGTATTACGGAAGGTATTCCCGTTATGGATATGGTTAAAGTGAAGGCGCGATTAGAAAACTCAAAGTCTCGTCTTATTGGTCCTAATTGTCCCGGTATTCTTACACCAAATGAATGTAAAATTGGTATTATGCCTGGTTCTATTTTTAGAAAAGGTTCTGTTGGGGTTGTCTCGAGGTCGGGAACTTTAACTTATGAAGCCGTTTTTCAAACGAGTCAGGAAGGTCTCGGACAAACGACTGCTATAGGGATTGGTGGCGATCCTGTTAAGGGCACTGAATTTATTGATGTGTTGGAAATGTTTTTAGCGGATGATGAAACCGAGTCTATTGTTATGATTGGTGAGATTGGTGGTTCTGCTGAAGAAGAAGCAGCACAGTTTTTGCAAGATGAAGCAAGAAAAGGTCGTAAAAAGCCAGTTGTTGGCTTTATTGCTGGCCGTACGGCTCCTCCAGGACGTACAATGGGACATGCTGGTGCTGTTATTTCTGGTGGTAAAGGTGGAGCAGAAGATAAAATTGCGGCAATGGAATCAGCTGGGATTCGTGTGTCTTCTTCGCCATCACAGATAGGTAAGACTTTGATGTCAGTTTTGAAAGGCTAAAAGAAAGTTTCACCTGAATAAGAAAAGGTTCTTAGATTCAGGTGAAAAAACTTGAGTATAAAAAGGTAAAACTTTTTTGAATGTTCAAATTACTGCTTGTTTGTAAGCATTTAAAGGTCAAAAGAGATATAAGGAGACGGAATAGATGTTCCGGAGAGGTATATGGCAAGGCAGGACGAAATAAATAGCCTTTTTGCACAGACATCATTTCTTTATGGTGGGAATGCGGATTATATAGATCAACTTTATGCTCAATATGAAAAAGATCCTACCAGTGTTGATTCACAGTGGCGTGCTTTTTTTGAAGGACTTCATGATAATAAAGAAGATGTTCTTAAAAATGCTGAAGGAGCAACATGGCAGCGTGATCATTGGCCATTAAAAGCAGAGGGTGAATTGGTTTCTGCTCTTGATGGTGATTGGTCTTCTCTTGAAAAATATCTTGGCGATAAATTAAAGGAAAAAGCAATAACAGGTGCTGCACAAAAGGGAAAAACTTCCAGTAAACAAGATATTATTCGTGCAACACGTGATTCCATTCATGCAATTATGATGATTCGTGCGTTTCGAGAACGGGGACATCTTCATGCGCAGCTTGACCCTCTTCAATTGGCCGAAAAACAAGAAGATTATAAGGAACTTTCTCCAGAAGCTTATGGTTTTACTCCAGCTGATTACGAGCGTCCCATTTTTATTGATAATGTTTTAGGGTTGGAATATGCAACTATTCCGCAAATGCTTGAGATTCTGAATCGTACCTATTGTTCAACAATCGGTGTGGAGTATATGCATGTTTCTGATCCGGTTCAGAAAGTATGGCTTCAAGAACGTATTGAAGGGCGAGATAAAAAAAATTCTTTCACACAACAAGACAAGAAAGCTATTCTGAATAAGCTTATTCAGGCAGAGGGATTCGAACAGTTTTTAGACACTAAATATAAAGGTACAAAGCGTTTTGGACTCGATGGTGGTGAGGCGCTGATTCCCGCTCTTGAACAGATTATCAAATGTGGTAGTGCTTTGGGGGTGCAGGAAGTTATTTTAGGAATGGCGCATCGTGGTCGTTTAAATGTTCTTTCACAAGTTCTTGCCAAACCGCATAGGGCTATTTTTCATGAATTCAAAGGGGGATCTTACAAGCCTGATGATGTGGAGGGATCCGGTGATGTTAAATATCATTTGGGAACTACCGCTGATCTGGACTTTGATGGTAAAAAAGTTCATTTATCACTGTTGGCCAATCCATCTCATCTTGAGATTGTTGATCCGGTTGTTATGGGAAAAGCACGTGCTAAACAAGATCAACTTATGGGACCTGCGCATACTGATTTACTCCCATTAAGTGAGCGTTCAAAAGTGATGCCATTGCTTATTCATGGTGATGCCGCTTTTGCAGGACAAGGCGTTATCCAAGAAACTTTTGGTCTTTCAGGTCTTAAAGGTTATCGTGTTGCAGGCTCACTTCATGTTATTATTAATAACCAGATTGGTTTTACAACATCTCCACGTTTTTCACGTTCTTCGCCTTATCCATCAGATGTCGCAAAAATGATTGACGCACCAATTTTCCATGTGAATGGTGATGATCCTGAGGCAGTTGTTTTTGTTGCCAAAATAGCAACAGAGTTTCGCCAAATTTTCCATAAACCAGTGGTTATTGATATGTTTTGTTATCGCCGTTATGGGCATAATGAAGGTGATGAACCTTCCTTTACGCAGCCGCTTATGTATAAAGCAATACGTAATCATAAAACAACTCTTCAACTCTATAGTGATCAATTGGTAGCAGAAGGAATGATTACTTCGGAAGAGATTGAGCAACAAAAAAAATTATGGCGCGATAAACTTGAAGGTGAACTTGAAGCAAGTGCTTCTTATAAACCTAATAAGGCTGATTGGCTTGATGGGAGCTGGACGGGACTCAAAGCTTTTAGTAGTTCTGATGAGCAGCATTCTAGAACAACCGGTGTTGAATTAAAAACTTTAAAGGAAATTGGTCAGAAAATTGTTGAAATTCCGGCGAATTTTCACGTTCACAAAACCATTCAACGTTTTTTAAATAATCGTGCTAAAATTTTTGAAACCGGTGAGGGGGTTGATTGGGCAACCGCTGAAGCTTTAGCTTTTGGTTCACTTTGTTTGGAAGGAGCGCCGGTTCGTCTTTCCGGTGAAGATGTTGAACGGGGAACTTTTTCACAACGTCATTCAGTTCTTTATGACCAAGAAAATGAGGCGCGTTATATTCCTTTGAATCATTTACAAAAGGGGCAAGCGCTTTATGACGTTGTTAATTCTATGCTTTCTGAAGAAGCTGTTCTTGGTTTTGAATATGGATATTCTCTTGCTGAACCACGAGGATTAACACTTTGGGAAGCACAATTTGGTGATTTCTCTAATGGTGCACAGGTCATTTTTGATCAATTTATTTCATCTGCAGAGCGTAAGTGGCTTCGTATGTCTGGTCTTGTGTGTTTATTGCCTCATGGTTTTGAAGGGCAAGGGCCGGAGCATTCTTCTGCACGTTTAGAACGGTTTCTTCAACTTTGTGCGGAAGATAATATGCAGGTTGCTAATTGTACAACCCCTGCAAATTATTTTCATATTTTGCGTCGACAAATTAAGCGTGATTTCCGGAAGCCATTGATTTTGATGACACCGAAATCACTTTTACGTCATAAGCGAGCTGTTTCTCTTCTCAATGAAATGGGGCCAGAAACAAGTTTCTGTCGTGTGTTGCTTGATGATGCAGAATGTCTCAAAGATTCTGTCATTAAGTTGCAAAAAGATAATAAGATTCGCCGTGTCGTTCTTTGTACTGGTAAGGTTTATTACGATCTTTATGAAGAACGTGAAAAAAAGGGTATTGATGATGTTTACCTCCTTCGTATTGAACAGCTTTATCCTTTCCCTGCAAAAGTTTTGGTGAATGTGTTATCGCGCTTTTTGCAGGCGGAAGTTTTTTGGTGCCAAGAGGAACCAAAAAACATGGGGGCTTGGTCATTTATTGAGCCTTATTTGGAATGGGTTTTGACGCATATTAATGCGCAATATTCACGTGCTCGTTATGCAGGACGTCCTGCGAGTGCGTCACCGGCCTCTGGGTTGATGGTGAAACACCTTGAACAACTGGCTGCGTTTCTTAAAGACGCGTTAGGTTCTTAATTTATTACTACTCTGATGTATGGAAAAATATTATGACTACTGAAATTCGTGTTCCTACTTTGGGCGAATCGGTTACCGAAGCAACGGTTGGCAAATGGTTTAAAAAACTTGGCGAAGCTGTCGCTATGGATGAGCCTTTGGTTGAATTAGAAACTGATAAGGTAACTGTTGAAGTTCCTTCTCCTGTTGCTGGGAAATTATCTGAAATCATTGCAAAAGAAGGCGATACGGTTGAAGTAAATGCTCTTTTAGGAGTGGTGAAAGCTGGAGAAGCTGGTATCTCCCAATCACTTTCACCTTCTGCTACACTTGTTCCAGCGGCTTCATCTGAATCGGAGAAGCCTGCTTTGAGTAGTGCAATGCCTCCTTCTCCTTCAGCAGCAAAATTGATGGCTGAAAATAATGTTGCAAAAAGCGATATTTCAGGTTCTGGAAAACGTGGACAAATTCTTAAAGAAGATGTTCTTGGTGGATTAAAACAAAGTACAAATGCCCCTACACCCTCTTCCTCTGCGGCGAGTTCTTCGGCACATCCTGTCCAAGAAACACGTGAAGAGCGGGTTCGTATGACGAAATTGCGTCAAACAATTGCTCGCCGTCTTAAAGATGCACAAAATGTAGCAGCAATGTTAACCACATTTAATGAGGTTGATATGTCAGCGGTGATGGATTTGCGCAAGCGTTATAAGGATCTTTTTGAAAAGAAACATGGCGTTAAGCTTGGTTTTATGGGTTTTTTTACCAAGGCTGTTTGTCATGCATTAAAAGAACTTCCTGCTGTTAATGCAGAGATTGATGGGACAGATATTGTTTATAAAAACTATGTCAATGTTGGAATTGCTGTTGGAACGGATAAAGGGCTTGTTGTTCCAGTGGTGCGAGATGCAGATCAAATGTCATTGGCAGAGATTGAAAAAGAGATTGGTCGTTTGGGGCGTCTTGCGCGTGATGGAAAATTAGCCGTTTCTGATATGCAGGGCGGAACTTTTACCATTACCAATGGTGGTGTGTATGGATCGTTGATGTCAACACCGATTTTGAATGCACCACAATCTGGTATTTTGGGAATGCATGCGATTAAAGAGCGAGCAATGGTTGTTGAGGGTCAAGTTGTGATCCGCCCCATGATGTATTTAGCGCTTTCTTATGATCACCGTATTGTGGATGGGCAAGAAGCTGTGACTTTCCTTGTGCGTGTTAAGGAAAGCTTAGAAGATCCGGAACGCCTTGTTCTTGATTTGTAAAATACAGTTTTCAGGATGAAAGGAGAAACGGATGTCTTATGATGTGGCTGTGATCGGAGCGGGTCCAGGTGGTTATGTAGCAGCAATAAAAGCGGCGCAACTGGGACTTAAAGTAGCAATTATTGAAAAGCGTACAACATTAGGAGGAACATGTCTCAACGTTGGTTGTATTCCTTCTAAAGCGTTGTTGCATGCTTCAGAAGTGTTTTCTGAAACCCAGCATGGTTTTGAAACGCTTGGTATTTCTATTGGTAAATCTAAGCTTAATCTTGAACAAATGATGGTTCATAAGAAAGCTGTGGTGACAGCCAATACGAGTGGTGTTTCTTTTTTGATGAAAAAAAATAAAGTTGATACTTTTTTTGGGACAGCCAAAATTTTGAATGCGGATCATGTGGAAGTTGTTGCCAGAGATGGTAATAAACAAACAATTGAGACAAAAAATATTATTATTGCTACCGGTTCAGAGAATTCAGGCATTCCAGGGGTGAATGTTGAAATTGATGAAAAGACTATTGTTTCTTCTACGGGAGCTCTTTCGCTTGAAAAAGTACCAACGCATATGATTGTAGTAGGTGCTGGTGTCATTGGTTCAGAACTTGGATCAGTTTGGAGCCGTTTAGGTGCTAAGGTGACCATTATTGAGTATCTTAATAAAGTTTTGGGCTCAATGGATGGTGAAGTTTCACGGCAATTTCAGAAATTAATGGAAAAACAGGGAATTGAATATAAAACGGGTGCAAAGGTAACAGCTGTTACACAATCTGACTCAACTGCTCAGGTGAGCTTTGAATCTGTCAAAGGTGGTGAATCTGAAACTTTAGAGGCTGATGTTGTGCTTATTGCTACTGGACGTTCTCCTTATACAGAGGGGCTTGGCTTACAAGAGGCTGGTGTTCAGTTAGATGAACGCGGATTTATTGCAATTGATGCCCATTGGCAGACGAATGTTCCAGGAATTTATGCAATTGGTGATGTCGTAAAAGGGCCAATGTTAGCACATAAAGCAGAGGAAGAAGGCATTGCTGTGGCAGAGATTTTGGCAGGTCAAAAAGGGCATGTTAATTTTGATGTTATTCCTAGTGTTGTTTATACACAGCCGGAAATTGCGAGTGTAGGAAGAACAGAAGAAGAGCTAAAAACTGCTGGTATTGAATATAATGTTGGCAAATTTCCTTTTATGGCCAATGGTCGTGCACGTGCAATGCAAAAGAGTGATGGGTTCGTTAAAATCCTTTCTGATAAAAAAACAGATAGGGTATTAGGAGGACATATTCTTGGATTTGGTGCTGGTGAAATGATCCATGAAATTGCAGTTTTAATGGAATTTGGTGGTTCATCAGAAGATCTGGGACGTTGTTGCCATGCACATCCTACCTTATCAGAAGCCGTGCGTGAGGCAGCTTTGGCAACATTTGCTAAACCACTTCATATTTAAAAAGCTTTTAAAAAGTACATTTTAAAAGGCACATGAGGCAGAAAATATTAGTGAAGCATGCAACAACATTTTAAAACTTTAAAAAGGAATATAACCAATTGTATTAAAATGTTCCATTTGTTGTATGCTTTTCGATAATTACTGTTTTAGATATCTGTTGTGCAGTTTTGATTGATTATTCTGTTGTGCACTATCGTTTAGAGCGGTGGTGTTTCGTCTATGTAAAGTTTTATATATGGGGTAGTTTTTATACTGTTATAAAATATTTAAGATAGGATTCCGAGCTTATCTGCGTGTTTTGTGTTAAGCAAACATCTCTCAAAATGCTCAAATCTACTTCGCGATGGTGGCTCGTGAATGGTATAACTGTAAAGTTCCTCTTGAAATATATGAAATTCATTCAAACTGTTACAAGACCTATTGTGCACCATCATCTTTATGTTTAGTAAAAGTACACACTGACATTATAATACACTTTTTCAGTTTTCAATATTGCTAAAGCTCTTTATTATTTGAGCGTTTTCATAAGAGAAATTTGTCATTTTTTACTCATACGCTTGCTTTGTTTGTGATGTGCAGACAAAAGATTTTAATTGCTTCAATGTGAGAGAGTTTGTGATTAAGATAATCTTATAGTATTCAGCGTAACGTTATATATGAAGAGGGAAGGGATTGAATATTCTAAAAAATACCGCTCTTATTTAAAAGAGCAGTATTTTTATATCTTTTGTTTATGACACTATCTTTTTGATGATAAGACAAGTCATACAGTGTGATTAAATTAGTTTTTGCTTCTCTGTTTATCTTGATCATTGCTTGCTATGTCTTAAAAAGATGATATGTCTCTTCTTTAAGGTTGTTAAGAAATCGCAATGTTGCCAAAATATAACGAATAGCTAAAATTTTTTTGAAAACCATAATTACACGAGAATATTAAGTTTGTTTTCATTGAGCAGTTTTGTGATAACTTAAAAAATTAAGCATATGCTTTCTATAAGTATTAAAATTGTAATTTTTTATCCTCTTGTTGTTCTCTTATAAAAGTGGGAAGCCCCATATGATCAAGATATTTAAGGAAAGGGTGGGGTGGTAATTCTTCTACATTGACCATAGTTTTAACATCCCATTCGCCTGTGGCAATAAGAAGAGCTGTTGCGGCTGCTGGTACGCCAGCTGTATAGGAAATGCCTTGTGCCCCAGTTTCATGAAAAGCTTGTTTGTGATCGGCTATATTATAGATAAAAATTTCTCTCGGGTTTCCATCTTTTTCGCCTTTAATAAGACCCCCAATACAGGTTTTTCCTGTGTAGTCTGGGGCGAGAGAGGAAGGGTCGGGTAAGACGGCCTTCACGACTTTCAAGGGCACAACTTCTTGACCTTCTGCCGTTTTAATTGGTTGTTCGGATAAGAGTCCGAGGTTTTTTAGAACCGTAAAAACAGTGATATAACGATCACTAAATCCCATCCAGAAACGGACATTCTCTACATCAAGATTTTTGGAAAGTGAATGAATTTCATCATGTCCTGTCATATAGGCTTTTTGTTTTCCCACAACGGGAAGATCCCATTCATGGCTGATTTCAAACATTTTATTGGAAGTCCATTTTTTATTTTGCCATGACCATACTTGTCCTGTAAATTCACGGAAGTTAATTTCTGGATCAAAATTTGTAGCAAACCAACGCCCATGATTTCCGGCATTAATATCAATAATATCAATATCTGTGATTTTATCAAAATAATCATCGCGCGCTAATGCAGCATAAGAATTCACTACACCTGGGTCAAAACCTGCTCCTAAAATAGCGGTTATACCAGCTTTTTCACATTCTTGACGTCGAGGCCATTCATAATTGCCATACCAAGGAGGTGTTTCACAAATTTTCAATGGGTCTTCATGAATTGCGGTATCGATATAAGCGCATTTGGTTTCAATACAAGCTGAAAGAACAGACATATTAAGAAAGGCAGAACCAACATTAATGACAATTTCGCATTTGGTCTTTTGGATGAGCTTTATAGTTTCTTCTACATTCATGGCATTGAGCGAATGGCTTTTGAAAACACCCTGTTCTTTCATTGTGTTTTTTTCTTTAATAGAAGCAATGATGGCCTCACATTTTTTGAGTGTTCGTGAAGCAATATGAATTTCACCAAGAATATCGTTGTTTTGAGCGCATTTATGCGCAACAACTTGTGCAACACCTCCGGCACCAATAATGAGAACATTTTTTTTCATTGTAGGTCCATCTCCTTTTTAATACTGTTGTATGACGTTTTTTATGGTTTATCTTTATGAAAGGCTTTCCTGATAGTCGTTATAGCTGAATTGGCGTTGAAGTGTTAATGTACCATCGCACTCTTTGAGAACAATAGCAGGCATTGTAACGCCATTAAACCAGTTTTTCTTGACCATTGTATAACCTGCTGCATCCTGAAAAGACAGTCTATCGCCTATTTTAAGAGGTTTTTGAAATTGAAATGTTCCAAAAATATCGCCGGCAAGACAAGACTTTCCACAAATCATAATTTCGTGTGGACCTTGATTGGGTTCTAATTTGGCATTCTCACGATAAATGAGAAGATCAAGCATATGTGCTTCAATTGAGCTATCAACGATGGCTAGATTCTTTTCATTATACAATGTGTCAAGAACACTGACTTCTAAAGTGGTGCTTTTGGTAATAGCAGCTTCTCCTGGTTCTAGAAAAAGAGTGACACCATGAGTTTTAGAAAATTGTTTTAAGCGTTTTGCGAAAGCTTCTAGAGGATAATTTTCAGCCGTAAAATGGATTCCGCCGCCAAGGCTTATCCAGTCAACAGCAGAAAAAAGTTCTGCAAATTTTTCTTCCATATACCCAAGCATTTGGTTAAAAAGATTAAAGTCAGCATTTTCACAATTGTTATGGATCATCAATCCGTTGATAAGAGGCAGAACTTCTTTGATAGCGCTTTGGTTTGTTTCTCCTAAGCGGCTAAAAGGGCGAGAGGGGTTGGCAAGATCAAAATTTGATGCGCTCATTCCTGGGTTTAACCTTAAACCTCTTTGAATGGTTTTTGTTGCATCAGAAAAGCGTTGAAGCTGTTGGATGGAATTAAAGATGATTTTATCTGCATAACCACAGGCTTCATCAATTTCATCATCTGCCCAAGCCACTGAATAAGCATGGGTTTCTTTGCCAAATTTTTCTCTTCCTAAACGCAGTTCATAAAGGGATGATGATGTGGTTCCATCCATGAACTCAGACATTAAATCAAAAACACTCCATGTGGCAAAACATTTCAAAGCAAGTAAAATTTTAGCTCCGGACATTTCCCGTAAACGAGAAATTGTTTGCATGTTTTTGATGAGTTTCGATTTGTCTATAAGATAGTAGGGGGTTTTTATCATCATTTATTCATTCTTTTTTGTAGGATCTTATTGCCAAGATCAACGTTTAGTACAAAGAGTAACAGAATGTCTCAAGAAAAAAGAATCTTAAGAAAAGAATCTGTTTCTGTCCAGCAAGAGAAAGGCTTTCTGTAATTACTGTTGTTTATTATGTTGAGTTTTTTGTTATGAGTATGAAAAAAAAATTATATTATGCTTTAGCTTTTGTATTTGTTAGCAGTTTTTTCATTATAACAACCACTCTTATTAATTGGGGGCAAAATAGGAGTGATGCTAAAGCCAAACTGGTTACTCAGACTTCTCTCCAAGATATTTCGGTGCCTTTGATTTTTACGGGGCGTAGAGAACTTAATGGTTTTAAAGGTTATCGTCATTATCGGCGTGGTTATCGTAAATACAGTGATAATTGGTGGTATCCTGAAGTGGCATTTATTACATCACCGCACTTAAGCACAAAAGGCGCATCATTAAAAGTTGTACCAGATGCTAAAAAAGTGTTTTTAACGTCTTCTTCGGAAAAATTAGAAAAAAAAGAGCCATGGATGCTTAAACAACATATTGAATCTTGCCTTGCGCGTTATCGCTCTTATAATAAAAATGATAATAGTTTTCAGCCTTTTCATGGGGGGCGTAGGCAGTGTTTATCACGCTTTTTTAAAGGATAGAAATTAAATAAAATTTTAATTGCTTCTTGTCGTGAGCGTTATTGTTCTTACAATAAAGAGAAGACTTGTGTGGTGCGCAGTATTTTCATGCAAGCATTGTTTTTTTAAAAATTTTAAATGCTTTTAAGTTTTATTAAATCTTATTATCATTAAGTGTGGAATGGGGGTGAGAATATAAGTTTTTGTTTTGTCGATGACAAAATATTAAGGTAAAATGGAGTTTAAAGAATGACAACACGGGAAGCAATGTTGGTATTGCTCGTTTTGCTTCCCTTTGGTGGAAGTGCTGTCATTGGCTTTTTTCGTTCGACAGCAAAAAATAATGAAGCGTGGTTTGCTGGGGTTGTCGCACTTTTCTGTCTTATTTTTGCAATAATGCTTTATCCGGAAGTTCGCGGAAACCACATAGTGCGTTTAGATATTTCTTGGCTTCCAGAATGGGGAAGCGATTTGATTCTCCGCATAGATGGTTTGTCGTGGCTTTTTTGCTTGCTTATTACAGGGATTGGGCTGCTTGTTGTCATTTATTCACGTTATTACATAGATCCAGCGGATTCTGTACCGCGTTTTTTTTCCTTTTTTTTGGCCTTTATGGGATCAATGATAGGAATAGTTTTATCAGGTAATCTCGTCTTTTTGGTTGTTTTCTGGGAACTTACCAGTATTTTTTCTTTTTTGCTGATCGGCTATTGGTACCATAATGCAAGTGCGCGTGAGGGTGCGCGTATGGCTCTAACGATCACAGGTTTTGGCGGCTTTGCTCTTTTTATTGGAGTTTTATTGATTGGGTATACTGTTGGCAGTTTTGATTTGGATAAGGTGCTACAGTCTGGAGATATGATCCGGTCAAGTTCTCTTTATAGTCCTATCCTTATTTGTATTTTATTGGGAGGGTTAACAAAAAGCGCGCAATTTCCCTTTCATTTTTGGCTACCTAACGCGATGGCTGCTCCAACTCCCGTATCGGCTTATTTGCATTCGGCAACAATGGTAAAAGCGGGATTGTTTTTGCTTGTTCGTTTATGGCCTGTGCTCTCTGGAACAGAATCTTGGTTTTGGCTGGTTGGCTTTTCAGGACTCTCAACTCTTCTTCTAGGTGCCTATTTTTCCATGTTTCAGCAAGACTTGAAAGGACTGCTTGCTTACTCGACTATTAGTCATCTTGGATTAATTACAACACTTTTAAGTCTTGGTAGTCCACTTGCATGTGTTGCGGCGATCTTTCATATGGCCAATCATGCTACTTTTAAAGCTTCTTTATTTATGGCTGCTGGCATTATTGATCACGAGACGGGAACACGTGATATGCGTAAACTGTCAGGGCTTTATCGTTCTATGCCTATCACAGCAACTCTTGCTTTAGTTGCGAGTGCAGCGATGGCTGGGGTTCCTTTGTTGAATGGTTTTTTATCGAAAGAGATGTTTTTTGCTGAAGCTGTTGAAACGCATATGGAATCATGGCTCGATTGGATTGCGCCTTATGTGGCAACGCTAGCTAGTCTGTTTAGTGTGACCTATTCTATACGCTTTATTCATGGCGTTTTTTTAGGACCAAAGCCTGACAATTTACCCAAGACTCCCCATGAACCACCGCATTTCATGCGTTTACCAATGGAGCTTTTGGTGTTTATTTGTTTAGCGGTTGGTATTTTTCCTAATTTAACAATAGGACCTATTTTAGATAATGCGGTCGTGTCTGTTTTAGGACCAATGACAATTCCTTATAGTTTGGCTGTTTGGCATGGGTTTAACACTCCATTAGTGATGAGCTTTGTTGCATTATTAGGGGGCGGATTGCTCTATGCTGTTGGGCATCGTTATTTTTTATCCTGTGATGATGGGGCTCCTTTTTTCCGTCACTTAAAAGGACCGCGTATTTTTGAACGCATTCTCGTAATTATTTCTTGGAAATGGGCCCGTGCGGTGGAGTCTGCTTTGTCAACACGCCGTTTGCAGATCCAATTGCATTGGATTTTTTGGGTCTGTTTTGCCTTTGTTGGTCTTTTACTTTGGTGCGATGGTTTCATTCCAGTGGGGACATTACCGCTTTTTCCACTTGATATTCCTTTTCTCGCTCTTTGGCTGGTTGGCGGATTATGTGCGCTTTTAGTTGCTTGGCGAGCAAAGTTTCATCGTCTTGCTTCACTTATGCTTTTAGGGGGAGCTGGTTTGATGACTTGTGCAACCTTTTTATGGCTTTCTGCTCCTGATTTAGCAATAACACAATTGGTTGTTGAGGTTGTTACAGTCGTTTTATTATTGCTTGGTTTACGGTGGTTGCCTAAACGTTTGCATGACCCTGGGCCAGCTGCTGTTCATTTTTGGGTTCGCTTGCGTCGTTTCCGTGATTTCATCATATCCCTTGTAGGAGGTGCTGGTGTAGCATGGCTTTCTTTTGCAGTGATGACACGTCCCCAAGGTACAACGATTTCTGATTTTTTTCTAACGCATGCTTACTCAGATGCTGGTGGTCGCAATGTTGTGAATGTGTTATTGGTTGATTTCCGTGGTTTTGATACCATGGGAGAAATTGTGGTTTTGGGTGTTGTTTCCCTTACTGTTTTTGCACTCTTACGACGTTTTCGTCCTGCGCCTGAGAGTATTGATGCGCCTTTTCAACAACGTATCCAGAAAGCCTTTGATATAGCACAGCCTAATCGAAATGTGGGAGATACAGTATTGAATTATTTAGCTGTTCCTGCTGTTATTATGGGTTGGCTCTTTCCAATTATTATCGCTTTTGCTATTTATTTATTCATGCGAGGGCATGATCTGCCAGGAGGTGGATTTGTCGGTGGTATTACTTTGGCTATAGGATTTATTTTACAATATCTTGCACGCGATATTCGGTGGGTGGAAACGCATTTGAGAGTTTTACCTTTGCGTTGGATAGGCTTTGGTTTATTATTGTCAGTCGTAACGGGGATGGGCTCTTGGTTTTTTGGATATCCTTTTTTAACATCCTTTTTTCGATATATTCATCTTCCGTTAATTGGGAAAGTTCCCATGGCATCTGCTTTTTTGTTTGATTTTGGTGTGCTTTCTCTTGTGTTAGGAGCAACTGTTCTCATTTTAATTGCACTTGCACACCAGTCAATTAGGAGTTACCGAATCGGTAAGAAACCTATTTTAAAAGAGAAGGAAAATTAATGGAAATTGTTCTTTCTTTGGGTATCGGTGTTTTTGTCGGATCAGGTATTTGGCTTGTTTTGCGTCCACGTACTTTTCAAGTCATTCTTGGTTTGTCCTTGATCTCCTATGGTGTTAATCTTTTTATATTTTCAATGAGTAGACCGCGTAGTAATGCTGCTCCAATTGTTGATCCTACCACTGTTATTAATCCAGCTAATTATGTCGATCCTCTTCCACAAGCCTTGGTTTTAACTGCGATTGTGATTGGTTTTGCAACAACAGCTTTATTTTTAGTTATCTTGTTGGTTTCACGTGGTTTAACGGGTTCTGATCACGTTGATGGACGTGAGGTGCAATAATGGAAATAGGAGTGCATCATCTCCTTATTTTGCCTATTCTTTTGCCGTTAATCACTGGGGCACTTCTTCTTTTTTATGATGAACGTCGTGCAAGACTTAAATCATTCATCAGTCTTTCTTCTGCGGGACTGTTGGTCGTTACTGCCATTTTATTGATTATACGTACTCTTGAAATAGCACCGGCTTGCGATGTTTATCGACTTGGTAATTGGCCGTCTTCTTTTGGAATTGTTTTAGTCCTTGATCGCTTAAGCGCTATGATGCTTTTACTTTCCAGCTTGTTGGTGACTAGCGTGTTGGTTTTTGCGCGGGCTCATTGGTACAAAGCTGGTTCTCATTTTCAGTCACTAATGCAATTTTTTATGGTGGGGATAAATGGTGCTTTTTTGACTGGCGATTTATTTAATTTATTTGTGTTTTTTGAAGTTATGTTAACGGCTTCCTATGGGCTTGCTTTGCATGGTTCTGGTCAGACACGCGTGCGCGCAGGATTGCATTATGTTGTGGTTAATCTTGTTGCTTCATTATTTTTTTTAGTTGGTATAGCGCTCATTTATGGAGTCGTTGGTACTCTTAATATGGCCGATTTGGCTGTTAAAATAAAATATATATCTTCTACAGATATTGTTTTGTTCGAAATAGGTGTTGCACTTTTAGGTATTGCTTTTTTGCTTAAAGCGGGTATGTGGCCGCTTAATTTTTGGTTGGTGCCAACTTACAGTGCAGCAGCAGCGCCTGTTGGAGCTTCTTTTGCACTTTTGAGCAAGGTTGGTATTTATATTATTTTACGTTTAACGTTGCTATGGTTTGGTCCTGAAAGTGAATATTTTAACCATTTTGGTCATACGGTTTTGTTTTATGGTGGGCTTGCCACTATGATTGTTGGTTTTATTGGGGTATTGGCGAGCCAAGTTTTGGTGCGTTTGGCAGCTTATAGCGTTCTTGTCTCTTCTGGTACATTGTTGGCTGCGATCGGGATAGGCAATACAGCACTGACAGCAGGCGCACTTTTTTATATTGTTTCTTCAACTTTAGCACTGGGAGCTTTTTTTCTTTTGGTAGAGTTAGTTGAACGCTGTCAAGATGTGGCTGCTAATGTTCTTGCTGTCACAATGGAGGTGTATGGTGACGATGAAGAGGAGGAAGAAGATGAAGTTGGCATCTATTTTCCAGTAACCTTGGCAATTCTTGGAGCTTGTTTTGGTATCTGTGCCATTTTGATTATTGGATTACCGCCTTTTTCTGGTTTTGTTGCTAAATTTATGATGTTCATGGCAATTTTAAACCACAGTAGAGAGGATTTTTCTGCTTCTCTTCCGGTTTACCAAGATTGGCTTTTTGTAATTTTTGTCACTCTCTCTGGTTTTGCGGCTTTGATTGCATTGACACGAACGGGTATCCGAACTTTTTGGGTTTCTCTTGAAGGGCGTATTCCTCGTGTGCAAGTGATAGAATTTGCGCCTATTGCCGTTCTCCTTGCTTTGTGTTTTCTTATAACAATTGTAGCCAGTCCTGTTAGTCATTATATGTCTGAAACTGCTAAGACTTTGTATGAACCTCAAAACTATATTGGGAGCGTTTTAACGGATTTTTCTCTCGAAAATAGGGAGATAAGTAAATGAATTGTTTTTGTCCTTCCCCTTTTTTCAGTGGTGTCATTGTCCTTATGTGGCTTATTTTAAATGGTTTTAGTTTAGGGCAATTGCTTTTAGGGATTTTAACCGCTTTGTTTTGTGGTTGGATGATACGGCTTCTGGAGCCGGAGAAGGTTGTTATTAAAAGCTGGAGTGCGGTTTTTCGTCTCGTTTTTCGAGTATTTATAGATTCTATATTCTCAAATGTTTCGGTGGCTTGGTTTGTTTTAACAAAAAGGTCTCGAGTGCAGAAATCTGGTTTTATTGTAGTACCTCTTCTGCTTCATAATCGCACTGCTTTGGCTATTTTAGCATGCATCCTTTCGGCAACCCCTGGAACTGCTTGGGTTGCCTATAATAGTAAAAAGGGTGAACTTTTGCTTCATGTCTTAAATTTAAAAAATGGATATGATTACAAACAGTTGATCAAACAACGGTATGAGCAATTGCTTTTGGAGATTTTTTTATGAGTATGGTGATTCTTTATTGGGGGCTTTTCTTTTCACAGTTTTTTTTAAGTTTAGCGGTGATTTTCGCGCTGTTTCGGTTGATTCGTGGTCCACGGGCGCAGGATAGAATTGTTGGTTTGGATGCCCTTTATATAACCACTATTCTTTTGTTTCTTACATTCGATATTCGTTCAGAAACAACCACTTATTTTGTCGCAGCTCTCATTATTGGATTGTTGGGATCTGTCTCAAGCATCGCTTTGGCGAAATTTCTTATGCGGGGGGAGATTATTGAATGAAAGATGATATATCGCTTGTGGTTGCTATTGCTATCACAGTTTTCTTAATATTAGGGTCTGGATTGACATTGATCGCAACGATAGGTTTGGTGCGTTTTTCCAATTTTTATAAGCGTTTGCATATGCTTTCAGTATGTACGAGTTGGGGCGTTGGTAGTATTCTTATTTCTTCATTTCTTTATTCAATATTTGTGGACCATTATTTTGTTTTTCATGAAGTGTTGCTGATGTTTTTTTTGTTTTTAACAGCACCGGTAGCTTCTATGTTGCTTTCACATACAGCAGCTTATCGACATCATTCAGAAAAACAATCAGAAAAACCGCTGGCTCTTTTATTACACCAAACGGAGGAAAAGCTACCCACATCAGAAGGAACATCACGAGATGAGAGCCAGCGCGGTTCTTGAAATGTAAGAATCTTCCTTATTCTGTGCTTTTTTCTTCTACACAGTGGATGGGCTTTTCTTCTTTTGGATCATTAATAAGATCGTAAAATATGGCTTCATTTTTAGTTATCCACCAAATGTATTGTCCACCCACATATTTTCCTCCAGAAGCGGCAATTACATTAGAACCAACGATGCGCTTACCGTTCCATTTTAAATCAACAAGCGCAATATTGCCAGCATTATAATAAGTTGCTTCAACATACTCTTTGCTTGTTCCCATATCGCATTGATAGGAGACGGTCTCTGTTGTTGGTTCTGGATCATCTGGTACTTCAATGACTAAAGAACTTGCTAATGCATTAATTGAACCGAGGAGGAGCACACTTAAAGTAATGAAAAATTGTTTAGTAAAAGAAATTTTTTTCATAATATTTCCCGTGTTATTTAAAATAATAATGTTGACTCATCTTTACAGAGGATAGGTTTTTTTTCTTCTGGATCCTGAGCAAGGTCATAAAGCGTGACTTCTTTGTTCTTCTCCCACCAGATATACTGAGCTCCTGCAAATTTTGCTCCTGTTGCCGCGATGACATTAGCAGCAATGACACGGTCACCATTCCATTTGAAATCAACCAACGAAATATTATCAGCATTAAGATAGACTGCCTCAATGCGCTCTTTACCTGCTCCAGTTTCACACTGATAGGTAATGGTCTCTGTTTTGGGCTCTGGATTGTCTGGTACTTCAATGATTAAAGAACCAGCTAAGCTATTGTTTGAGCTGAAGAGTGATAAACTTAAAGCGGTGAAAAATCCTAAAATGTGTAAAGTTTTTTTCATGATGCTTCCCTATATTCCTAATATTGTGCACAAAGAATAATTTGACTGATACGATGGTGTCTACGGCAGGATTCGAACCTGCGACCCCAGGATTCATACCACTTCGATTTTCACCGCCAGCCTTATCGGCTGTTTGTGGTCTGGACTGTCTCTTCACCTTGAAGCTTTTGCTCTTTAGGTGCTGCCCGTTCAGTCTCTACACCTTTCTCTCATTTGAAAAGAGACTTGGCTCGGGATTGGCATATAGTCGCCCATGAAGCTTTCCCCGAATTTGAGCAGATTCACTTTGAGGATTTCTTCTCAAAGTGCCCAATTTCTTTAGGAATCCTGTGCTCTATCCTACTGAGCTACGCAGACATCATCATGTTAATCTTTAATAGAAGTATAAAAACGAATCAATTATATTCAATATGAATTAACGAATTTCTGTTAATTTTTGTTCCAAAAAGGATAAAACGGCATCTGGTGAAACATTTTTTGCAATAAATGATTGGCCAAGTCCGCGTGTTAAGATGAAAGTCAAATTGTTTTGCGAAACTTTTTTATCTTGGGCAATGAGAGTCATTAAAGTTTCAGCATCTGGTAGACATCCTGGGATATCCTTTAATTGTGTAGGCAATCCTATAGATTTGAAGTGCGCTTCAATGCGTTGTGTAAGCGTGGGGCTTATTAAATTTAATTGAGCAGAGAATTGATGAGCTAGAATCATCCCAATTGCTACACTTTCGCCATGGATTAAACGGTTGGAGTCATAAGCGGTTGCTGTTTCAAGCATGTGTCCAAATGTATGGCCGAGATTTAAGAGTGCGCGCTCTCCTTTCTCATGTTCGTCACGTGCTACAATGGCAGCTTTAAATTGGCATGAGCGAACAATGGCCTCTGTTCGCATAGGGCCATTAGAGAAAATTTTCTGCCCATTTTTTTCAAGCCACTCAAAAAAGTCAGGTTGGTTAATGAGACCGTATTTTACTATTTCTGCGTAGCCAGCGCGAAATTCGCGCGGTGGCAGGGTATCAAGAAGACACGTGTCAGCAATAACGCATTGTGGTTGATAAAAGGCACCAATAAGATTTTTGCCATATTGGCTATTGATTCCCGTTTTTCCACCAACAGAAGAATCAATTTGTGCAAGAAGCGTTGTGGGCATTTGAATGAAGTTCATGCCACGGCGGATTATACTTGCCGCAAATCCTGCTAGATCACCAATGACACCACCGCCAAAAGCAATAACACAGTCGCCTCTTTCTAAACGCGCAGCAAGAATTTGATCGATGACAACTTGCAGGGTTGAAAATGATTTTGATTGTTCTCCTGCTTCTACAATAATAGGGACAGTATGAATTTTATTTTTTGTTAATTCTGCTTGCAATATCTCCAAATGAAGGGAAGCAACATTTGTATCTGTAACAAGTGCCAAGCGCGTTTGATGAGGATCTTTTTTATTAAGAGCATGTTTAATTTGTGAAGCAGCTTGTGTAATCAGACCCGGACCAATGATGATATCGTAACAGTGTTTGTCCAGTTTAACAGTGACGGTTTTGGTTTGCATGCTGGTTATCCCTATTGTTAATTTCTGTGTATAGGTAGTGCTGTACGGATCGTATAACATTTTGTGCTACGGTATGACGGCTTTCTTTATGACTGTTAATTGTTAAGTTTGCCTTTGCATAGATAGGATAACGCTGTTCCATGAGTTTTTGCATGGTTTCTTTAGGATTGGCTGTTTGAAGCAGGGGACGTGTTGGGTGCTTTGAGACACGTTGCATGAGGATATCAAGATCGACTTTTAGCCATATGGATATACCATTTTGGTGAATGGCTTTTCGGATATTTTCATTTATGTAGGCACCACCACCTGTTGCTAAAACAAGGGGACTTTTTTTCATGAGGTTTAGAATAACACGCTGTTCAAGAGCACGAAATTCGGATTCACCATAAATTTCAAAGAGTTCCGTGATTGTCATTTGTGCAGCTTTTTCAATTTCTTGGTCAGAATCATAAAAAGGTAAACGAAGCATGGTGGCGACGCGTTTTCCGATCACTGATTTGCCTGCCCCCATAAGACCAACAAGGACAAGTGCTCTTTTATCAAGGGACGATAAGAGCTGATTCTTTATTTGTGTTATGGGGACGCGTTTTTGTCGATTGCTTTTCATAACTTTATTTCGGCATTTATCCATCTTAAAGTCAATTCCTGTTAATCTTTGTGAGGCATAATACGAGATAGAATATTTTTGGGTAGGTTATTGTCTTATGCCAACATTGACTAGATTTTTGATGATTCTTTTCATTTTGCTTTCTGTTCTTTTCATTATAATGGGTGCTCTTGTGGTTTGGGTTGAACCAGTAACTGTGGATATGTACATTGATGTTCCCTTGGATTCATGGAATCTTTCTACGGAAGCGAATCAATGAAATGAAAAGTGGTGCTGTGATAGATCATTTTCTTGAGATGATGAGTGCGGAGAGAGGGGCTTCGTCTCATACGCTTGCGGCTTATCAGCATGATTTGCAGTGGGCACAAGACGAATTGTCTTCACACTCTGTTTCGCTTTTTTCAGCACAAAAAGAAGATTTAATTACTCTTTTGTCACTTATGCATACTTTTGGTTTTGCGGCATCGTCGCAAGCGCGCCGTTTATCAACTTTGCGTCAGTTTTATCAATTCCTTTATGCTGAAGGGTTGAGAGCAGATGATCCCTCTCATGATATTGATGCACCTCGTCAGAGGCGTCCTTTGCCCAAAATCATGAGTGAAGATACAGTGATAAAATTGCTTGATTTTGCGGAGTTAGAAGTCAATCAAGCAGACTATGGGTCCAAAGGTTATTTCCGTGCACTGCGTCTTCAGCTATTGATTGAAATGCTTTATGCAACAGGGTTACGTATTAGTGAGTTGGTGAGTCTGCCGGTTCAGTCTGTTCGAAGGAATGAATACAGCGTTTTGGTTCGTGGTAAGGGCAAAAAAGAACGAATGGTGCTGTTATCAAAAAAAGCATGCCAAGTTCTTTCACAGTGGTTAAATTTGCGTGATCAGGGAAAGGACGCTACGAGTTCTTATCTTTTTCCTGCGCATTCCGAGACAGGATATATTGCTCGTCAAGTCGTTGCACGAGAGTTGAAAAATCTCGCTAGAAGAGCAGGGATAGGAAGTGATAGCTTTTCTCCCCATGTGTTGCGTCATGCTTTTGCTAGTCATCTTTTGCAAAATGGTGCTGATTTGCGTGCCGTTCAACATTTGTTAGGTCATTCTGATATTGCTACCACTCAGATTTATACCCATGTGTTGGAAGAGGGACTTTATCGTTTAGTCAATGAGCATCATCCACTTGCCGATGAGCAAAAGGCTCGTTAAAGAAAAGGTGATGTTTTTGAAAAAGACTTTATAAAGCAAATTATAAGTGTATAAGTGACACTGAATGAGTTGACACAAATGTATAATTATCTTGATTTTGAAAAACCAGTTGCTGATCTTGATGGGAAAATTCTTGAATTAAAAAAAATTTCTCAGGAAAAAGGCAGTCTTGATATGAGTGACGAGATTGCTCGTCTTGAAACGCGTTCCCAAACAGCGTTGCGCGATATTTATAAAAAATTATCGCCGTGGCAAAAAACACAAGTCGCTCGTCATCCGGATCGTCCCCATTTTATGGACTATTCTAAACGCCTATTGAGTGATGTTACGCCTTTGGCCGGAGATCGCAAGTTTGCTGAAGATGAGGCTATTCAAGCGGGGTTTGCACGCTTTAAAGGTGAGGCCGTTGCTTATATTGGTCAAGAGAAAGGTCACGATACGCAAACACGTTTGCGCTATAATTTTGGTTCTGCACGTCCAGAAGGCTATCGTAAAGCTGTACGTATTATGGAAATGGCTGACCGCTTTGGTTTGCCCCTCCTTACTTTTATTGATACAGCAGGTGCTTATCCTGGGGTAAGCGCTGAAGAACGTGGGCAAGCGGAAGCAATTGCTCAATCAACAGCTACAACTTTGCGTTTGAAAGTTCCTGTGGTTTCCGTTGTTATTGGAGAAGGCGGTTCTGGAGGGGCGATAGCAATCGCGGCTGCCAACAAAGTTTATATGTTGGAGCACGCAATTTACTCTGTTATTTCACCAGAAGGAGCAGCTTCTATCTTATGGCGTGATCCAGCTCGTGCAAAAGATGCTGCAATGAATATGCGTATTACCGCTCAAGATTTGTATCGCTTAAAGATTATTGATGGCATTATTTCGGAACCTTTAGGGGGAGCGCATCGTGGCAAAGAGATTGTCATTGATGCAACGGGTGATGTTATTTCAGAGGCTTTAAAAGCTATGGCTGGAAAAGATGGTCAAGTGCTTAAACAAGAGCGAAGGGAAAAATACCTTCAAATTGGTCGGTCTCTAACATAGGTTATTTTTTGTGAGGGGTGTTGGATTGGAGTTTTATTCGATGACATTTAGCAGATTCCTCGCTGTGTGTGTGTTGTTTGTAATGGGACTATTGGCAGCATGTGAAGGAAGATTACCAGCCTCTATTCGCGCTAAAGTTGAACAGCCGTTGCCGCAAGAAATCAAAAATAGAATGGTTCTGTATGATATAGATCCCTATGCACCGATTATGATGCGGTTTTTTAAGGAAGAAAATCTTGCTGAAGTTTGGAAGCAATCTCGTTCAGGACCTTTTATCTTGGTTGCTCGCTATGGCATTTGCAAATGGTCTGGTAAGCTTGGACCTAAATATAAAGAAGGGGATCTTCAGACACCAGAGGGTTTTTATACTATTAGCGCAAACCAAATGAATCCTTATTCAAAATATTATCTCTCTTTTAATATAGGATTTCCTAACCTTTATGATCAGGAAAATGGTCGCACAGGAAGCAATCTTATGGTGCATGGTTCTTGCTTTTCCGCAGGTTGTTATTCTATGAGTGATAAGAACATGGCTCAGATTTATGCGTTTGCACGGGATGCTTTTAAAGGAGGACAAAGAGAGTTTCAGTTGCAGGCTTTTCCTTTCCGCATGACCGAGGATAATATGTCACGTCATAGCAAGAATCCTCATTATCAATTCTGGGTTATGCTTAAGAAAGGTTATGATTTTTTTGAAAAAAATCGTCAACCTCCAACTGTTGAGGTTTATGAAAAACGTTACGTTTTTAATCGCGATATTGATAAAAATTCAGTTTCTCTAATGCAGTAAGTGTTATTGTATCTTACAGCACCGTAAACACTATCACTTAATAATGGCGATACAGGATATGCAAAAACTTTGCACACAAGGTGTTTAAGTGAGTGGTCAATAGTCTTAAAGTGCAGAGTTTTTTCATAGAGCCTTAATGTAAGTAAATCATATGAAGTGGGAAGCCAAGAGGAATTTTCTCAAAGAAGTTGGATTGTTTGCACATCGGCACTGGTGTCAATCTTCATTTTTAGTGAAGAGTAAGTTAACATAAAATGCACCTCTCTTTTTATTTCTTTCAAAGAGTTTTATTCTTTTATGCTGTAAAATATTGTCTTGTCGTGCTGTTATATAAGATACATTCACATATTTTAAAATGCGATATTGCCTCTGTCTGATTTTGGTTTTTTTCTTAACAGGGATTTTGATTTCAATTAGCTTGAATAAATATAGAGTTGAGCAGAATATTTTAGAACCAAGAATTTGGTCAATCTGTCTGTGAAATGAATCACATGAAGTGGTTTGCAGATGAAGCGCATTTAGAGAGAAAACAATCCGTTTGCAGATTGATGGATATTAAATTTTTTATCATAACAATTTTATTTATAATGATAATTTAGTGTTATTCAAGTTAAATTAGAACCCTGAATACCGTAAGATTCTCTCATTTCAAAGCTGTTCCATGTTGAATAAATAAAAACCATTTGCTTGCACGTTACAAGCGGGGATAACCGCGTGGGTGAAACTGTGCAAGAAAGACTAAAATGCTTTTTACAAACCGTCTAAAATACCAAGGGCTTGTTTCAACATTGGGAATTAGCAAAGTGTGTAATGGTGCCGGTTTGCTCCTTTAAAAGCATAAAGATGGTGGTGCTAATGAATTTAATGTTATATCATTGAAGGGGAGAAAAAATTAAAATTTTATTCCTGGAATGACTAGAGGATTTTCTAAGAGAGCTGTTTTGTCTGCAGTATCTATTGCTGGTTTATTAAAAAAAGCATTGAGAAGCTTTTGTATTGCGTCTTTTTCAACACCATCGGCAATGATGACGAAACGTGTTTGTTTTATTCCTTTTGGCCATGCTGGTAATCTTATGGGAGGATGAAAAAATGTTTGTACGCCATGTAATACAAGTGGGCGATAAGGGTCATCACGCAATGCGATAATTGCTTTAATACGTAATAATTTTGTACCATAACGCTCTTGTAGGAGATCTAAAAAAGCTTCAATTGTGGCGTAATCAACAGGACCCTCACAGTTTAGTGAAAAGGTACGAATGGTTTTATGGGGGGTATGATCATGTGGGGTAGTCGTAAGATTTTGTTTAAGTTTTGTATTTTCTACTTTTTCATCCCATAATGTGTTATTTATTAATAGATTTGAACAGAAATCTTTAGAATGGGCGTCAATGATTTGTGCTGTAGGATTCATTGTTTTAAGTGTGCTAAGGAGTGCATCTGAAAGCGTTTGTGGGTCTCTAAGATCTGTTTTGGTGAGAATGATTTTATCAGCAAATATTAATTGTTTATATATTTCAGGATAGCGCTTACATATGGAAAGTGGACTTAATGTATCAAATGTTGCAAGAACAGCATTTATGGACAATGTTTGAATAAACAATGGGTGGCTTAAAAGTATTTGTAAAATAGGGGCGGGATCAGCCATCCCTGTGGTTTCAATGATAATATGATGGAGTTGTTTGATCTGTCCTGCCTGAACGCGATTTATTAAATCAATTAATGTGTCGATGAGATCACTGCGTAAATTACAGCATAAGCAACCATTGGCAAGCTCAATAATTCCTTCTGTCGTTTTTTCAACCAGAAGGTGGTCAATACTGATTTCGCCGAATTCATTGATGATAACAGCACATTCTGTTAGAAGAGGGTCTTGTAGCATACGGTTGAGCAAAGTTGTTTTGCCAGAGCCTAAAAAACCCGTAATAAGCGTGAGAGGGATGCGCTTTATTTTCATGTTAATCATCAATCATAGTTTTGTTTTTAAAAAATATATCTCAGTATGTCTAACCAATTTATAATGATGTCCGTGAGGGATGTAATGGCTAATCCCTCATGAGATCCATTGTACCACTATCTTTACGCTTATAAAGGTAGGTGCACGTGGGTATATTATACACTTTTAGCGTCAATGTTATGATAATTTTTGGTTCTTGAAAGGACTTATAGGAAGGATTTTTATTCCTTGTTTTAATTATTTTATCTACATGTTCATCCACCTTGTGGCGCGCAAGAGACTGGTTTTATTGATTCAATAAATACAGATTTGAAATGAGAGAATCTTACAATACTTGTGGTTTTGACATAAGGTACAAAATAATTAATTATCATTATAAATCAAAGTATTATAATTAATTGTAGATTATGATTTATGGCTTTTTATAGAATGGTTTGCGTGCCTTTTATACGGAATATAGGGTTTTCTTAGTGGTTTTACTGTCATTTTAGGTGTTTGTGGCGTACGAATGAGGTGTACTGATAAAGGATGAGAAAAAGAAGGTGGAGCAGTGATAAAAGGTGAGGTGAGAATAATATTTCCTTGATCATCATATGAATTTGCATGCATTTTTATGGCTTCAGGTGTGCATGTTTGTTGTCTCATATTGTTGGCTTGTGTTATGTTGCTCCCATAAGGTTTTAATGTTGCTAGTGTTAATTGGGGGCTTCCTTGGTGCAAAAATCCTATTTCAAGAAGTTGTGCAGCTTTTTCTTCTCTTTCACTTATGTTGTTAGCACCTAGAATGACAGCAATAATTGTACGTTTATTGCGGGTGGCTGAGGCAACAAGATTAAAACCAGAGGCACAAATAAATCCTGTTTTCATACCGTCTATCCCATAAAAACGGCCAATGAGGTTGTTTGAGTTATGTTGGATTTTTCGATTATTACCAAAATCAATGGCTGGAATAGAAAAATAATGAGCATATTGTGGAAATTCTCGACGTATTTGAACGGCTAAAAGAGCAATATCGCGTGCCGTGGAGTAGTTTTGAGGATCTGGTAAACCACTTGCGTTCGCAAAATGGGTGCCAAACATGCCTAAACGTTTAGCTTCGCTATTCATTTTACGTACAAAATCTTTCTGTGAACCCGCAACAGCTTCACTCATGGCAATGGCTAAATCATTGGTAGATTTAACCATGGTGATACTTAAGGCTGTATCAAGTGTGAGTACAGAACCAGCTTTATAGCCTGAACGATATGAGGGAGCTTTTGCGGCGTATTCGCTGATGGTGATATGTTTGTTTGGTGAAACTTCCCCTCGGCTCATGGCACGAAAAATAACATAAGCGGTCATTAATTTTGTCAAGGAAGCAGGATACCAACGCTCAAAAGCTTGATTATGTTTTAAGATACGCCTCGTTGTAACATCAACAGAAATAAAAGGCTGCGCTAGAGCAACAGCGCTGGATAAACTCAAAATCACAGAAAAAAATAAATTATAGAAGAGACGTCGCATTAATTTAAATCTAGTTCCCTCTTATTCGTTATTTAGAATTGTTTTAATGTAGCACACAAAGCATTTAAGTCTAGGATAGGAAGGAAAGATGGTTAATTGCTGTATCCGTTGTGTCTGTGGGATAAAAACCAATTCTCATTTTTATTTTCCCCTTGAATTTGGTTTGATGACTTAAGTATCTCAAGAAATACTTTTTAAATAATGAAGATTGTACAAGATTTCAGGCTCTTGGAGGGATTGAATTTCTCAGAAAGGAATGAATCTGCATAATCATGCATTTTTCTTGCTCTCCTGTTAGGATAGCCCTTGGCACTTGAGACGGTTCGTAAAAAGCATTTTAATCTTTTCTTGTATCGTTTTATTCACACAGATATCCCGCTTGTAATGTGTAAGAAAATGATTCTAATTGATTCAACCTAGAATAGATTTGAAATGAGAAAATCTTACGGTATTCAGGGTTCTCATTCAAGTTGAATAACGCTAAAACATCCTTATAAATCAATGAGATGTATGTTATTTAAATGATTTTAAAGAGAGGAAGAATTCTTTTTCAAAAAAATTTACACATTGATCATTTCTTATCATGTACAAGTGTTTTACAATTTTAAATTAGAAAGTTTGAAGTATCTTTCTTATATTTTTGTTCCCTATACTCCGCTCAATATACAAAGTTATGCATTATTCTTATCAATCAGTGCATTGTTTCATGTTGATTTAGTTTTTGAAGTTTCTGAACAGCGTATGGTGGCATAGGAGGAGGGGTAGGGTCTTGAGCTGCTAAGAGAAGCAGTTCATCACACGCTTTTTCAGTTTTTTGGACAAGTTGATCTAGAAAATCACGTTTGCTTAAACCAGCCTCTATCGGGGGAAGAATACGGACACGAATTGTTCCGGGATAGCGGCGAAAATTATTGCGTGGCCAATATAAACCCGCATTATGTGCAATAGGAACAACTTGAAGTCCTAATTCATTATAGAGCGCGACAATTCCCGACTTATAATCTGGTTCTTGACCGGGTTGTCGGCGTGTTCCTTCGGGAAAAATCAAGATTTGGCGCCCTTGTTTTACTTTCTCTTTTGCTTTTTGTATAATCATTTTTAAGGCTTTGATGGGTGTTGTGCGGTTAATGGGGATAATTTGCGTTTTTGCCATATACCAGCCAAACAATGGAATCCACATCAATTCACGTTTTAAAATGAGAGTGGGATCATCAAAATAAGGAACAAGACTGAAAGTTTCCCAAGCCGATTGATGCTTTGGAGCAATGATATAGGGTCCTTTGGGAAGATTTTCTAAACCTTCAATCTCATAACTTGTGCCTGCGATGTATTTTTGCAAAAAGAGTGTAACGCGCGCCCATGTTTTAGGGACAATCCATGCCTTTTTGCGGGGCATTAAAAAATAAACGGGAGCGTAAAGAATCATTTGTATGAAAGTTGTTGTATAAAAAGCGAACGTAAAAAGAATAGAACGAAGGATAAGCACTACATTTTCCATTTTATATCTATAAGAAGACTTCATATATAATATAATTCACATGAGAAAACATCTTCTTTATGTTTTTTCAAGCATCTATTTTTTCGGTAACTCATTTTCCGATATTTAAAAACAGAAGGAAAGAGGTTAATGGAATTACAAAAAGATAAACTTTTTATTCCACGGATTTTATCTATTGCGGGAACAGATCCTTCTGGTGGCGCTGGAATGCAGGCGGATTTGAAGGTTTTTTCAGCTATGAAAACTTATGGTATGAGTGTGGTTACAGCTGTTGTTGCACAAAATACTCAGGGTGTGCGTTCTTTTCAGGCATTAGATGCTTCTTTTGTTGCAGATCAAATTGATTCTGTTTTTGAGGATATCCATGTTGATGCCGTTAAAATTGGTATGGTTGCAAATGCTCAGATTGCACAGGTTATTGCAGAACGTCTTGCTTATCATAAAGCGCGTTTCATTGTTTTTGATCCGGTTATGGTTGCAAAAAGTGGTGATGTTCTTTTAAAGTCTGATGCAATTGAAATTATGCGTGATGTTCTTGTGCCGATGTCAACTTTGATCACGCCAAATTTGCCTGAAGCTGCACTGTTATTGGGGCGTGAAGTGCAATGGTCTTTAGAGACTATGTATCAATATGCTCCACGACTCTTGGCGCTAGGGTGTCATGCAGTTTTGTTAAAAGGGGGACATTTGAATACGCTGACCAAAAATAGTACAGAAAATTACGATTGTTCTAGTCCAGATCTTTATTGTGATTGTGAAAACCTTGTTATACTTGAAGCCTCTCGTCTTTCAACTACTCATGATCATGGGACAGGGTGTACCATTTCTGCTGCCATTGCAGCTCTGTTACCTACCCAACCTTTGGATTGCGCTGTTAAACAAGCAAAAGATTATTTGCATGGCGCTTTAACTGCCTCAGATGCTTTAAAAGTAGGGAAAGGGCGAGGGCCGCTTCATCATTTTTATGCATTATGGAAAGATTAATACAACGGTTGATAGTGAAAAATCTTCACTCTATGAATTTGTTTCGTCATTATATGATGTTTTGGACTTATGACTGATAAATGTTAGCGTATTGTAGCTTAACAGTTATTTTGTATTAAGAAGGATAAGAAAAAATGTTATAATTTGCTTCTTTTATATATTTTTTACGATTAATCTATCCTGTTTTAGAGGCAATTTTGAGTATAAAAAAGAGAGCAAGGAATTGTAAAATCAGGATTTGATAGCAAAAAGAGTAGAGGGAAAGACCTTTTACAAGGCGATATTAAAGCTGGCGGATCCACTATATTCGCTGTTTCTTATATTGGTGGTAAAACAGGATGAGCCAAAATCGTCATCAAAATTATTATATATCTAACATTTACATAGTTTTTGTCGGCATGGATAGGGTTTTCTAAATAGAAATTGATACTTCCTGATGGAATTATCAATGATCTTTCAGGTGATGTGGTAAATTTTTTTCGGATATTACAACGTCATTATCCTTTTTTATGGAACTGCTTTATGAAATTATTGGCGTTTCAGATGAGTAGCCATGAGGAGTTTCAACATTTAATACAGCAAGATCTAGAAACTTTTACGAATTTAGAGCGGACTTTAAGGTTTTTATATTTATAGTGATTAAGCTTTAGCGAGAAGGTAGTCGATTGCACAATCGGATTTTCAATAGACCTGTAGCATATGGTTTAATCTTTTCAAAATTGAATTTTCATTCTGTTGTTTAGCAGAGGTTACCATTAAACATTTAAAATGGTCTGATTTTATTGTGCGCTATGATGGTTTCAATACTTTATGTTACCTTATTTTGATTTGAAGTTATGCTCCTCATGTAAAATAGAATGCATTTATATTGTTAATTCACATGTCTATTTTAAAGAGATTTCTCTCAAAGTGTGTCATATCCATTTTATAATAACGTTCGTGAATGGTCTAAAGCCTCTATGAAGTGTATAAAGCTATTATGCTCCCCATTTTTACGTTTTCAAGGTGAAAGGGGTACTCCTCTATACTATTTTAGCTCCCAATTTTGCGATAATCTTTGGTATTTCAGAGTTTTCAGAAGAAGAGTTTTTATTCCTTTCTTCAAGTGAATTTTATTGATGCCTCAATTTTTTCTGTTATGCGTGAGCAGATGATTGTGAGTGATTTTAATGTATAGAGATTTGAAATGAGATAATCCTATGATATTTTAGACGCTTGCTCAATATGAATAATTATAAATTATCTTTATAAACCAAGTTATTAATTTATTTTTGTATTGAAGATTATTCTGGATAAGAATTTGTTCAAGAAAGAGGATTATCAAATGATGTGCCAGAAATCCCAAAAACTTAATTTACTCTAAATAATAGGTGAAAACAGTTTATTTCGTTTGAAAATAATTACAATTAGCGTGAGAGATTTTTCATCATCGACTGCGATATAGAAAAAGTAACAATACACATAAAAGACCTTTAAATGATCTTTGAAAGGTCTTTGAAGACCCTTTGAGAACCCCTTAAAAACTCTTTGAAAAAAATAAATTGGTACAAAACCTAGTGGCAAAACATACAAAACCTGCTGGCAAGCTACAGTGGAAATATATATATAAAACCTGCTGGCAAGCTACATACATACAGCTACAACAACCGATGACAAGCTATAACTCCACACAAGAACGAATAAATACAAAATTCAATGGAGCGGGCGATGGGATTCGAACCCACGACCCCAACCTTGGCAAGGTTGTGCTCTACCCCTGAGCTACACCCGCTTACCGATTCGATATATGTCTTGTCTGTATGGCGTAGGCTTCTATGAATTGCAACAAAAAAATATCATTTTAGTTTGATTTATTTTGTCCATGTTTCGATAAAATGAAATAAAGATTGATTTTAGAAAATTCTTCAGTCATAAATTATTCCTTTTTTAATTTTTGCATGGAGAGGGGTGGAATATAATGTTGAAGAGAATAAATATATTAGGGATTATCATTGCAACTGTTTTTATGATGAACAGTGTTGCAAAGGCCGATGACCAAGTTAAACACGTTAAAGTTGCAATAACGCAAATTATGGTCCATCCTGCTGCGGATGCTGTTCGTAAAGGTGTGGAAGATGTGCTTGCAGCAAATGGTTATAAGCAAGGTGAAAATTTTCAACTTACCTTTTTATCAGCGCAGGGTAATATTTCAACAGCAACGCAAATTGCGCGTAAATTTGTTGGTGATAAACCCGATGTTATTGTAGCAATTACCACGCCTTCAGCACAAACGATGCTTGCGGCAACAAAAACAATTCCTATCGTCTTTGCAGCAATTTCTGATCCTATCGGAGCTAAAATAGTTTCTTCGCTTACCAAACCTGGCGGTAATATGACGGGGAGTTCTGATCGTATAGATGTTGCAGAAAGTGTTAGACTTTTACAAGAAGTAAAACCAGATTTGAAAAAAATTGGTTATCTTTATAATGCTTCTGAGGCAAATTCTGTTTCGACACTTAAAACGTTAAAGGATGTAGCAAAAAAAGCTGGAATTGAAATTATTCCCTCATCGGCACCAAAGCCTTCAGATGTTCAGGCAGCAACACGCGCTTTAATCGGTAAGGTCGATATTATTTTTGTTCCTGCTGATAATACGATTTTATCTGTTTTAGAAGGTGCAATAAAGGTCTCAGAGGAAGCCAATATGCCTGTATTTACTGTTGATGCTAATACTATCGGGCGCGGGCCTTTTATGACGCAAGGTGTGAATTTCTATGATGTAGGGGTTGATGCTGGGAAATTGGTTGTGCGTATTCTAAAGGGTGAAAAGCCTGGTGATATTGATGTTGTGCAGGCGGCTAATAATGACATTCGAATTGATTTGAAAGCAGCCCAAAAAGCAGGGATTATTATTCCGCAGGCAGTTATTGACCGTGCAACAAAAGTGATTCAATAACTTTTATTGATAGAGTGTTGATACAATAAAAATACGTTAAGTTTTCATGGGGATTGTCTTTACATGAATATATTTGCGTTTTCTGGTGCTGTGGAATTAGGCCTTATTTATGCGTTTGTTGCTATAGGGGTTTATCTTTCATTTCGGGTTTTAGATTTTCCTGATTTAACAGTTGATGGATCGTTTCTTCTTGGTTCCTGTGTCTGTGGTGTTTTGATTCTCTTGGGTTTCAATGCATGGACAGCTATGGCATGCGCTTTTTGTGCAGGTATGGTGGCTGGTTTATTAACAGCTCTATTGAATTTGCGTTTTGGCATTTTGAATCTTTTAGCTTCTATTTTAACAATGTCAGCACTCTATACGGTTAATCTTCGTATTATGGGAATTATGGGAGGGTCTAATGTTAATTTAGCTCTTGCTGATACGGCGTTAACGCCCTTTTATAATCTGTTTGGTTTGTCTGATATTTTTGTGCGTCCTCTTTTCGTTGGTATTGTGTTGCTCGTTATGGCGTTTTTGATTTGGCGCTTTTTGGAAAGTGAAATTGGTCTTGCTATGCGTGCAATGGGCGCTAATCCACGCATGGCGACGGCGCAAGGTGTCCATACATCAGCATTGATATATTTTGGAATGGGGCTTTCCAATGCGTGTGTGGCACTTGGTGGTTCTCTTTATATTCAAACTGCGATTGCAACAGATATTACCGGTGGAATTGGAACAATTGTTTTTGGGTTGGCAGCCGTGATTATCGGTGAAACTCTCTTTCGTACGCGCAATATTTTTTGGATTATAATCAGCTGTATTGTAGGGTCTGTGCTTTATCGTGTGGCGGTGCAATTTGCATTTGAAGCAAATGGCATTGGCATTGATACGTCGACAGATCTTCAGTTGATTACTTCGCTGTTGGTTGTTTTAACCCTTATTGTGCCACGCTATTGGAGGAGGCATAAACGTGATTGAGTTTTTTCATGTTGGGGTCACATTTAAACCGCAAACACCTCTGGAAAAACAGGCTTTAATTGATATTAACCTGAAAATTGATCAGGGTAGTTTTGTTACGGTTATTGGTTCAAATGGTGCTGGTAAATCAACGTTGCTTAGTGTTTTAGCGGGTGCAACGCTTCCCTCAACAGGGAAAGTGGTTATCAATGGACAAAATGTTTCTAGGCAATCAGTCAGTGAACGCGCTGGAAAGATTGCTTGTGTTTTTCAAGATTCGTTAGAGGGAAGTTGTGGTTCTTTAACAATTGAAGAAAATTTGGCTCTTGCTGCTCTTCGAGGAAGTCGTCGTGGTTTGCATGCGGCTTTAAATCATGAGAAACGGCAATTTTTTCGAGAGAAAATTGCTCAATTAGGCATTGGTCTTGAAACATATATTCATAATCCTATGGATAGTTTATCAGGTGGGCAACGCCAAGCAGTTTGTCTTGTGATGGCAACATTAGCACATGCGGATGTTTTATTGCTTGATGAACATACCTCAGCGCTTGATCCTGGAATGGCTGATTTTGTGATGCGGTTGACTGAAAAAATCGTTGAAGAGAAAAAATTAACAACTATTATGGTGACTCATTCTATGCGTCAGGCTCTTGATTATGGCGATCGTACCTTGATGTTGCATGGTGGAAAAGTGATTTTGGATGTCTGTCATGAAGAGCGGAAGGGCTTGGATGTCAATGATTTAATTGGCATGTTTCAGAAAGTTCGCGGGGAAGTTCTTGATGATGATGAACTATTAATGGATTAATAGTGTGGCTCAGAAAAAAGCACATGAAGTTGATCAGTTTCTAATGCGTTTTTCACGTGCTTTTCCTATTGTTCTCATTTATGGGCCAGATCGTGGTCTTATTTGTGAGCGTGCACAATGTTTTGCAAAACTTACACGGGTAGCAATAGAAGATCCATTTTCGACAATTCGTTTGGATGCTGCTGAAATTGATAAAGATCCTGCACGTTTAGAAAATGAAGCGCGTACGTTATCGCTTTTTGGGGGAGATCGTTTGATATGGATCTCTAATGCTGCTAACCAAAAAGGTTTTCTTGCTGCCTTAAAGCTTTTAATTGAAAAGCCGCCAGAAGCTTGTTTTATTCTCATTGAAGCAGGGGATTTAAAAAAAGGAACAGGGTTGCGCAATGCTGTTGAAACGGCATCAAAAGCAATGGCTTTACCTTGTTTTGCCGATGATATGCGTTCTCTTGACGGTTTGATTGATGAGGTTTTAGGGCAGTTTAAGAAGACTCTTTCTTTGGATGCACGTAGATGGTTGCATGAAAATTTAGGGGCGGATCGTCTTGTATCACGCGGTGAATTAGAAAAGCTTTGTCTTTACGCTGCAAATGTTCATATTACTCTTGAAGATGTGAAAGCTGTTGTAAGCGATGTCAGTGCTCTTTCTCAAGATGAAGTCGTTGATGCTCTTTTATTGGGCGATATATCAGGCTTTGAAGCGCATTTTAACCGACATGCAGCAGTGCAGGGGGCACTTTTTTTAATTTTGAGTACAGCTCAAAGGCATTTTCAGCAATTACAGCTATTGCGTTATCAGGTAGAGGTTGAAGGAAATTCACCTTTTACGGTGGTTTCTCAGGCACGCCCTCCCATTTTTTTTCAACGGAAAAAGATCGTTGAACAAGCTTTAAAATATTGGAAGTTAGAACAAATTTCTTATGCAATGGAAAGAATTCAGAGTGCTGTTTTAGACAGTCGTAAAAATCCACTTTTGGGCGAAGCTATCATTCGTCAAGTTTTGTTAGGGCTTACAATTATTGCACGACGCCAGATGGCAGCTTAACAGCCTAGAAATATAATGATTTTTTATTTTTGGTATACCACAGAGGTATTTTCAGTAATTAAAACTGTTATGCTATCAAGTAGAGGTTGATGGAACTTGTATTTTTGAGGATGCATTTTAGGAGCTTGAAAGCTTGATAGAAATTTTTCTTCAAAAGAAATAGTTTATTTTCAAAAGGCCATTTTGAAACAGTTTTATTATTTTGTTGTGTCGTAAAATACTGTTTTTAGGGTAGTGATACGAGGCCCATATCAAATTTTATGTGTTCGATGTTTTTTTGTGTGGGTATTTGGTGAATATTAGGTTGGTTCATAGAGTCTTAATGGAGTAACACCCCCATGTAAAACAGAGTATCTCAAACAACAGAAGACACTTGTATGGTAGATTCATACGCTTTCTTAGAAATATTTTTCAATGCGCGTCATATCTATTTCGCGGCGGTGTTTATGAATGGTGTAGAAGTAAAGTTCCTTGTGAAGAATATAAAACCCATAGAGCAACTCTATCTTTATGCTTAATAAAAGCGCAAGTCGACACTCATTATATACTTTGCTAGCCTCTAATGTTACTACAGTTTTTAGCATTAGAGAGCGTTTTTCATCATTTTTTCTCACATGTCTTCTTGTGACGTGTAGCCAAGAGATTTTAATTGATAAGAGGGTTTGTGATGGAAGAATTTTACAGTATTCGAAGTTATGATTCAAATTGAAAAAAAGTATTATTTTTATAAATCAATGTATTATAGATTAATTGAATCACTTAAAATAGTGAGCCAGAGGAATCTTTTAGACAAGAAAATGAATTGTTTGCAGATCGGTATGAATTAAGAATCTTCATGGGATGAGAAGAAAGTCAAAATAGATTATGATGAAAACCACAGCACCTATGGGGAAACTTTTATGTTTGATACAGAGATGATTATCTTAGCAATGAATGTGTCTCATAAACAGAGCTAGTCATTGTTTATTATTAATAATTTATTATTTTTCATATTAAATCAATCAGAACAATGTCTTTTGCACGTCATAAGTGGGGGGCGTGTGGATAAAAACTGTACAAGAAAGCACTAAAAATGCCTCTTATGAATGCTCTCAAATTCCAAGGTTTTTTGTAACATTGGGGGTAGGAAAATATAATGATAGTGTTTTATTTAAGTGTGAAGAGGGTCGTGCTTAATAGATTTATAGTTATAACATTTACGAACACTGTTGTGAGATAGGCTAGGGAGCGAGATGTCTTTTAAAACAAACCCATGAATTTGTAATCCAAATTTATTCTGTTGAGGGCGTTCTGTTTTACGTGAGGGATGTGATTCCATTAAAGGGATATTCGGTGTTTTTGTTATCAAACTTTTTCTTTATTGAGAGGGCGTGTTTTTCTCATATTTATTTGATTTACGGTATCCGGAATCGGGAGAGGAAAATGTTTTTAATGGTATCTTTTGGTATGCGTTGTTTTACGGTGTTTTCAATATTCGCGAAACTTATGTTGATGTTGTAGGTGGAGGCGCAATACGTTTTATATAGGTCTAATATACAAATTAATGAACGTATCGGGATAATTGGAGAAGAGTTAGTGTCTGCTTACGCTTTTGATGTGTTTTTTTGTGAGTAAATTAGTAAGATAAAGTAAACTGATGGGATTTTATGTAGAGTCGTTGTTATCCTAATTGAGAGTGCATTTTATTTTGTTTCGGTGATGCGCTTTGATCAGTAATTAAGAGGGAGTTTTAGAGCGTGATTTTAGATTTCTCGTCATTTATTTTTTATGTGTTTTCTAGGTAAAGTGATCTGTTGTCAGCTTGCGCAGGTGATAATTGGTAAACTGCGTTATTCTTTATTCCCTAGTTGTCATTTTTTAATGTTTTACGCATAACTCTTGAACAAACAAACAAGAAAATTGTGATTTTACAATTGTCTTTATTGCCATTTGCAAAGAATCTTTGAAGGTGAAAGATGCTCCATATCCAGTTTGAAAAAATAGCACTCATTGGGATCGGTCTGATTGGGTCTTCTTTAGCAAGAGTGATTAAAAAGAAAAATCTTACGGCTCAGATTTCTATTGCAACACGTCGTCCAGAAACCCTGAAAAGAGCGCGTGAATTGGAGCTTGGGGACTTTTATACGACAGATAATGCAAAAGCTGTTGAAGGAGCAGATTTGGTTATTCTTTCTGTTCCTGTTGGGGCTAGTGCAGAAGTGGCAAAAACCATTCGTGATCATTTAAAACTTGGAGCGATTGTGAGTGATGTTGGTTCTACGAAAGCGTTGGTTATTGCGGAAATGGCACCTTTATTGCCAAAAACGGTTCATTTTATTCCAGGGCATCCAATTGCTGGAACGGAATATTCAGGACCGGATGCTGGTTTTGCTGATTTATTTATGAATCGTTGGTGTATTTTAACGCCTTTTGCGGATAGCGATGCTGCTGCTGTCGCACAATTAACAGCGTTTTGGGAAGCTTGTGGTGCGCGTGTCGAAAAGATGGAACCTAAGCATCATGATCTTGTTTTGGCTATTGTTTCACATTTACCCCATTTGATTGCGTATAATACTGTTGGGACAGCGAGTGATTTAGAAAAAGTAACAAATTCAGAAGTGATTGCTTATTCCGCTTCTGGTTTTCGTGATTTTACGCGTTTGGCCTCTTCTGATCCCGTTATGTGGCGGGATATTTGTTTGCATAATAAAGATGCTATTTTAGAAATGTTGGGTCGTTTTAGTGAAGGGCTTGCTTTTTTAGAACGGGCAATTCATTTAGGAGATGGTGAGACACTGTTTAACTTTTTTACACGTACGCGTGCTGTACGTCGCAATATTATTGATGCTGGACAGGAAATTGATGCTCCTGATTTTGGACGTCAGAGTGTTTCTAAAAAAGGGTGAATAAAAGCAAGGGGGGTTGTTGAATTTCGTTGGTTTTTTCTAAAAACCGATAAGAAGTTTTTTCTCTACTCAGTCATAGATTGCAATAAAAAAGAGTGGCGATTGCTCCGATATAGATAACCATGACTTCAAAAGGTTTTATGTGTGCACGATCATCTTGCTTAGTTCTCTATAGGGCATATGATGTACAGAAGAGGTTACTGATCTGTAGAAGTAACAAAAAAATGAAGTCGTTGTAGAACTTCATAGAGTGGGTTATTGTTTTTGTTTTGGTATAAAGTCGGGCTTGACCGTATTGATTATTGACCGTTATATTGCAACATTGCAAAATGTTTATTTGCAGAGTTTTGATGATTTTTATAAAACTTGAAATAGACTGAGGAAGAGTTTTACCAGAAAGTATTGAGTTTTGTTAAAAAATATCTTTTGGTATAGCTATCGTATTTTGTGTGACGCAGTAAGTCATTATTGGCGTGATAGTGGGAGTGCTTTTGCAAGCCATGTTGCGCTATCGGGGCTTTTAGCATTTTTCCCTTTTTTTATTTTTGGAACATCGTTTGCTCGTTTTCTAGGTGCTTTTACCTATACACCGCAGAAAATTAAAGCACTGGTGCAGTTATTGCCTGATGTTATTGCAGAGCCGTTATCTCAGGAAATTGTCAATGTTTTAACCATTCATCGAGGAGGTGTGTTGACGCTTTCTGTCATTGGAACGGCTTATTTTGCTTCTAATGGGATAGAGGCTTTGCGTACGGCTTTAAATAAAGCTTACCGTGTTACTGATCGACGGAGTTTGTTATTTTGTCGTTTTCAAAGTCTGTTTTTTGTAATCCTTGGAGCTGTTGGTCTTGTTGTGATTAGTTTTTTATTGATTCTGGCGCCTTTGTTGATCAAAATTATGCAAAATCATTCTTTTTTTATGACTGAATATATTGCTGTTATTCGTGTATGGCGTTATACAGTTGCAATCGTTATTTTGTTTATCAGTCTTTTGATTGTTCATAAATGGCTTCCAGCAGGGCGGCGGAAAATTATAGATATTTTACCAGGAATAGTGGTGACAATGTTTATATGGTTTATGGCTTCTATCGCTTTTGCGCAATATTTAACGATGTTTGATTATATTTCTACCTATGCAGGGTTGGCATCTATTATGGTTGCTATTATTTTTCTCTACATATTGAGTGCAATTTTTATTTTGGGAGGAGAAATAAATGCGGCGATAATGTTTTATCGCAAGGATTTGCAACATTCAGATGAATGAAAGAGTTTATTATTGCTTGAAAGCCAAGGTATGAATATCCCAATAAAGCCTGCTATCACTTTGTTGATTGATGCGGATGCTTGTCCTGTAAAAGATGAAGTTTATCGTGTGATGAATCGTTATCAGCTTAAGACATTTGTTGTGGCAAATCGTTCTTTGTCCCTTCCAGATGAAGCACTCATTGAAAGAGTGGTCGTTGCTGGTGAATTCAATGGTGCTGATGATTGGATTGTAGAACATGTGCATGAGGCAAGTATCGTTATTACCAGTGATATTCCTTTAGCAGCACGGGTTGTGCAAGCTGGGGGTTTTTGTCTTTCGCCAACGGGGCGTATTTTTGATGTAAATTCAATTGGTCAGGCTTTGGCGATGCGCAATTTGATGGAAGATTTGCGTGGACAGGGCAGTATAATAGGTGGTCCCCGTCCTTTTTCTCGTAAAGACCGTTCTGCTTTTTTGTCAGCACTGGATCTTGTTATACAACGTTTAAAAAGACGCGGTTATTAAAGTTATAGGGCTTCTTTAATGACTGCTTTTATAAGTGCTTTGGCATCGTCATTGGCCCACGGAGCTGCACCATTGAAAGAAGCAATGAGATATCCATCTTTATCAATGAGTAATGTAATGGGGAGTCCTAAAGCGAGCCCCTGTTTTCTAACATTGTTGAAAATATCCATTGTTTCATCGCGATAGTAAAGCAAATTATCTGAATGAATATTCTGTAAAAATTGCTGAATTTTTTCAGGAGAAGCAGTTTTATCGATATTAATAGCTATGACATCAAAGTTTTCTCCACCTAATTCACGTTTTAATTGCGCAAGTTCAGGCATTTCTGTGCGGCAAGGTGCACACCAAATAGCCCATAGATTGACCAGCATTGGTTTTCCAGTAAATTCGCTGAGTGTGTGCTCTTTTCCTAGAATATCCTTGAAAGAGAGTTTATTCATATCTGAGGGCGTATCAGCAAATCGTATGTGGCTAAAAAAGCCTTTTGCTGCTTTTCGTATCGCCATCATTTTTTCTGCTCGTGCTTTATCAGTATTTATTTCTTGTGCTTGTGCTGCTGAAATGAAATTGAAAAGAAAAAACTCTCTTTTGGTATCGTAGTTTATGGTTGCGTATAAACTCAATGCAATGATAAAGAATGCAAGGGAGAGTTGCCTTTTTTTATTGTTTTTTTCGCTGATGAAAATTTGAAAAATCATAATTTTGTCCTTTGGATGGGTGTTTTCAGAATATGACAGATGAGAAGTTAAAGAACCAAATGTGGGGTGGTCGGTTTGCGGCAGGCCCTGCTGCAATTATGGAAGAAATTAATGCTTCTATTGATTTTGATCAAAAACTTTATCGACAAGATATTGAAGGTTCTCTTTCTCATGTGGCTATGTTAGCGCAAACGAAAATCATTTCACAATCAGATTATGAAAAAATTGTTCATGGTTTGAAACTTATTCGCCAAGAAATTGAAGACGGTAAATTTGTTTTTTCACGAAAGCTTGAAGATATTCATATGAATATTGAAGCGCGGCTGAGCGAATTGATAGGTCCTGTAGCTGGGCGTTTGCATACGGCGCGTTCACGCAATGATCAAGTTGCTGTTGATTTTCGCTTGTGGGTACGTGAAGCAACGCAAAAGATAGCACAAGCTTTAAAAGGATTGATAGAGCAATTACTTATTCGCGCAGAACAACATGTTGATACCTTTATGCCAGGCTTTACGCATTTACAATTGGCTCAACCCGTAACATTGAGTCATTATATGATGGCTTATGTTGAAATGTTTGGTCGAGATTTATCGCGGATGCGTGATGCTCTTGAGCGAATGAATGAATCGCCTTTAGGGGCGGCTGCTTTAGCGGGGACAGGCTTTCCAATTGACCGTTTTATGACAGCAAAAGCGCTAGGCTTTCGCGAACCTACACGCAATTCAATTGATAGTGTTTCAGATCGTGACTTTGCATTGGAATTTTTAAGCGCTGGCGCTCTTTGTGCAACACATCTTTCACGTTTAGCAGAAGAAATAATTCTTTGGTCAAGTGAACAGTTTTGTTTTATTCATTTATCAGATGCTTTTTCAACGGGTTCATCTATTATGCCACAAAAGAGAAATCCTGATGCGGCAGAGTTAGTACGAGCGAAAGCAGGTCGATTGAATGGTGCACTTATGGGATTGTTAACGGTGATGAAAGGATTACCGCTTGCTTATTCAAAGGATATGCAAGAAGATAAGGAATATGTGTTTGATGGGGCTTTGAGTTTGGAATTATCACTAGCAGCAATGACAGGGATGATTGCTGATTTGAAAGTGAATAAAAAAGCCATGAAACAAGCAGCGGATTTAGGGTATGCAACAGCTACAGATTTTGCGGATTGGCTTGTACGCAATTTAGGGATTCCTTTTCGCAAAGCACATCACATCACAGGGTGTGCTGTGGCATTGGCAGAAAAAAAACAGTGTCGCCTTCATGATTTATCATTAGATGAACTTCAAGCAATTTGTCCTGATATCAATGCGACACTTTTTGATGTTTTGACCGTTGAAAAATCTGTTGAAAGTCGTAAAAGCTTTGGGGGAACAGCGCCTTCAGAGGTTCTTCGACAAATTGCGTATTGGAAAAAGCGTCTCGTGAGCGCTTGAGTGATTGTATTTTAAAGGTAAAAAAGAAATCGAGATGAGGAAAGAGGACAGATGAAAATTATAATAAAGGGGTTGATGATTGTCCTTTTTGGGGGCTTTGGTGTCGTTGGGTGTGGGCGTAAAGGGTCATTAGAGTTACCTCCTTCAACAGGAGTGAATTCTTCACAAGGAACTTTTGTTTCTCAAGGCAAAACAGATAAACCTTTTATTCTTGATCGGTTAATACAATAGGAATTTTTATGCGTTTTTTTTCTTATCATCAGGGTGTGCTTCACGCTGAAGGTCTTTCTCTTTTGGAACTTGCGCGGGAAGTTGGAACACCTTTTTATTGTTATTCAGCTAGCGCAATCGTTGCACATTTTAAAGATTATCAGAATGCATTTCATGATATGCCGAGTTTAATTGCTTATGCGGTTAAAGCGAATTCCAATCAAGCAGTTTTACAACTTTTAGCTAACAATGGAGCGGGAGCTGATGTGGTCTCAGAAGGGGAATTACGGCGTGCACTTGCTGTTGGTATTCCTGCGCAGAATATTGTTTATTCTGGTGTTGGTAAAACAGTGAGAGAAATAGATTTTGCTCTTGCACAAGATATTTATTGTTTTAACGTTGAATCAGAGCCAGAACTTGAACAATTATCGGCGCGGGCTGCTGCGCTTTCAAAAACAGCTCGTATTTCTTTACGCCTTAATCCTGATGTGGATGCTAAGACTCACAAGAAAATTACAACAGGTAAGTCTGAGAATAAATTTGGTATTCCACTGTCTTTGGCGGGTGATGCATATAAAAAAGCAGCTCAATTGCCCGGTCTTCATGTGTGTGGTGTTGATCTCCATATTGGCAGTCAAATTTGTGATTTAAAACCGTTTGAGGATGCATTTGTTATTGTTGCAGATTTTGTGCGTCAATTATGGAATAATGGTTATGCGATAACCCATATCGATATTGGGGGCGGGCTTGGTATTCCTTATGGTTATGAGAAGCATCCAGTACCTTCTCCTTTTGAGTATGCAGCACTGGTAAAGAAACATATTGCGCCTTTAGGGATCAATATTATCCTAGAACCTGGGCGTAGTATTGTTGGTGAAGCCGGTGTGTTGGTGACATCGGTTGTGTATTTAAAAAAGGCGGAAGGACGAAATTTTGTTATTGTTGATGCGGCGATGAATGATTTCATGCGTCCAACGCTTTATGATGCGTGGCAAAATGTAATGCCAGTGAAAAAAACACCAATAGATGCCCCTCTGATTAATGCTGATATTGTCGGTCCTATTTGTGAAACTGGTGATTATTTAGGCTTGGAACGTTCTTTGCCAGTGTTGAAAGCGGGTGATGTGTTGATGTTAACAGGAGCAGGGGCTTATGGCGCAGTGATGGCAAGCACTTATAATAGTCGACTTTTGGTGCCGGAAGTTCTGGTTCAGGATACGCGTTATGCAGTCATTCGTCCACGCCTTGATTATGCACAATTGATAGGCTGTGATCATATTCCAGATTGGATTGAGCCCAAATTAGATTGAGCATTATTAAATATTTTGGGTCTTATTTTTACTAAACTTTGATGAAACAATTTATTTTCTAGAAATTGTTTTGTATGGGGTTTATGATCTTAATGCACCACGATAAAAGGGGATAAATGCTTGTTTATGAAAAATAAAAACATCAAAGGTTTTGCAATGAAGCTTTTGTGTGTGCGCATTTTGATGTGGGGGATCCTTTCATTTGAACGGATGTGGGTACGGTTGTTACCATTTTTCCTCGTTCTTAGTCTCTTTTGTTCGTTTAGCTGGTTGGGACTTTTTGGTATTTTGGGCTATTGGTCACATTTGCTCTTACTTGGGGTTATACTTATTTGTGCTGGGGCGAGTTTATTTTTTCTTATTCGTTTTCGGTTTCCCACAATGCGTGAAGTAAATTGCCGCCTTGAACGCGTCAATGATCTTAGACATCAGCCTTTGAATATTCAGACAGATCGTTTATGTTCTGAAAATGATGAAGATTTTAGTGCTGTTATTTGGCGTGAACATCAACGCCGAATGGCAAAGCAATTATACCATTTAAAAACTGGATTTATCTCTCTTAATAGTGCGGATTATGATCCTTTAGCTTTGAGGGCTTTGTGTGCTCTTCTTTTTGTGTGCGCTTTTAGTTTTTCTTTTGGTTCACAAGGGGGGCGTTTGGCTGATGCCTTTGATTTTCGTCCTATCGTTGATGAAAAACTCATGCGGATTGATGCTTGGGTAACACCACCTGCTTATACCGGTGTGGCACCGATTTATTTGACAAAAGATGAGAAAACACAACTAGAAATCCCTGAAGGGAGTAATGTTGTTGTGCGTGTTGTCAATGGGGCTGGCATTACAGTAAAAGCAAAGTCTGTAGAAGATGGGAGGGAAGTTTCGTTTTCAGAGAAAACGGAACAAACAGCTTTGAATGATCCAATTGTTCATTTTGAAACACATTTAAAGCATCCAATAAATTTATTTGTATCATCACGTCGTAAAAAACAGCAATGGCATTTGCAGATAATTAAGGACACGCTTCCAACAATTCATTGGTTGGAAAAACCAGGGAGGATTTTAACGGGATCATTGGAGTTACGATATGTGGTGGATGATGATTATGGTGTGACAAAGGCTTTTGTTGAAATAGAGCCTTTTCTTCCTCAGAATAAAAGTGCTTCTTCTCTTTATAATGCTCCGGAAATAGAGCTTCTTCTTCCGCGTGGTGGAAAGGGGAAAATGCGAATGGTGCAGGATATATCAGCGCATCCATGGGCGGGTTCGCAAGTCAAAATTACTTTGGTGGCAGAAGATGGTGCGGGGCAGAAAGGGCGTAGCAAAACTTTTGTTATGATATTACCACAGCGTGTTTTTTCGAATCCTGTTGCACGCGCAGTGGTTGAACTGCGTCGTTTATTAGCTCTTAATCCTTTAGCGCGAGAGCGGGTACTTGATATGCTTTCTGCTTTGCTTGTACGTCCAGAAAAGGGGTTGCAAAATGCATCGCATTTTATTGTTCTACAAAGTGCGTGGACAAGACTTTCTTTAGCACAAACAGACGAGGATTTGCGCGATGTGGTGGATTATTTATGGCAAATTGCTTTGGGTATTGAAGGCAATCAACTTGAATCCGTGCAAAAAAAGTTAAAACAAGCACAAGCTGCTTTACGTGATGCATTGCGTTACGGTGCTTCAGCGGCAGAAATTGAACGGCTTATGGCAGATTTACGTCAAGCTATGGATGAGTATATTCGTGCTTTGGCTGAAAAAGCACCGGATAGTCAAGTTTCTAAAAATTCTAAAAGCTCAAAAAGTCCTAATCTTTCTGAAGCTACATTACAAGAAAAGTTAAATTTAATTGAGGAAATGGCTAAAACAGGCTCTTCTATAGCAGCTGAACAACTCTTGGCGGAAGTTGAACAGACGCTTGATCATTTGCATGTGCAAAAAGGTAATCAAAATGAGGGAGAAAAAAGCCAATCTGCACAAATGAAAGAAAAGATGGACCAGCTTGGAGATTTAATGCGTCGTCAGCAAGAAATTCTCAATGAAACACATCAGTTAGAGATGGAACAAAAACGCGGAGAAAATGTACCGGAAACACAAAAAAAATCTTTAAAAAAACGTCAAGCTGAATTGCAATCTGAATTATCAACATTAGAAAAAGAATTATCAGAACAAGGATTTGAAACAGGGGGCGCCTTGAAAAGGGCAGAAGAAAAAATGAATTCTGCGGAAAATGCTCTTGATAATGGAAATCATCAGGTATCTATACAAAATCAGTCTGATGCTTTGGAATCTTTGAGGCAAGGTGCACAAAATGTTTTGAAAAAAATGCGCGAAACACTTAAAGAAACGGGAAATGATCAAAATGCTGATTCTGGTCCTAAAGATCCGTTAGGACGTCCACTTTCTTCAAAAACAGATGAAGAACAAGAAGGCGAGGCACTACCACAAGAAAGTGATCAAATGCGTACGCGGCAGATTTTGGATGAAATTCGCAAACGTCTTGGTAAAGAGCATCTTTCAGAAGAAGAAAAAAACTATCTTGAAAGATTGCTTCATTTTAATTAACCAGTGTTGGCTTTTTTCTTAATTGATGTCAAAAACAGTATATGAAGAACCTCTATGGGGTTTATCTCCAAAAAAATGATTAAAGTGCTTGTAAGGCAATAATCATCCTATTGTACTGATTTTTTAATCATTTAAGTTTAAAATATGCAATATTGAAATGTTCGCTATTGCGGAAAAAAAGCAGAAGTCCATATAGGTTTGGTATATGAAAATCTGTAATGTTTGAAATTTGTTTCTACATGGTATGTTGAGTTGGATATCGTTACGCTGAAAGATTTTTATGCTTCTGCACTTGGACTGCGTGTGCAAAAAACGCTGTGTGACCAATTGAATTTATGGTGGCCTGATCTTACGGATAAACGGATTATGGGATTGGGTTATGCACTTCCTTATCTTTCTACATTGCGTGAACGTGCCCAACAATGTTTTGCTTTTATGCCAGCTTCTCAGGGTGTTTCGCCTTGGCCTTGTTCTGAGCAAGTTGCTACAGCGCTTGTTTTTGAAGAAGATTTGCCACTTCCTGATGCGTCAGTTGACTGTATTTTATTGGTACATGCATTAGAATATACAGAAAATTCATTTGAAACGTTGAATGAAATATGGCGTGTTTTAGCACCTAATGGCCACTTGATCGTTATTGTACCTAATCGCTCTGGTTTTTGGGCGCGCAATATTACTACGCCCTTTGGTTATGGCGAACCCTATAGTCGGCAACAAATTACTCGTTTGTTCGAAAAAACAAATTTTGTTTCTGGGCCAATACAAGAAATTGTACACTATATGCCCTCTACGGGTTATTTTTCGCGGTTGTTCTCATTTTTTTATGAGCCATTTGCTCGCTATCTTTTGCCTTATTTTGGTGGACTCTTAATGTGTCAGGCACAAAAACGTGTTTATCAGGGTTTGCTCGTACAGCGTCGTCAGTCGCGACGTATTTTTATTCCTGCTTTATCACCACAGACAAGAAATATTTTAATTTATAAAGATAATTAATCATTTTGTCATTGTCATAAGAACCGCAAATATAGAAGCATTCTCTTATTTCAATTTTTTGCATTTACAATTAAAAAATATTCTTTTGTACATTAATATGTGGAATTGGTATGTGAATAAAAATCTCAAGTATCTATATACCGAACCATATTTCATGAATAGTGGAAACATTTTAAAAGAAAAAAATGCTGGTATCTTCGTAAACGTAAAAATAGCAGAGTCCAAGAGATCTTACATAATATGGTTTAGGGTGGTTAAAAACTGTACAAGGAAGGATTACAATGCTTCTTATAAACCATCTCAAGTATCAAGGGCTCCTCTGCAACATCGAGATCTAACATAAGTGTGTGATGGTGCTGGCTTGTTCTTTTATAAGCGTAAAGATGGTGGTGCTCAGTGGCTTTATCGTTAGGATAAACATTTAGCGTTATATCATGAATTATATAACCTCTTAAGAGGAGATAACGTCATAAAGAATAGAGGAAAACTATAAAGATAAAAAACATCTCTCAATTTAGGCTAGTGAATATGAGATAAAGCAGTGTGTGGAGCGGTTTTTTTGAAAAAAATAATCATAAATAGCACTCATCTAAAGATGATAGTTATGATCAAGAATGTTGCTAAAAGATATCACGATTATTTATATGCGAAACATATTAAAAACTTTAGAAAGAACAAAAGCATGTGAAACAGAAGTTACAAAGTATATCGTGAGGGTTGAAAGCATTTTTGTTTTTGGTTCTCATGTTAGAATATTTCGTTTTTTATTCATAATGTTATATATTTTGTCATAAGAGTAAGTTCTATGTAATAGCATTCGAATTATATGCGAAGGTTTTTTCATCTCGTTTCTGTTTTCATTTAGGATATTAAAATTATTTTTGAAACAGTAAATCTCGAATTAAAGATTTAAACGGTAACCATTTTGATCTGTCATGAGAATTTGTGCATTGGAGGGATCGTTTTCGATTTTTTGTCGCAAACGATAGATATGGGTTTCTAAAGTATGGGTGACAATATTTTCATTATATCCCCAAACTTGTTCTAACAATGTTTCACGGCTGACAATTTTATCATTGGCATGATAGAGACATTTAAGGATCGCTGCTTCTTTTTCTGTGAGACAGATTTTATTGTTGCATTGATCAAGAAGAAGTTTTTGTCTTAGTTTAAAAGTATAGGGACCAATATGAAAGGTTGCGTCTTCATTTTGTTCATATTGGCGCAACTGTGCTCGAATTCTCGCCAATAACACCGCAAAGCGAAAGGGTTTTGTTACATAATCATTGGCGCCTGTTTCAAGATCTAAAATATTATCACAGTCTGTATCATAATTTATTATCATGATAATGGGGGCACGAAATCCTTGGGTGCGTAATTGTTTAACGGCTTTGTAGCCATCAAGATCAGGAAGTTGAAATCCCAAAATAGTGAGATCAATATTTTCTTCTTGGATTATTCTCATTCCCGCTTCTGCTGTTTTTGCTTGGAAAATTTTAAACTCTTGATGCATTTGCAATTGTTCTACTAAAATGGGGCGTAGATCATCGTCTTCAACGATTAAAAGAGTATAGTGGTTCATGTTTTTCCTTATAGGCATGTTGATGCACTGATTGATATAGTTTCATGAAAAATGAGATTTCATGCAAGAAAAATTAAAAGAGGAAAATTAAAAAAGAGTGCTTCTAAAAAATAAACTTTTATAATTTCTAATGGTTGCTTGCTGAAAAGAAGGTATTCCGTCTGCAGGGTATTTTACGTATTGGTTGGAAGCGTTTTTTATGTTCTAGAAGGTGTTTTAGCTATTGAGTGTCATCATCTTTACGCTTATGGAGAAACAAGCTGCCACTATCATTCACTTTGCCAGCTCGTGGGTGTTGCGGACAGTCCTTGGCACTTGAGACGATTCATAGGAGGAATTTTTAGTCCTTTCTTTCACGTTTTTTATCTATATGGGACTTTCTCCGCTTAGAATGTGCAAGCAAATAGCTTTTGATTGATTCAATATAAAACAGGTTGGGAATGAGAGAATCCTGCGGTATGAGGCGCACTCGTCCAACATGCAAAACAATAAACACGCAATATGATGCGTTTTTTAAGTGTGAAGAGAATTGTGCAACACCTAGCACATATGCACTGTTTAGGAGAATTTCACGATCATTTTTATTGTTTTTTTATCCACGTTCAGTTTTGTTTTTTCGTTGCATTTGTGTGTGAAGGGGCTGAGTGTTATGTTCGTGGTGTTGCTTATTATAATTGTTGAGTAAGCCTTGCTTTTAACAATGCCGAAAAGATGCATCATAAAGAGGTTTTTTGTGTAATTTGGAAGGAGACTGTATTGAGAAAGAGTGCAGGATAAAAAATGACAAAGAAAAATATCATATTTATGCATTTAGCATGAGAATACCTCAACAGAAGGAGGTGTTGTGCTTATTCTTCTGCGTTATGAAGCATCTTTTTATATGAGTTAATGAATAAAAATTATTGTTTTAAGATAAAAGCATTTCCCTCTTAAGGTTGCCCATCAAACAGACTTCTTTCCATTCATCTTCTGTCACGGGTTGCACTGATAAGCGGCTGGCTTTGACCAGCGCCATATTTGCTAGTTTGGGATTGGCTTTAATTTGTTTTAATGAAACAGGTGTTGGCATGTCACAAAGTGCACGGATATCCACACATTCCCAGCGTGGATCAGAGCTTGTAGAATCAGGGTGTGCTTCAGCACATATTTCTACAATTCCTACAATTTCTAAACCTTTATTTGAATGATAAAAAAAACCTTTATCGCCATATTTCATAGCGCGCATATTGTTACGGGCTTGATAATTGCGTACACCATCCCATTGTTCGCCATCAGCTCCTTTTTTCTTTTGCATCTCCCATGACCATTTATGGGGTTCAGATTTAAAAAGCCAATAAGCCATGTGTTCACCTTTTTCATAGATTGTTATGCATTCGTCGTGTCCAATTTTTTATAAGTATCTTTGTAATATCATCAAGGGTGATTTTTAAAATGGAGTAAAGAACGGGCATTATCTGTTTTTTCTTATTTCAAAATAACTTGTATATAGAAAAATGCGCTCCATTGATATTTCATGTTGTATAAAGGTATTTTGCTTATCTTGTAGCAGAAAAATATATCAGTGTATCGCGAAGTAATAGACTTAAAATTGCTCAGCCATGTGGAAGCTTAATCATCTTTTCAGCTGCTGTTTGAAATGTAGTTACTATAGGATCATTGGAGCATTGCGTTGGAGAGAATTTAGCAAGAAAATTGGTTCTAAAAAGCTTTAAAATTACAATGACAATGAAACGAATAAATGGTCAAAGATGATGAGGTCAACGAATGGCATTCATATCTATGCTTTGTGGGATAGAGTGCGTCTTATTATGCTGTAAAATACCGTCATTTGAAGTGTAATGATATAAGGCAGTTTTTTGAAACATGAAGTTTTTAAGAATGTGTGGTGAATATTTAGGTTTACGTGTCGATCTTTGGGTTAAGTGAATTGTGTGAGTGGGAAGCAGGTGGAATCTGCTCGATAGAGAATTCGGACTATCTATAGACCGGATTGAGTAGAAATCTTCGTTCTTTAAGATGTGTGTAGGACGTCAATTTTATTATGCTTTTGTTCCACGGCGTCCCATCCCGATCAAGGGCGGGGCTTTTTCATCTAATGGCCAGCGTGAGCGGGGTGCAATGTCAAGAGAGCTTGTTTCTCCTCGTACGAGTTTTTGTGCACCGGCAAAAGCAATCATTGCAGCATTATCGGTACACAAGGAAAGAGGAGGGGCTATAAATTCAAAACCATGCTGATGGGCAAGTTCTTGTAATGTAGAGCGAATGGCTTGGTTTGCGGCAACACCGCCTGCGACAACCAAAGCAGGAGAACGCTTTTCTTGATTATCAGAGAGAGGATATTGGTGGGCAAAGTGTTGTAGGGCTAGGTGAATACGATCATGTATTGTATCGGTCACGGCGGCTTGAAAACTTGCGGCAATGTCAGCAATATCATTTTCTGTAAGGGGAGCTATGGCTGTTGCGGCTTGTCGAACAGCAGTTTTGAGTCCTGAAAAAGAAAAGTCTAACCGTTTTTCACCTTTTAAAGGTCGTGGAAGAGGGATGCGATTTTTATCACCAAATAAAGCTGCTTTTTCAAGTGCTGGTCCACCAGGATAAGGAAGACCTAAAAGTTTTGCTGTTTTATCAAAGGCTTCTCCTAATGCATCATCAATAGTGGTTCCTAAACGTTGATAGTTGCCTACTCCATGAACAATGATTGTTTGTGTATGACCTCCTGAAACTAAAAGTAATAAATAAGGAAAGCTGACGTTGTGCGTTAACACGGCTGTTAAAGCATGTCCCTCTAAGTGATTTACCGCAATAAATGGTTTGCCAGTGGCAAGAGAGAGTGCTTTTGCGCTCATAACGCCTACCAACAATCCTCCTATCAAACCAGGCCCACTGGTGGCTGCAATGCCATCAATATCTTTTAATTTTGTGTTTGCTTCTGTTAGTGCTTGCAGAATTAAATGATCAAGAACTTCAACATGGGCACGAGCAGCAATTTCAGGAACAACACCGCCGTAAGGTGCATGGTGATCAATTTGACTCCAAACAACATTGGAAAGAATTAGGCTGTTTGATTCGTTGTTATATTCAATGACAGCCGCTGCCGTTTCATCACAACTTGTTTCTATTCCCAGCAGACGCATTTTAAACAAAACCTTATATTGAAGCTTCTTTCCTGCGTGCGTACCATGAACAGAAAAAGATGCAAAGTATTTCTCTTAGAATTGTTTTTTCTATGAAAAATATGTGTTTTGGAATTTTCTTTGAATTTTATGATATCGTTGATTAAAAAATAAAGCTGTATTTTCGAGTATAAAATGCAAATGTTTTTTAAAAACTTGTCTATTAAAGGCGATACTTGTAAATATTATTGAGAAAAGCTGCGTTTTTAAAACTTTTTTCATTTTATTATTTTATCATTAAAAAAAAGTGTGCACGAAAAGTGACAGAGATGGTCGATTCTTCAAAACCAAAAGTTAAACCACATTATGCTGGTACGCGCCGTAAGAAACCAGTTATTGAACATGAAGCTGTTCCCCATGATTCAGAGGAAAAAATCCATAATTCTGTAGAATCTCAAGCGCGAGAAGAACAGAATATGCAAGGTCAGGATAAAAGTATCTCTAGTACAACTTGGCTTTTCTTATCCCTTTCTGGGATTTTGGGGGGATTCATTGCTTTGGGAATTTTTATGGGGCTTCAATGGGCTGGTTTTTTTCCTTCTCCTTTTGTGGAAAATTCTGCTAGAGGAGAAAAAGCTTTGCAGATTGCTGAAGCCGCAAAAAGTCAAGGTGAAGACACAAAGGAACAATTGAGGCGGGTCTTTCAAGAAATTGATACGTTAAAAACAGAGTTTTCTTCTTTTTCATCACAACAGTTTAAAACAACGAAAAATGATGAACTATCGAAAGAAGAAAGCAAAAAAGCTTTTGCGATTTTAGAGGAAAAAGTAAAAGCTCTTGAAGAAATTGTACAAACTTTTGTTAGAAAGTCGAAAGAGATAGAGACGGCTTTGTCTGTTGGGCAGAGCAATGCAAATGATCTTGCTGCGTTAAAACAACAGTTAGAAGCACTACAGGAAGAAACTGCTGTTAAAAATAGTGAGAAAAAAGAAATAGATACCGCGCTCTTTACTGCAATTAGTTCATTAAAAAATGCTGTAGAGCGTGGTGGATCTTATAATAATGAATTAAAGCTGTTGCGGCAATTATCGCCTTCGATTAATGGACTTGATGTGTTGCAAAAAACAGCTACTGTGGGTCTTCCAAGTTCAGCACAACTTTCAGTTGATTTTGCTCATGTTGCTGATGCAATTGTTGGTACGCAAAATCTTGTTGCGTCAGATGCTGGTTTTTTTGACCGAATTTTAGCGTGGATAAAAGGGCTCATTGTTTCGCGACCGATTGGAAATGTTGAAGGGACAACGCTGGGGGCTATTGCGGCACGCATGGAAGTTGCCATTCAAGCTGGTGATTACGAAAAGGCTTTGAGCGAATGGCAATCATTGCCCCAAAGTGCAAAAGATGTTTCAATGGATTTTGTTAAGCAGCTTGAAAGACATATTGCTATTCAACAGTTGTTGCAGCAATTGTTATTGTCTGTGCAACAAGGATCTTTTAAAGCAACAAAGATGTAAATAGGCCCAAGATGATACGTGTTTTTATTTATATTTTTGTTGTTTGTATCCTCGGTTTAGCTTTCACGTGGGTTGCTAATCACAATGGTATTTTTGTTCTCACATTTTTGCATTTCAGATTTTCTGCTTCATTTCTTACAGTGTTAAGTGTGCTTATTTTGTTTTTTGTAACGCTGGTGCTTTTATGGTGGTTATTGGCTTTCTTTTTTTCCATACCGAATGCTCTTTGCAATTATTTTTATAAACGCCATCAAAAGCGTGGTTACGAAGCTCTTTCAAAGGGGATTCTTGCAACTTTTGCTGGTGATAGTATGGTTGCGCAAAAAATGGAAGCACGGGTTGCTAAATATCTTGCAGGAAAACAAGAGCCATTGGTAAAACTCTTACAAGCGCAAACCTTGTCTTTACAAAATGACTCTGTTCGCGCCATCGGTCTTTATGAAGAGATGAGAAAGGAAGATCCGACAAAACTGGTTGGACTTTATGGTTTGTTTCGTGAAGCGATGAAGAGTAAAGCTTATGAAGCAGCGCAACAATATGCCGAAGAGGCACTGACTTTATCGCCAGCACTTTTATGGGCGCATCAGGCGGTGCTTGATCGATTAAGTACTGAGGGTAAATGGGATAAGGCACTTACTGTTTTTGAAAGAACGCAAAAAGCTCTCCCGCGTTCTGTTCGCGCGACTCCAGAGCGGCAGCATATACAGGTTTTACTACTAAGTGGGCAGGCACTTTCTTTGTTTGATACACATCCTGTACAAGCACGTGAAGCTATTTTGAAAGCCCATAAATTGGCGCCTGATTTTGTTCCAATAATAGTTATTGCTGCTGATATTCTTTATAAATTAAACGAAACGCGTAAAGCGGATAAAATGATTATAGCGGCTTGGCAAAAGGAGCCTCATCCTGACTTGGGAGCGCTTTATCTTGAAAGAGAAGAAGGAGCCATTGGGCGATTGAAAAGGGCTAAGACACTTGCTTCTTATAATAAAGATGCATTTGAGTCGGCTTTCCTTATTGCTAAAGCAGCTTTGGATGCTGGTGAAACAGCATTAGCAAGAGAGAAGGCACAAAAAGCATTACAATGTCATCCACGGGAAAGTGTTTATTTATTGTTGGCAGATATTGAAGAGGCACAGGGAAACAATCAAGGTGCTGTGCGTCAATGGCTTTCTTTAGCACTTCGTGCTGAACGTGATCCAGTGTGGATGTGTGATGGGGCCATTTTTTCTTCTTGGTCAGCGGTTTCTCCAATCAGTGGACATTTGGGCTGTTTTGAATGGAAGGCGCCTCCTTGTATGCCTTCTCTCACATTAGAGGCGGACAATATTGTGCCGAAAAAGCAAGACAAAGAGTATGTTATGGGAAAAAGTGATGATGTTGGAGATAAGAAGCTTGAAAAATTAACATCTATAGATGATTCTCTTTTGCATAATGTGCAGGTGGAGAAACAAGATATAAAAGAAAAAGATGTAAAAATGTTCAGTCAAACTCACTTAAATGTTGATGATCCAGGGGTTAAAACAGAAGAAGAAACATCTTTATCGAGGAAAAAATTTCGTTTATTTTAAATTGCACCAATGTGATAATACGAATGTTTTCTCAGAAGAAACAATTGACCTAGAAGAAAAAATATCGTTAGTCTTGTCCAATAAAATTATTCTCTTATGCTTTAAAAATAAAGTTTTGCTTGGTAGCAGAGGTGATTGGTTAAAAAATGTTTTTAAATCAGAGATGTCTTGATAAAAAACAAAAAAATAACAAACCAAGGATTGCTGTCGTTATTCATCGGCGCTCTACCTATACTGGTCGGTTGGGAAAATTTTTACAACAAAATGGTTTTGTTCTTGATATTTATCGTCCTATTTTTGGACAAAAACTCCCTGATACATTAGAGCATTATGCCGGCGTTGTTATTTTAGGGGGACCGATGAGTGTGAATGACAGCGAAGCCTATATTGGTGAGGAAATTGATTGGATTTCGTTATCACTAAAGGAAAATAAGCCTTTTTTGGGTATTTGTCTTGGAGCACAAATGTTAGCGCGAAATCTAGGGGGGCGCGTTGGTACAAGAAGTGATGGGACTGTTGAAGTCGGCTGGTATCCACTAGAAGCAACCCCACAAGGGAAGGAATTGATGAATTGGCCAGAGATGGTCTACCATTTCCATGATGAAGGTATTTATGATTTACCGAAAGAGGCAATGCTTTTGGCAACAGGGAATACATATCCTACACAAGCTTTTCGTTATGGAAACAATGCATGGGGCTTGCAGTTTCATGCTGAATTTACACGCGCTATGATGCGGCGTTTGGTCGTGCGTTCGGCACATAAATTGACTGAAAAAGGTGCTCAACCTGCTTGTGCACATTTGAAAGGTCGTTTAATCTATGATCGAGCTTTGAGCCAATGGTTTGAAAGCGCATTACACCAGATTTTTTGTACACCGCCCGTACTTGTGTGATTGTTGACAACGAATTGATTTATATAGGTAATTCACGGTTTTGTATATTGAATGAGAACCCCGAATATAGTAAGGTTTTTTCATTCCAAACCTGTGTATGTTGACTCAATAAAAACCTCTTGTTTGCATGTCACAAGTAGGGCTGGCGTGTGGGCAAAAACTGTATAAGAAAAGACTAAAAATGCTTCTTATGAACTGTCTTAAGTGCCAAGGGCTGTCGCAACATTTGGGGGCTAGCCAAATATAATGATGGTGCTGGCTTTGGGGTCTCCATAAGCGTAAAGATGGGGGGCTCAATGGCTTTATCGTTAAGAAACACTATTCATTATCATTTTTGTTGTGCTGTAAAACAGTATGGTTTAAGCTAGAGGTAGAAAATCTATGTAAACTTTACACATGAGGTGTTTTTTGTTAAAGGGTGTAATGGGTTTTTTTTTAAGAAAATCTTGTTTATTGAGCTTATGAGATACTGTACTTTAGAACGTGTATAGGGACTTCTTGAAGTGATCAGTAGATAAAATCCGGTCGATTAAGAAGTTGGATTGTGTATAAACTGAACGTGGTTGGGAATCTTTATCCTTTTTAGGGTGGGGAGGAAGTTAAGAGATAAAGAAAGTTTGAATATTGTCTAAATCCTTTCAAATACCATCATCACAAAAAAGTTTTTCTTTGAGTTATTTAATTTGTGGGCTCTTTTGTCTTGCTCTGATATTTATTTATAGCGCACTCTGGTTTTTTTTTCGCGTAAAATAGAAGACTATGTTTCTAATATATTCACAAAAGTATCTTCCCATAATATGGCGGCGGTATGTGAGAATGTGCACAAGGATGGTTATCCTTTACGTGTCGGTGTTGTTTGTGACAAGTTTCAATTTTCTTGGCCTTTACATGGGGTTTCTGTATCGACGGGGCGTTTGACAGCTGGTGCACCAATTTACGCACCTCATTTGGTTGAGTTTAATGTTCATTCTCCTGCATTAATTGTTTTTTCCGGAAAAACTCCCATAGTATCGCATTGGCGCAATTTGGTGATTGAAACAGAGCCTTATTGGAAAACGGGTAAAACATTGAAGTTTATAGCTGAAGGGCTTGAGATTTCATCTTTTTCCTCTTCCCCTGAAGATCAAAAGCTTCAAGAAGCATTAAGAGCACCAACGACAGATAAAAAAACGACACAAGAAAATATTGAAGATCCGGCATCTTTGCAAAATACGCATGACGTGATTATTCAGCCGTTAGAGCCACAAGATATGCTTCAAAAAATAACGGCAGAATTTTTGCGTTTTGATCTAAAACATGAAAAGAATAATTTATCGGGACATATAACTTTTGACGGTTTTGATGCTTCTCCCTTTTTAAAATCTTCTTTTGTTGATATTCCTAAAATTGATGGCAATTTGAAATGGATTTTAAATGACATGTCTTTTCTGTCTGAAGATGAAGAAAAAAATTGGCAACAACGACTGTATGGAAAAAGTGGACTTTTAAAGCAAGGTGAATTGACTTTTCATACAGGTGGTGCAGTGCGTATTAGTGGACCTTTTTCTTTTGATGATGAAGGATATTTGACAGCAAAATTTGAACTTGTCCTTATTCAGTCTATGAAGCTTCTTGACACTCTGCAGCGCTTATTTCCTGGGCAAGCCAATAATCTTCAAGCGTTATTTTTTATTTTGGGTGCTTTGCCTAAAAATGCGGATGGCGCTCCCGTTCTTTCCTTGCTCATTAACAATGGGTGGGTAAAATTAGGCTTTTTAAAACTTGGTCGTCTTGCTCCACTTTAGGTATTGTACCGAAGCCTTTTTTCATCTTTACTACCAAATTTCGACTTTTTCTGATTTTCACACTTTTTTGCAATTTTAGAGTGTTAAAAATTTATTTTAACAAAATGCGTATTTAATGGTAAAAAAATAGCTATAAAAATAAAAAATTACCACCTACTCCTAACCCGTCCAACCTCTTTTCACTTAGTACAAAATCTTATGTCAAACTACATATAGCAACAGTGTTTGTATGGAAAAGTGGTATTTTAAAGTATGCTGAATTGCCTTTTTATACAGGTGGTGTGGTTCTTTTTAGGAACCTTTGTCTTTATATATGGAATGAGCATATTGCATATATCTGTTTGGGTGTAACCTCTTAAAACAAGTAAATAGCCTAGTTGTAGGAAGATATGAAGTTGTAAAGGGGAAAATCAACATCCATCTTTACTGTCATTTTTTATTCGATTTTACGCATTTCAAAAGCAATTACAGTTATATCTTTTAAATAAACGGATTAAGCTTATCCTTTTATTTCTGATATTTTTTAATGAAGCTATATGTCTTCCACGTAAAACAGAATATATTTGTATTGCATATTTACGCATTTGTTAAAAAAATATTTCTCAGTGCTTCCTATTTCACGATGTCGCCTGTGAATGGTATAAGGATAAAGCCATTAAGCACCATCATCTTTTCGGTTACGGAGTAACAAGCTAGGGGAAAACATCATCATATTATATTTGCTTATATTTGCTAATTCTCAATTTTACTGCAGCTTTTGGCACTTGAGGCGGTTTATGAGGGGCATTTTTAGTCCTTTCTTTACTGTTTTTATCTATTCGGCTTTCCCATTTGCAATATGCAAGGGGAAATGGGGTTAATTAATTGAATATAAATAGATTTTAAATGAGACAAATTTAGAATATCGGATTATCATAAAAATGATAAAATTATGATTGTAAATCAATATATTATATTTTTATGATGAAGGATATTTAACAGTAAAATTTGAATTTATTTTTTATTTTGAGTGCTCTGTCTAAAAATGCGGGATAGGGTTTCCGTTCTTCCCTTGTTGATTAGTCATGGATGGATAGAACGGAGCAAAAGCTTAGCTGTTTTGTACTGCTTTTAAGTCTGAAAGTTTATATTTTTAGGGTGAGAAATCAATCCTGTTGTTTTTTTGAAATTGTTGCAAACAATTCTATTGTGATAAATAGCGAGATTTTTATTTTTGGTGTTATGTCTAAAATGCAAACTTCTGTTCTGTCTTAGTTGGTTTGTTATGGTGGTGGGATAGAACGGGAGATTGAGAGGGTCATTTTGTATTTTCTTTAGGTTTGAAAGCCAATATTTTGAAGTTGAGAAATCAATCCTGCTGCAAAAGTAAAACGAGAAATATTGAGATCATTTTCAATAAGGGCGCTAATGCGGTTTGTAATGTTGTGAATATGATCTTCTTCTGTTTTTTTCCAAGTGTCAAAAGGATCTTTTTTCTTTCCATAATTTTTGAGGATTTTCATAACGATTTGCCGAAAGCTTTCAGAAACATTTTCTTTGGCTTGGCTTAAAGCCATACTATCATAATAATCTACTACAGGAATTATACGACTTGCTTCGTTAATGCGGTTTATACGAATGATTTGCGCAAGTGAAAAGTAGATCTCTGCGGTTTTAATAAGATCACTGTTGCTTTGTTTTGCAATCAAAGAAATATCACAGATTGTTGAAGCAGCTTCCAAGAGAGCTAATTGTTTCGCTAATGCTTTTGGTGCTCCCTCTTCGCTGTAGTGTAATGCTTTTTCTTCAATCTTTTGCTTAATATCGTTGCCGTGAGAATGCATAAGCTCTTTTTCAATAACGCTACGGGCTTGTTTTATTGTTTTTACAATTTCTTCTAATGGACGTGAGAGATCTATGTTGTGCAAACCCCAATTGGTTGTTTCAAAGAGCATTGGTGTCATTGTTGCGTAGAATTTATTTTGGACAAGACCGAGTATTTTATTATCAAGCTTATCAATTTGCTCAGACAATTGAGGAATTTCGAAACCATCGCGGATGGCAATGAAAACGCGAATAATATTTTCAGTCTTTTGTTCTGTTGCATCATGTAGTCTATTAACAAAAGTGGGGCCTCCACGATTTACAATATCGTTGGCAATCAGCGTTGCGATAATATTACGACGCAATTGATGGTTAATAACTTCCTTCTTAAAATTTTCTTGAATTTGGGTTGGAAAATAGTTCAGCAAGGCTGTATTGAAATAGTGATCATCAACAATGGGGCTATTAGCAATTTCTTCTTTTAAGGTCAATTTAGCATAGGCAAAAATAACGGCGAGTTCTGGACGGAGAAGACCTTTGCCTTGGGTTGTTCTTTGTCGTAAAATTTGCTCATCAGGGAGTATTTCAACTCTGCGATCTAGAAGCTTTTTTTGTTCCAAGTCGTGCATAAAGCGTATTTGATAGGGCAAATCAGCAGTGCTCTGGTTTTCCGCCAAAGAAAGCGCAAGAGGTTGTAGATAATTGTTGCGCAAGACGAGTTGCTCGACTTGAGGCGTCATTTTTTTCAAGAGCTTATTGCGTTCTTCGCGAGTTAACGTTTTGGCACGTAGTGCTGATGCAAGAACAATTTTGAGATTGACCTCAATATCAGAACAATTCACACCAGCAGAATTGTCAATGGCATCCGTATTGCATCGACCACCATTTAAGACATATTCAATCCGTCCACGTTGTGTAACACCAAGATTAGCTCCTTCACCAATAATTTTTGCACGCACTTGTTCTCCGGTAATGCGTATTGCATCATTTGCGCGATCACCTACTTGGGCATCATTTTCTGTTGCAGCACGGATATAAGTACCAATGCCACCGAACCATAAAAGATCAACAGGGGCTTTGAGAAGAGCAGAGATAATTTCAAAGGGTGTTCCTGTTTGTTTTTCGAAACCAATGGCTTGTGCTGCTTCAGGTGAGAGGGTAATGGTTTTTTCTTTTCGTGAGAAGATACCACCGCCCTTTGATAATTTGCTTTGGTCGTAATCCTGCCAGCTTGAGCGAGGCAGTTTGAAGAGACGCGTACGCTCTGCATAGCTTTCGTCTATGTTCGGATCTGGATCAATAAAGATATCGCGGTGATCAAAAGCGGCAATCAATTTTGTTTGTTTGGAAAGCAGCATTCCATTGCCAAAGACATCACCAGACATATCGCCAACACCGACACAGGTGAAGGGCGTTGTTTGAATATCGTGATTAAATGACTCTCTAAAATGTCTTTTGACGGCTTCCCATGCACCTTTAGCTGTAATACCAATGTCTTTGTGGTCGTAACCTGCTGAACCTCCAGAGGCAAAAGCATCATCAAGCCAAAAGTGGTTTGCTTGGCTGATGGCGTTGGCTGTATCAGAAAAAGTTGCTGTTCCTTTGTCCGCTGCAACAACAAAATAGGGATCAGGGTCATCATGACAGATGACATTGTGGGGAGAACTTATTTTGCCGTTAATCAGATTGTCTGTAATGGAGAGCAAAGCTGTTATAAAGTCTGTATAAGCTTGTCGTGCTGCTTCTATGATGACAGCACGGTCATTTGTTTGGGGAAGCCGATGGGGATAGAATCCACCTTTTGCACCTGCAGGAACGATAACCGCATTTTTAACTTGTTGGGCTTTGACTAAGCTAAGCACTTCGGTGCGGTAATCTAATGCACGGTCAGACCAACGAATGCCGCCACGAGCGATAGGTCCAAAACGCAAATGGACCCCTTCAACTTCTGGTCCATAAACAAAAATTTCTCGGTAAGGGCGCGGTTCAGGCAAACCTTCAATCTGGCGTGGATTTAATTTGGTGGCTAAAATACGCCGTGGACTTCCATCAGGAAGAGTCGTAAAGGCATTCGTTCGTAAACTCGCCTCGATAAGGTTACAATAACGGCGTAAAATGAGATCATCGTCTAAACCAGAGACTTTCCGTAATTTTTCTTCAATGCGCTTTTGAATAACTTGTTGGTTTTTTTTCCGTTCTTTTTCTGTATGGCTTTGATGAAATTTTAAATGAAATAAAGCATAAAGATCTTGGGTAATGTCAGGATAAGCATTTAAAGTTTGGGCAACGCGATCTTGCGAATAAGGCATTCCAGCTTGTTGGAGATAGCGCCCATAATGGCGCAAAATAACAATTTCATGCCAATCAAGCTCAGCTGTTTGGGTGAGAGCATTAAAGCCGTCATTATCAGCATTTTGTGCCCAAATGGCTTCAAAGGTTTCGGCGTGTTTTTGACCGTCTTTTTCAAAATCGATACAGCGTTGGAAAGTACTTTCTAGCTGCATATCATGAAGATACACAGAGCGCCCATTGCCATCTGGTAATTCAAGGGTTTGTTCAGCAATAACGCGAAACCCCATATTTTCAAGGAGTGGTACACGTTTGGAAAGGGCAAGTGCTTCATGGCGGTGAAAAAGCCGAAGAGAAATGCACTGTTTTTCTTTGTTTTGTGCGTGATAAAAGATCACGAAAAGGGGCTTTTCATCATGAAGACTTAGAATATGTCCGGCATCGTTAATAGCGTCTTCAGCTGAAAATAAATCACGATAGCTGTTGGGGAATTCACTGGCTAGACGTGTTTGTTGCTCTGTTATTTTCTTGTTAAGAGCGATGGCTTGAACCCTGTCTTCCCAACTTCGTGCAATCGAACGTACATGTTGTTCAAGTGTGGAGCGCTCGTGAAGGGGAACAGTTTCGTTTCCTTTGCGATGGATGATATAATAGACACGTATAAGGGTGCTTTCCAAAAATAGCGGATAAGATTCAAAAAAGTCACCTTTATAAAGCTCTACAAAATGTTCGCCAACTTTTTCACGCAGGCTGCTGCTATATTGGTCACGCGGTACGTAGACAAGGATAGAAACAAAGCGTCCAAAAGAATCAGTGTGGGCAAGAACCCGTAAACGTGGGCGCTCATCTAATTGTAGAATAAGCTTAGTGTTTTCTGTCAATGTATCAACATCAGAGCGAAACATTTCATCTCTTGGATAGGTTTCTAAAGCACTGATGAGTGCTTTTCCTGAATAATCGGCGTGATTGTGTCCAAGACGTTGAATAATAGTTCGGGCTTTTTCTTTTAAGAAAGGAATTTTCAAAATAGAACGTGTATAAGCTGAGGAGGTAAAAAGCCCTACAATGCGTAATTCTCCACAGAGTTGGTTTTCTTTATCAAAGATTTTAAGACCAATATAATCGAGCCAAACAAAACGGTGAATTTTGGAGCGGCTGTTCGCTTTTGTCACGATAAACAGATTATCGCTTTCCATGAAGGATAAAACTTCTTGAGGAGGTTCTTTCATACTTTTATCGTCAACAATATGAATAGAAGCATCCGTGAGTATACCAAGTTCAATATTACTTGCCGTAAAGGATTTTAGGGGTTTTTGGTCTTTAATGAAGTTGTAAGTGCGCATACCAAGGAAAATGAAATTATCGTCCATTAGCCAGTGAAGAAACTCAATGGCCTTTTCGCCTTCTTGTTTGTAGTGCGGGGGAAGACTTATTTGGTAGGCATGAATATGCTTTTCAACTTCTTCAAGCATAGGTTTCCAGTCTTGTACAGCAGCATTAACCTGTTCAAGAACTAAGGTGAGTTCATTTTCAAGTTTTTGTATTTGCTGTTTGTTTAATGACTCGATGTGAATTTGCATCAGACTGATGCGTTTTCCAGAAGCACAATCAATAATGGGGTGTGCAATCAAATAGATATGGTTTTTGTGTTGATTAAAAACATTTAAAATAGAATCCAGAAGGAAGGGTTTGTTATCATTGACAAGCGTGATAACGGTTATAGGTCTGTTACTGCGGGTTAAATTTTGCTCAAAGCAGATGGTATTTTTTCCCGTCTGATGGAGATTAAAAGCTTTTACCGCGATGGCTGTGGCTTTTTGAAGTTCTTCATTTTCATAATAAGCAATATCTTCTTTATCGGTTTGGGCAAAAAGGATTTGTTCTATTTTATCTTGGGTGTTTTTTGTCTCTGTTTTTTTTTGTTGCAACACATTCACTCTCCCTTTTTGCTCTTAAGGGGTCTTTATTAAAAGCAGACCATTATATTTTTTATATACTGTAACACCTTCTTTCTAAAGAAAATAGCTCTTTATTTGGAAAGAATGAGTTTGTTTTTGCTATTTTTTAGTAATATTTTGTACTTTAAAGAAATATTTTGCTTCAAGGAAAGGGCACTTTTAGTATTTTTGTATGTTAATAGTTTGTTTTTTAAAATATATAAAATGAAAGTAAAAAAAGAAGCAAAAGTAAAGAGAGAATGGCGCATTTACCAGAAAGACTTTTAAGTGGTTACCAAAACTTTATAAACAATCATTTTTTATATAAAATAGCAGATTATCAGCAATTGGCGATTGAGGGGCAGAAACCTGAAGTTTTGGTCATTGCTTGTTGTGATTCGCGTGCAGTACCAGAAATGATTTTTGATGCTAAGCCAGGGGAAATTTTCACCCTGCGCAACGTGGCGAATGTGGTTCCTCCTTTTTCTCCTGATGACCAATATCACGCAACATCAGCAGCTCTTGAATATGCTGTGCAATTGCTTGAGGTGAGACATATTGTCGTTTTTGGTCATGCCCATTGTGGAGGCATTCGTACTGCTCTTAATGAGACATATAAATCTTTATTATCAAATGATTTTATCGGTCAATGGATAAGTCTCTTAGCACCAGCAGCAGAAATCGTTTTGAATAATAAGTCGCTGTCTTGGCCAGAAAAACAGACGGCATTAGAGCAGCTTTCTATTCGCCATTCGTTGAGAAATTTAGAGACGTTTCCGTGGATAAAGCTTCGCAAAGATCAAGGTTTTTTGACATTGCATGGTGTTTGGTTTGATATCTCTAGCGGGAAATTATGGAGCATGGAACAGGAAACAGGTTGTTTTATGCGTGTTGAAGTTGAAAGTTTTGAAGTATAGTATTTGTTGTTTTTATTTCTTCGTATAAAAAGATATTTTATGATAAAACTTGACAAAGCTGGGGTTTTATTGTTTGAAGGAGCAAGCTTTCAGTGACAAAATTAACTTGGAGCCACCGACTGAGACCCCAGTTTAAGGGTATAAAGAGATCTCAGAGGTCAACATCCGACGGCGCGATGCGTTCTCGGATGCTATTTTGGTTTGTTTGTTATGCAACAATGAGGTAAATGATGTTTGAATCCTTGCAAGAGCGACTTGGTTCTATCCTGTCTCATTTGACGGGACGTGGCGCTTTATCGGATCAGGATGTTGTAGAGGCGCTGCGTGAAATTCGTCGCGCTTTATTGGAAGCTGATGTTGCTCTTGATGTTGTGCGCTCTTTTACCGATAGAGTTCGGGAAAAAGCTGTTGGGGCCGAAATCGTTAAATCAATTAAACCAGGCCAAATGGTGGTTAAAATTGTTCATGATGAATTGGTTCATATTCTTGGAAGTGAAAGCGTTCTGAGTGATTTAAATGCACCAGCTCCAGTTGTTATCATGATGACTGGTTTGCAAGGTTCGGGAAAAACAACCACAACAGCAAAGCTTGCAAAACGTTTTACTGATAAGCACAATAAAAAAGTTCTCATGGCGTCATTAGATACACGCCGTCCTGCTGCACAGGAGCAATTGCGCCAATTGGGAGAACAGGCAAAACTTGCAAGCTTGCCTATTATTGCGGGTCAGCTGCCCGTTGATATTGCATCACGTGCCGTACAGGCTGCTAAATTGGGTGGTTATGACGTGCTTCTTCTTGACACAGCAGGACGTAATCATATTGATGAAGCTTTGATGCTCGAATTGGCTGAAATTAAAGCATGTTCCCTTCCTCATGAGATTATGTTGGTGGCTGATAGTTTGACGGGGCAAGATGCCGTTCATCTTGCTCGTTCTTTTGATGAGCGTGTAGGGATTACGGGGATTATTTTAACACGGATGGATAGTGATGGGCGTGGTGGCGCTGCTCTTTCTATGCGTGCTGTTACAGGTAAACCAATTAAAGCAATTGGAACTGGTGAAAAAATAGATGCTTTAGAAGAATTTCATCCCAGTCGTATTGCTGATCGTATTCTCGGAATGGGGGATATTGTTTCTTTGGTTGAAAAAGCTGCTGAAACAATGGATCACGAGAAAGCTGCTGCTTTTGCAAAAAAAATGCAAGCCGGAAAATTTGATCTGAATGATCTTGCAGAACAGTTGCAGAAAATGAAAAAACTGGGTGGAATGGGCGGTATTATGGGCATGTTGCCAGGAATGGGGAAGGTCAAAGAGCAGATTGCGGCTGCGGGGTTTGATGATCGTTTGTTTGATCGTCAATTGGCCATTATTTCATCTATGACACCCAAAGAGCGGGCGAATCCAGAGCTTTTAAAACATAGCCGCAAACAACGAATTGCTAAGGGGTCTGGTACGACAGCGGCTGATATTAATAAACTTTTGAAAATGTATCGCCAAATGGCTGATATGATGAAAGCCATGGGTGGTAAAGGAAAAAGTGGTTTTATGGGAAAAATGTTGGGAGGCCTTGGTTCCAAAATGGGTTTTGGTGGTATGGGAAACTTGGGAGGGGATTCTCCAGCTATACCGGATTTGTCGGGATTGGATCCAAAGCAATTCTCAATGCTTCAAAAGCAAATTGAAAATGGTAATGGAGGGAAGCTCTTGCCCGGACTTCCTAAGCGTGGACCTACATTTCCTGGTCTTTCCAATGGCATTGTCGATGGGGGAAATTTTCCTCAGCATCCTAAGAAAAAATAAGATGTAAAGAGGGAAAGGGATATAATGCAGGAAACAGTATTAAACGAATTAGCACATTTACGAGCATCCATTGATAATTTTGATGCAACCTTGATTCATATCTTAGCAGAGCGGTTTCGTTGTACGAAAGCTGTTGGGCGCTTAAAAGCCCGTTATGATTTGCCTAAAGTAGATCCTCTGCGTGAGCAATATCAGGTAGCGCGTTTGCGGCAATTGGCTATAGATAGTCATCTTGATCCTGATTTTGCTGAAAGATTTTTAAAATTTATTATTAAAGAAGTTGTGAGTCATCATGAAGTTATTGCTGAAGAGCAAAAAACAAAAAAGTCAATTTAAACGAAAGCCAGAGCTGACAATAGGAGATAAAATATGGCATTGAAAATTCGTTTGTCCCGTGGAGGTTCAAAAAAACGTCCTTACTATCATATCGTCGTTGCAGATGTTCGTAGTCCGCGCGATGGGCGGTTTCTTGAACGTGTTGGTGCATGGGATCCAATGTTGCCTAAAGATGGACCGAGGGTGAAACTTAATGAAGAACGTATCCAATATTGGCTTGGGCAAGGGGCTCAACCAACAGATCGCGTTTTACGGTTTTTAGATGCAGCTGGCTTGAAAAAGCGTCCAACTCGTAATAATCCACATAAAGGTGAACCGGGTAAAAAAGCACAAGAACGTATAGCAGCAGCAAAGCAAGCGGCAGAAGAAGCAGCAGCAGCGGCTGAAGCAGAATCTGCTACAGCATAAGAAGCATGATTGTTTAATCAACGTGTTTTTAAAAGCTTTAGAAAAATAAATATTATCCGTTTTTGTCTATCAAAAACGGATTTTCTTTAAAAAGCTGCTTGTTTAAATCCGCGCTGTTTTTTTTAATCAATGGTTTTAAAAATCAATGGCGCGGCCTTTAATTTCCCAGTCTCCATAGCGGGAAGGGTCTTTGCCGCCGCGTCCGCCGTTTTCTAAAGGTTGTTCTTTTTTTGTTGCGCGTTTTCGTCTTTCTTCAGCTTCTTTAAGGGCGCGTTGTGCTGCGGGAGAAAGAGATTGCTGTTTAATGACAGTTGTATTTTTTTTGCTTGTTTTCTCATCTTTTTTATTCATTTTACACCTATTCCATTGAAGAAGTAGAAAGAAAACACCATCATATAGTATTGATTGACTTTTATCATGGAGTTTTTTGAGTAATGAATATAATGCGTACAGCTATGCTTTTGGCTTTTTTAACTGCTCTCTTTATGGGAGTTGGTTATCTTGTTGGAGGGGGTGGTGGCATGGTCATTGCTCTTTTAATGGCAAGTGGTTTAAACTTTTTTTCTTATTGGAATTCAGATAAAATCGTTTTACGCATGTACGGGGCGCGTGAAGTTGATCAGCATTCAGCACCAGTTTATTATAAGATTGTAAGCGATTTAGCTAAAAAAGCTTCTCTTCCTCAACCAAAAATTTATGTTATTGAGAATGCACAGCCAAATGCTTTTGCAACGGGACGTAATCCGCAAAATGCAGCTGTTGCTGCAAGTACTGGGTTGTTAGAGCGGTTAAGCGCTGAGGAAATTGCCGGCGTTATGGCGCATGAGCTCGCACATATTGAGCATCGCGATACGTTAACAATGACTCTAACCGCAACGATTGCAGGGGCAATTTCAATGCTTGGTAATTTTGCTTTCTTTATGGGAGGACAGCGTAATTCTTCAGAAGATTCTCATGGCGCTGGGGCAATTGGAGGATTTATTGCATTGCTCGTGGCGCCTTTTGCAGCGATGCTGGTGCAAATGGCGATTAGCCGTACACGGGAATATGCTGCGGATCGTAGAGGGGCTGAAATATGTGGTAATCCTTTATGGTTGGCTTCGGCATTGCGTAAGATTGCTGATGGGGGACGTGGGGTATATAATGAAGAAGCAGAGCATAATCCAGCAACCGCGCATCTGTTTATTATTAATCCTTTGAGCGGTGAGGGAGCGGATAGTCTTTTTTCGACACATCCAGCAACTGCAAATCGTATCGCTGCTCTTTATCGGCAAGCAGAAGAGATGAAAGGGGCTCTTGCCAAAAGTGTGGGATGGAATAAAGAAGACGCTATACATGAAAAAAGCAGCGGGATGAACTATGGAGATTTTCATAGTGGTCAGGCTCATGCATTAGGTGAGCAAGAAAACAGTTCTTTTCAGCGTGTTACAAAACGTCCTTCTTGGCTTCGTTATGAAAATTCAAAAAGATCTCGTTCATAGAATTATTGAGAGAGCTCTTGAGAAAACTGTGATATAAAGGTGGTGTTTTGAAACACAAAAAAGCGGGGCATGTGTCTGAAAAAAATGTTCCAGGATTAGCTGTTCGACAGGTGTGTGTGCGTCTTTTGGGGGCGGTAGTTGATAAGTACACGCCTCTGTCTGGTTTGACGGATAATGAACACGGACATCCACAATATTTGAAGCTTTCACAACGAGATCGTTTGTTATGTCGGGCTATTTTAACAGCTTCATTGCGTCATCGAGGGCAGATTATGGCGGCTCTCTCACGCTTTTTGGCGCGTCCTTTGCCTTCACAAGCACTTTCACTTCAGCATCTTTTGCATATCAGTGTTGCACAAATTCTTTATCTTGATATTCCCGATCATGCGGCTATTGATTTAGCTGTGCGTGTGGCGAAACTTGATCCTCGAATGCGCCGTTTTTCAGGGGTGGTGAATGCTCTTTTGCGCAATGTTGCACGTGAGGCAGAGCCTTTACGCCAACAAGTTCCTACCATTGAAGGTGTGCCAGCGTGGTTTGGACAGCTTTTAATATCAGCTTATGGAACAGAAAAGGTACATCAGATTATCGCAATTCAAAGTGTGGAACCTCCTTTCGATTTGACAGTGAAATCTGATAGTGGTGGATGGGCTGAAAGGCTTGGCGGTGTGGTATTGCCCAATGGTTCTGTTCGATTGAAGCGTCTGGAGTGTTCTGTTTCTGATTTACCAGGCTATCGTGAAGGGTCTTGGTGGGTCCAAGATTTTGCAGCAGCTTTGCCTGCTTGTTTACTTGGGAGTATTGAGGGTAAACGCGTTGCTGATCTTTGTGCGAGCCCTGGAGGAAAAACAGCACAATTGGCTTTGCAAGGGGCTGAGGTGACTGCAATTGAGCTTTCTGCTAACCGCATAAAGCGTTTAAAAGAAAATATGGAACGGCTTCATTTTTCAGTTCATATTTGGCAGGGCGATGTGAAAAATTTCCATTCAACACAGCTTTTTGATGCGGTTCTTCTTGATGCTCCTTGTTCTTCTACAGGAACAATCCGTCGTCATCCAGATATTTTATGGACGAAATCGAGGGAAGATATCGTCAAGTTAGTGGCGTTGCAATATGATTTGCTTGTCGCAGCAATTTCTTTGGTGAAGGTGGGGGGGCGGATTGTTTTTTCCAATTGTTCATTGGCAAGAGAAGAAGGTGAAGATCTTATTGAGAAAATTTTATCGACACGCAATGACATTGTTTTAGACCCTATTTATCCAGAGGAAATGGGAGCACTGGAACATTTGCTTTGTGGGGGGATGTTACGGACAACGCCTGCGGATTTTTGTCATAAAAATTTTGATGCTGAGAAAACCGTATTTTTAGGAATGGATGGTTTTTTTGCTGCGCGCTTACGAAAAATTGCTTAATTAACGCTTCATTTACAAAAATGGTCGAAATTGTATTTGATTCAGCATAAATGGAGATGAAATTTTGGCGGTTGCGGTAAAAGCTCCTCAGGTAAAAGTGGCAGCCTGTATCGATACGATACAGAATGTTATGCGGCGTTTATGGGTTGGACCATTGTTTCGTTGGCGATTTTCAGGGTTTCGTCCTCATAAAATTTTAGCGCATCCCATGGATTTGCATGTAGCTGATCCGATGATGGCGCATGAATTTTATCATGGTCGTTTTGCTTTTGCTGGTCACATTGTTCATTCTGGTGCTGTTTCTCCGTTTTCATTGGTTCCACCAACGCTAGAATGGGAAGCGGCTCTACATGATTTTCATTGGTTGCGCCATATGGAGGCAGCAGGAAGTGATTTAGCTTCTGCACATGCACGCTCTCTTTTAGAAGACTGGTTTGATCATGCTGGCAAGAAGGTAAAAGGGCTTGCTTGGAGTGATCCTGTTGTGGCGCGGCGCTTGATTTCATGGATTTGTCATTCGAAAATGTTGTTAGAAGGGGCAAGTGAACGGTTTGAAAAACGCTTTTTACGTGCACTTGGTTTGCAATTTCGTTATTTGCGCGTAACAATTTGTAGTATGGAGCACAATGATCAACGTTTACAAGCAGCAGTGGCTTTGACATTCGCATCTCTTGCTTTGCCTGTTTCTGCGGCAGTGAAAAAAAAGGTACAAACCACACTTATAGAGGAGCTTTCCCGTCAAATCCTAGTTGATGGTGGGCATATTTCCCGTAGTCCTGTTATTTTGCTGAATTTGTTATCGGATTTATTGTCGTTACGGCATCTTTTTATGCGTAGCAATGAAACAGCACCCCGTATTTTGATTGATTCTGTTGAGCGTATGTTGCCAGCTTTACGATTCTTTATCCATGAGGATCAAACGTTGGCCCATTTTAATGGGGTTGGTCCCCTTGTATCGGAACGGTTATCATCACTTTTGGAGCTTGATGAAACAGGAGGACATCCTTTTAGTTATGCCCGTTATTCAGGATTTCAGCGCTTAAAAGCCAATCAAACAACAGTGCTTGCAGATACAGGAAAGTTTCCACCCCGCTCTGTAGCACAGCAGGCTTGTTCGGGGTGTTTGTCTTTTGAAATGTCTTCACAAGGGCACCGTTTTATTATCAATACCGGTGTTAATCCTGATGGACGGGAAGATTATCGACATTTAGGGCGTGTTACTGCAGCACATTCAACAGCTACGCTTAATGATTGTTCAGTGGGTGCTTTTTATCATAAAAAGAAAAATGGCGCGCCATTTTTGTTTGATGGACCAACGGATGTTCAAGTGCGTCGTATAGAGGATTCAGAGAAGACGGGTTTTATTGCGAGTCATAATGGTTATATGCGACCCTTTAATCTTATTCATGAGCGTGGTCTTATTTTGGCGACAAATGGAGATATGATTGAGGGTTTTGATCGCTTTTTTATGCCCAATAAAGGGGGAAAGAGACACAAGAGTGTGCAAAATGAAAAAAATCATGTTGCTGTTCGGTTTCATCTTCATCCACAAGTTGAAGTTAACTATGATGGCGAACGTGTGTGTTTAGCCGTAAAGAATGAGAACGTGAAGAGCGAACAAGTATGGTATTTTATATCGCCTGACGCAGATATTTGTCTTGAAGATTCGATTGATTTTGCAGAATTAACAGGTCCACAACGGACACAACAGATTGTTTTATATTTTCGTCCAGCATTTCAGGAAAAAGTTCGTTGGCGTTTTATCCGTAAAGCGTTTGATAAAAAATTAGAACATTATTCCAACCCATAGTATATTGCGTTTTATCTTGCGTGTCGCAAAACATTATCGTTTATTGTGGTAATATTCTCAAAATTTGAAGATCATATCAATTTTATACATGAAGCATTTGCTAGAGTATAGGTTGGATGTTTTTAGGCAAGGTTTACTCATAGAATCTCATGAGGTGATGCTAAAAGGGATTGGCTCCAGAAAAAAAGTTTTTTGAAAGACCATTGTTGACAGATGAGTACTGGTTAAGGATCTTCATTCTTTAAAGATATGGAGAGAAAATTAAGCCGTTGCTTATCTTCGATAAGTTTTTAAGTGTGCTGTTGGGATCAATATTTATCTCTGAGAGAGTTGCATTAATAGGGCTACACTCCTCACGAAAAACAGAGCGCTATTGTATTGTATATTCACGGACTTATTTTAAAGAAAAATCCCTTAACGCTTCCAAGCTTATTTTGCGACGATGCCCGTGATGGGTATAACGGTAAATCCATTAAGCACCCCCATCTTTACGCTTATGAAGGAGCAGTTCGGCACTATCACACTATTTATCAGTGTCTAATGTAACAGTTCTTGGCACTAGAGATAGCTCATAAGAGGCATTTTTAGCCTTTTCTTAATAGTTTTTATCTACACAGGATTCCTCATGTGTAACGTGCAGGCGAAAGGTTTTGGTTGATTCAACATACACAGATTTGAAATGAGAGAATCTTACGGTACTCGGGGCTCTAATTCAATATGAATAACGCTAAATTGTCGTTACAAATAAAATAATAAATCAAATGTTGTACATCACAAAAGAACTGAGAATTCGAGAAACAATACACAGCAATGGCTGAGAAAAACAACTCTTCTGCTCTTCGTTATTATACTAAAAATGAAGGCATAATAACAAATCACAAAATGCACGCTTTTTCATCGTAAAGCATTCTCTCAAATATCTCAAACAACTTTCATAAAGATTTACGCGAATAACGTCGTGCAATTGAATCAATATCACCTCGACAAATCCCAAGATCGCTGAGTTCGTATGTTGAAAGACGACTTAACGCATTAACGGTTCGACGATAACGGCGCCAATTACTATAAAAACGTAGAATATTCATATCCCCTACTCAAACTTTTCATTACACTCTTTAGTTTAAGAATAGAGTATATTACTAAAAAGAGTTGTGTTATAATATCATAGCAGGTATGCATCTAATACAAGATAATGTCCCTTTAACATTTTTCTCATGCGAAAGGGTAACCATTAAAAACATCAACAAGAACATCTTATCCCTAACCAATGGCTAAATTATGTGCATTTTCTGCGGTGATAAACTTTTTCACGTGTAGCTTCTTTGGATTGAATAACTGCTTCCATTTCAACATTTATCAATAGTCATACGATAATTATGAAAAATTCCTTGAAACATTTGTCTCATACGAAAAGAAAAGCAGCAAAATTATTAATGGCGGAAGTGACGTGTTCCTGTAAAAACCATCGCTAACCCCTGTGCATCAGCAGCGGCGATAACTTCTTCATCACGCATGGAGCCTCCTGGTTGAATAACTGCTGTTGCCCCTGCTTCAGCTGCTGCTAATAAACCATCTGCAAAAGGAAAAAATGCATCTGATGCAACAACAGATCCTTTTGTGAGAGTTTCTGTTAAGCCTGCTCTTTGCGCACTTTCTGCTGCTTTACTTGCAGCAATTTTGGCTGAATCGATGCGGCTCATTTGTCCAGCTCCAATTCCAACTGTTGCACTATTTTTCGCGTACACAATAGCATTTGATTTAACGTGCTTTGCTACACGAAAAGCAAATTGAAGATCACGCATTTCATCTTGAGTTGGGGCCCGCTTTGTCACTACTTGCAATTTAAGATCATCGACTACCACGTTATCACGTGATTGCACTAAAATGCCTCCTGCAAGTGTTTTCGCAAGAAGTCCTCCACAGCGTGGATCAGGAACTCCACCTGTAATGAGCAAACGAAGATTTTTTTTCTTGGCAATAATTTCACGTGCCGCCATTGTGGCATCAGGAGCAATAATCACTTCTGTAAAAATTTTAACAATCTCTTCAGCACATTCCTCATCAAGGGTTTGATTTAAAGCAACAATTCCACCAAATGCCGATACATTATCACACATAAGAGCTTTCAAATAAGCTTCTTTCAAATTTTCTCCTTCCGCAACACCACAAGGATTGGCATGTTTAATAAGAGCGACAGCAGCGGTTTTTTGCGGATCAAATTCTGCCACAAGTTCAAAGGCTGCATCTGTATCATTCAGATTGTTATAAGAAAGCGCTTTGCCTTGTAAAAGTTTTGCTGTTGCAATACCAAAACGTTTTTCATTATTGCGATAAAATGCTGCCTGTTGATGTGGATTTTCTCCATAGCGCATAACACTTTCAAGATGACCAGAAAAACTCTGCCACGATGGAGTTTCAATTTCTAAATCCCTTGCAAACCACGATGCTATTGCCGTATCATAAGCAGCGGTGTGTGCATAAGCGCGCATTGCTAGCTGATGACGCATAGATAAGCTTAAACATCCATTATGCTGCTTTAATTCAGCTAGAATCGAATCATAATCTTTTATCGCTGTTACAACACCGGTATAAGCATAATTTTTTGCCGCGGCGCGAATCATCGCCGGTCCACCGATATCAATATTTTCAAGAATCGTTTGTCCATCAGCTCCCGAAAGGATCGTCTCTTCAAAAGGGTAAAGATTCACCACCAAAAGATCAATTCCATAAATGCTGTTCTTTTCCATAGCTTCCCTATGGCTAGGATCTTCTCTTACCCCCAACAAAGCACCATGAATCAAAGGATGGAGTGTTTTTACACGCCCATCCATTATCTCAGGAAATCCAGTAACTTCAGCAACATCTTTTACGGGTAAACCAGTCGCTATGAGGGTTTTTGCTGTTCCTCCTGTTGAAATTAATTCAACATTGTAAGTGGCGTTAAGAGCTTGTGCAAAAGCAACCACACCCGTTTTATCAGACACAGAAAAGAGAACACGACGAACCCGATGAAGATCAGGTATGGGAAAATTTTTGGCAACAACACCCATAACAGCAGCCTTAAAAATGAAAGAGTTAAAATTCTAGTAAAACAAGCTTATACATTTATAGCATAAGCCTTTAGCAAAATACACTGAAAGGATAAACTGTCTTTTTAGAATATAGGATGATTCACCTTTTTCTATTATCCTGTAAAAACCTCTCATTTGAGGTGTGGTGATAGGTATAAAAGTCTCATTGAGACATTAAATGTTTTTTGTTGCTTATAACTCAATATCTCATCTTCATAGCAGTTTTGAAACAAAAAATGCATCCGTATGTTCTCTGCTATATTAGCCTTTATACTAGATGAAGGCGAAAGTATTGCGTATATGAATTGGAGTAATCTCTGAAATGGGAACCAATCTAATGAAGCAAGGATATAAAATTATAAAGGCAAAAATGAGTGCTCATCTTTCCTATTATTTTTAAATTTGACTTTATGTTTTTCAAAAGCGTTTATGACAATTCTTTTTAAGAGTGAAGATAATGCATTTCTTCACATTTTAGGGCATTACATCTTTTTTAATGAATCAACCCTATTTTATGATGTTTTTTTTAAGAGTGTCGCGTAAATCTTTTGTGGATGGTATAAAGTTCATTGTATGCCTATGATCTTTAATTTAACAAAGGCGCAAGTTGGTAGATTTTATTCTCTTTATCAGTTTTCAAGATTCTAAAAATTTTTGTTACTTGAGATGGAAGAGGTATTTTTTTAGTTTTTTTGCCGTAGCAGAAAAAGAAAACCTCCTAACACACCAGCAGCTAAAATAAACCACGTGATTGCATAAACGAGATGATTATTTCGAAAATGGATAATCGTAAGACCAACGACGGGAAGTTTTGCTTGTGGAGATGTTTTTCTGGCATCAATGAAATAAGGGGCAACAGTGGACAAACCAAGTTTTTGTGCCATAGCGGGGAGATCGCGCGTGTACCATAAATTTTTGTCAGGATTATTTTTACGCGGGAAAAATCCATTTTTTTCACTCATGCGTAATAAACCTATAATCGTTGTTTGTTCTGTGTCTGTGGTAGAATTTTGCTGAGATAAGGCATTTGTATGCGATTGCTCTGTGTTTTGAAAATTGTTACGTTCATCCATGGGGATAAAGCCACGGTTGATAAAGATCAGTGTATTATCAGCAGTTTGTAAGGGAGTCAAAACCCAATAGCCTGTAGTATTTTGAGCGGCAGCAGTGACTAAAATATTTTTATCTGTTAAAAATTTTCCTGTGATAATAACAGGTTGATATTCATATTTTTCAAAAGTAACATCTGACCATTGATTTTTTGGAGGGGCTTTTATGGGGGGCAAATGAATGCGCTGATTGGTACTGGTGATAAGATTTGTTTTCCAGTTTAACCGTTGTACTTGCCATATACCTAATGCACTGAAGAGAAGAAAAAAACAAATACATAAAGTTCCAAATAAAAAAGAAGAAAAACGGCAAGAATTTCCCTGAAGCTTTGTCATGGGGGGGTCTTTTTTGCTCATGATTTGTGCTTCCTTTCGGGACAATAGGCTTTTATTCTAACATGGTATATATTAAAAGAAACATTTTGTACGCTTTTTGGCAGAATTTGCACGCCTTATTGAGGAAAAAGATGAAAAATGAGCCAACAAGAGATGAAAAAGGTTTTATAAAAGACTTGACCTTTTGTTGTCGACCCCCTATTAGAAAGAAACTTCCCAATGATGCCCGTTCAAGGTTGCATTGCGCGTGTTTTGCGTTCATTGTGTCCTTTGGGTATGGGGATTTGAAAGTTTCTTAGAGTTTAAGGGTGAAGTTTATGTCTCGTGCATGTGAATTGACAGGGAAGACGGTTCTGTATGGTAATAATGTTAGCCATGCGAATAATAAGACTCGGCGTCGTTTTTTACCAAATCTTTGCAATGTGACATTGATTTCAGAGGTGTTACAGCAAAGTTATCGCTTGCGTATTTCAGCAAATGCATTGCGTTCTGTTGAGCACCGCGGTGGTCTTGATGGTTTTTTGATTAAAGCAGACGATAAAGAGTTGTCGCAACGTGCGCGTTTGCTAAAACGCCAAATCATTAAGAAAAAAGCTGAGCAAGAAGGTGAGCAAAAGGCTGAACAGGCAGCATAATTGTTAGCGCCATCCTTTTTGGTTTATCAACGCCGCCATTCTTTTTGGTTTATTAACGCTTTGATTTCGGTTTTCTGTTCTAGAAGTTAAGTTTTTTGCAGGTTGATCGTTTCATTTTATTGGTTCCATATCCCAGGTTAAAAAAAATGTCTTCAAGCGGTCTTTTATTAGAACAGCAAAAGAAAAGGTATGTTGTTTTTTCTATTTTTGCAATGTGCCTTGCTGTCACGGCTTCTAATATTTTAGTTCAATATCCTGTCTATTGGTTTGATTTGAATGCGCTGTTGACTTATGGGGCTTTTACCTATCCATTTGCTTTTCTAATCAATGATTTGACCAATCGTTTTTATGGTCCATTTGCTGCGCGGCGTGTGGTTTATGCTGGTTTTTTTACGGGTGTCTTTGTTTCTTGGATATTGGCGACACCACGGCTTGCACTTGCTTCTAGTTTTGCATTTTTATTTGGGCAACTCCTTGATATTGTGGTTTTTACTCCTTTGCGACGTAAAACATGGTGGAAAGCACCTTTAGCAGCAGCGTTGGTTGGTTCAGCTTTGGATACAGTGCTGTTTTTTGCTCTTGCTTTTTCTAGCTCGTTTGCTGTTTTTGATAAGATAACAGGGTATGCAGATAGTTCACTGGTGGAGAGTACTGTTTTGGGAGGGATAGGCATGCCAGTTTGGCTATCGCTTACTTTTGGTGATTTTTCGGTAAAAATTATTATGAGCCTGTTTATGTTGATTCCTTATGGAACAATTCTTAATATTGTAAAGCTTCCTCTTTATCAAAGTCCTTCAAAGGATGATTCTTCTTTTGTTTGTAACAAATAATGGTCTTTGTTCTTTTGTTTTGCTAAATGAAGAGGGGAGGGGAGTTATGTCCTATAAGGGCAGAATTTAAGCGGATTTATAAGAGGTATTTTGATTCTTTTCTCAAGTTGTATTTATCCATACATCATCTATGCTTACGATGTGTAAGGAAATGGTTTTGACTGATTCAGTATGGGATAAGAGCATCTTATCAGCATTAAAAACAGATAATAAAGCTCTTATAAAGGATCAAAAATGTTTTGTTAAGAGTTGTGATGTCTTACTTATGATTATTTGAGCTATAAGAAACTTGGTTCTTATAAAGGAAAAAACATTTCGATATACATTTGGGTAGTATATAAATAGAAAAATAAATACCAATGGTATCAAGTCTTTTTTGACAGTTTTAAAATTTGGTTATACTGATATTTATCATTATTTTAGTAACAAATGTTTGTGCAGATATGTTAATGAATTTACAATTTGTTATAATGCGATCTCTGTAGAATTTGGCAAACGCTTCGAGTGTTTATTTTAGATAATTGTAGGTTAGAAATGCGATACTTGGAGCTGATAGTATGAATAAAATGATAAATCAAACAGATCATACAGAGGCTTTATTTGATAATTTTGTATTAACTTCCTTGAAAAAACAGAGAGAGACTAGGGAGTTGCCTATTGTAAAATCACCTCTTCGTTATCCGGGAGGGAAAAGTCGTGCTGTTCCTATGATTATTAATAACTATATAAGGAAACAGAAAACTTTATGTTCTCCTTTTGTGGGAGGCGGTTCAATTGAATTAACCTTAGCAAAAAGAGGAACAAGGGTTTATGCTTATGATGCTTTTAAGCCGCTTGTTATTTTTTGGCAGATGCTTTTGAAAGATGCTTCAGCTCTTGCAGAAAAAGTGAGAGAATATGAAGATATGACTCCCGTAATGTTTTATAATCTCCAAAAAACTTTTGGGAATATTAAAAATCAATTAGAGATTGCTGCCGTTTTTTTTGTTCTTAATCGTTCTTCTTTTTCCGGAACGACACTTTCTGGTGGTATGTCTCCAGGACATCCCCGATTCAATTATCGTTCTATTGAACGGCTTAAAGATTTTAAGATTGAAAACTTCATAGTGGAACACAGAGATTTTACAGAAAGTATTCCTAAACACTCTAACGATTTTCTTTATTGTGATCCTCCGTACCTTATTAATCAAAAACTTTACGGTCACAAAGGCGATAAACATAATTCTTTTGATCATCAAGCTCTTGCTGAACTTTTGAGAAAGCGTCAAGGATGGGTTTTATCTTATAATGATTGTGTGGAAGTTAGAGAACTTTATAAAGGACATACAATACTTAATCCTGAATGGACTTACGGTATGGGAAACAATAAAAAATCAAATGAACTCGTAATTTTGAGTAAGGATCTTTAGGAAATTGCATGAATCAGGTAGAAAATGGAAAAGCCTTTGAATATGCTTTGGCTATGGGTTTTAAAAAAGCAACAAAGGCTTCTATAGAGTTTAATTCGTCTTTTCAAATAGCGGAGTCTTTTTATAATTTATTTAATGATACTGAAAAAAGGCTTTTAAATCTTGCTTCTATTGAAGCAGCCGTTTTTTTACAGTTACATGATAAAAATATTAGAAACACGAAAACTATTGTTCTTCAGGAAGATTTTGTTGGGATCAAAGGAGATGTCCGTGATATTATTTTAAAAGTTCCTGAAAATCCTATTGGTATTTCTGCAAAACATAATCATAGCGCTATCAAACATCCTCGCCTTTCCAGTAAAATAGATTTTGGTAAAGAATGGACAGGTTATTCTTGTAGCAGCGTTTATTTCAATGAGGTTAGGCCTATTTTTGATTATTTAGCAGAGCTTAGAGATAAGAAGATGTTCTTTAGAGATATAGAGGATAAAGACAGCAGAGTTTATCTTCCAATCCTAGAAGCTTTTTCTAAAGAACTTCAAAGGCTTTGTTTAGATTATCAAGATAAATTTGTGAAGCTATTGTTTCAGTATGTTATAGGTTCTTATGATTTTTATAAGATTATGATAGATACAAGATCTAAACAAAAACGGGTTATTATTCAGTCTTTTAATTTGAATGGCACTCTAGGATATGGTCGTAAATGGAAAATTCCAAGCAAAATTTTATCCGTTGCACTAAAACCAGAAAGTAAAAACAAACTCATTATAATTTTTGAAGATGGTTGGAGCATTTCTTTTAGGATTCATAATGCATCCAGTAAAGTAGAAGCTTCCTTAAAGTTCGATATTCAATTTGTGGGATTATCTTCTCAGGTTGTTAGTCATCAAATTCCGATGGTTTAATGATAGAGATAATTTTTTAAAATGTAATCGTTGCTGATTCAAGGCAGGTTTATTTCTTATGAATATGAGTTCTTTTATCACTAAAAAGTATTTCTAATTGTTTTGTTATGGCGTCGGCGAGTTCTTCAGCATTCATAATTGTTACAGCACGTTGATAATAACGTGTGACGTCATGACCAATTCCAATGGCAATGAGTTCGATAGGGGAGTGTGTTTGGATTTCTTGAATCACTGCGCGTAAGTGTTTTTCTAAATAATTGCTGGAGTTGACCGATAGTGTCGAATCGTCAACAGGAGCACCATCAGAAATGACCATGAGGATGCGACGTTGTTCACGCCGTGATAAAAGGCGTTGATGAGCCCAAATCAAAGCTTCTCCGTCGATATTTTCTTTTAATAATCCTTCTTGCATCATCAAACCTAAATTGCGTCGTGCGCGACGCCATGGGGTATCAGCACTTTTATAGATGATATGGCATAAATCATTGAGGCGTCCAGGATTATGGAGTTTGTTTTGGGTAAGCCATTGTTCGCGCGATTTTCCCCCTTTCCAAGTTTTGGTGGTAAAACCTAAAATTTCAACTTTGACACCACAACGCTCAAGAGTTTGTGCCAAAATATCAGCACAACTTGCAGCAACGCTAATGGGGCGTCCGCGCATTGAGCCAGAATTATCAATGAGGAGTGAAACAACTGTGTCCCGAAATTGGGTGTTGCTTTCCATTTTAAAAGAAAGGGGTTGCATGGGGTCAATAATTAGACGTGGAAGCCGTGTTGTATCAAGATATCCTTCTTCAAGGTCAAAGTTCCAGTTGCGATTTTGTTGCGCCATCAAGCGGCGCTGGAGACGGTTTGCTAAACGTCCAACGATGTTTTGGAGATGATTGATTTGCTTATCAAGATAACGGCGTAAGTGATCTAACTCGTTTTCAGAACAAAAATCTGTTGCTTCCAAAATTTCATCAAATTGACGGGTGAAGATTTTATAATTGCCAAGTCTTTCCATTTGTTCCGAATCAGAAAAAAGGTGTTTGGGTTTGCTCGGCTTTTCTTGCCAAGGTCCATTTTTTTGTTCGCCGTCAGCTTGATCATTGTTGTTTGATTGTGTCGCTTGTGTTTTTCCATCATCTTGCACATCACTTTCTTGTTCAGTGCTGGTTTTTTCTTCACTTTGAGCGTGTTTTTTGTTTTTACTCTCTTCTTCTGCTTGGTCTTGAGGTTCACACGCATTTTTTAATTTTTTATTGTTTTCACTGTTAGAAGCTTCAGCTTGTTGCACTGTCATTTTGAGTGTAACAAGCATTTGGCGAACAATCTGTGCAAAAGCCTTTTGGTTGTAAATATGTTGTGGGAGTTCATTGAGTTGTGATGCTGCTTTTTGTTCGAGTTCTTTACGCCACAATTCTAAGACAGAACCCGCTTCTCTTGGAGCTGCGCGCTTTGTTATTTTTTCACGCAATAAAAGTGCAATCGCTTCTTGGATGGGGGCTTCACTTTGGTTGCTAATTTTATGATAATGGGCTCTTTTGTATTTATCGGCGAGCATGACATCAAGATTTTTTGCAAGTCCCTCCATGGCTAAAGTACCAATTGCTTCAACACGTGTTTGTTCGAGGACTTCAAAGATAGCACGCGCTTCTGATTCTAGTGGAGCAAATTGCATGTGAATGCGGTTGTCATGCCATGCTTTGCGCAGAGCCATGGAATCACCTAATCCGCGGGTAATGGTGATGTCTTTATTCGTTGCGTATTGAGGTAATTCTGGTAAACGCGCACAACTTTCGCTTAAAGATGGTCGATTATGACTAAAGGAAACTTCAAGGTTGTTTGTGCCTGCAATTGCACGCATACAGGTGGAAAGTGCTTTTTTAAAAGCTTCAGTATTAAGAGTGTTGTTTGAAGAGTCTTTTGCCGGATTTTTGTTGTCGCCAATATCGGTAGCCATGAGTGATAGATTCCTTAAGGTGAAACACCATGAATGAGTGATTCGGGAAGCTCTTGTCCAAAGGCGCGTTGATAAAATTCTGCAACAGTGGCACGTTCGAGTTCATCACATTTATTGAGAAAGGTTAATCGGAAGGCAAAGCCGACATCTTGAAAAATTGTTGTATTTTCTGCCCAAGTAATGACGGTACGTGGACTCATGACAGTTGAAAGATCTCCATTGATAAAAGATTGGCGTACCATATCAGCAACATGAACCATTTGTGAAATTGTCTTTTTTCCCTCAGCCGTTTGAAAAGATTTGACCTTTGAACAAATGATATTAACCTCTTTATCATGGGGTAAATAATTGAGTATCGTAACAATAGACCAGCGGTCCATTTGAGCTTGATTGATCTGTTGGGTACCATGATAGAGACCGGTTGTATCACCAAGACCAATGGTGTTTGCTGTTGCAAAAAGACGAAATGCTGGGTGTGGAGAGATGACACGGCTTTGATCAAGTAAGCTTAGTTTTCCAGAGGTTTCAAGAACGCGTTGGATGACAAACATAACATCGGGACGCCCCGCATCATATTCGTCGAAAACAAGAGCAATATTATTTTGATAAGCCCATGGCAAAATGCCCTCTTTAAATTCAGTGATTTGTAAGCCATCTTTTAAAACGATAGCATCTTTTCCTACAAGATCGATACGACTTACATGACTATCGAGATTAATGCGAAGACAAGGCCAGTTAAGACGTGCAGCAACTTGTTCAATATGCGTTGATTTCCCTGTACCGTGATAGCCAGAAACCATTACACGGCGGTTAAAGGTAAAACCTGCGAGAATCGCTAAAGTTGTTTGCTGATCAAAAAGATAATCAGGATCGATATCAGGAACATGGGGACTTTTTGTGCTAAAAGCAGGGACTTTCAGATCTGTTTCAATATGAAATAGATCGCGAGCACAAAGTGTAATATCGGGCAAATTTTCAACGGTAAGATTTGTCATTATGTTTCTGGAAGGGAGAGGACGCTATTTATTCATTAGAAACGATACAAGAGTTAAAGTATTTATGCAATGCTCTATAATGAGAGCCTTAGATATTGAAGAAAGATTTTTTTACGTATTCTATAATGTTTTGCAAAAAAAGTAACATTTTGCGCAAATAATGATGGTCTAAATGAAAATAGACTCATATAAGCGCATGTTTTCAGCACAAACCAGACTTTTTTAGCAAATTGTAAGCATGTAAAACATCACGAAAGCGCTCTTCTGAAGCACGATTACCACCATTGGAATCAGGATGGTGCTTTTTTACCAACTCTTTATATTTCATTTTGATGTCTTCTGCTGAAGCGTTTGCCTGTAGTCCCAGTGTATCAAAAGCTTTTGCTTCTAAGGGCTTTAATTTTCGTGAGAACTTATTGTTTGAATGCTGCCCAGTAAAAAGCGTGAAGGGATCGCGCATGCGATTTTGATAGGCAGCTGTTCCAGAGCGAATCTTTGCATAATTCGCGGCTGTTTTTTTCGATGTACCATTGCTCAGATCTGTAGGCCATGTCGGACGATGTCCTGTGAGAGCATCCTTTTGAAATTTTGCGATATCTTTATTGCTAAGACCAGAGAAGTAATTAAAATTTTTATTGTAGGCGCGTACGTGTTCAATACAAAAATATAAATATTGTCCTTCGTGATTTCGACCTGCTGGTGCTTTATGGGACCCTGTTTTTTCACAACCTTCCCACTGACACTGTTGTGCTTCTGGCTCAGCTTTTTGTTTTTTATTTGAGCTTATGCGAATTGAATCGAATAATTTAGATGTTATTGTCATATTATTGGTTTATGCAAAATTGATTAATTTTACAAGAATTGACTTTTGAAAAATTTGTTTTCACACTTATTCTATTATGAAAAAGGTTATTTTTGCACGTTCATTTTGTTTGAGGAATGAAAAATGTTTATAGAAACAATAATTCAGAGAAAGCTTCAGGATGCTTTTCATCCGCAAAAGCTTGAAGTGATTAACGAAAGTCATCTTCATGAGGGGCATCCTCATAATGAACATGCTTTTGATGGTAAAGGAGAAACACATTTTCGAGTGAAAATTTTATCTTCTTCTTTTTCTAATATGACACGCGTAGAAATACATCGAGCGATTTATAAAGTTTTACAAGAAGAGTTAGCTACTTGTGTTCATGCTTTGGCACTTGAGGTTGAAACACTCTAATTTTTTGATGAGACGTTTTTAGGAACGGGGATGGGCCTTTTGATAGATTTTTAACAAATGGTCTGTATCGACGTGGGTATAGATTTGTGTGGTGGAAAGACTAGCGTGCCCAAGAAGTTCTTGAATCGTGCGCAAATCTCCCCCCCGTGATAAAAGATGGGTGGCAAAAGAATGGCGCAGTGTATGAGGCGTTGCAGTTTCTGGTAAACCAAGGCTTGTTCGTAAGTTGCGTACAGTTTTCTGAATAATGGCGGGCTGTAGGGGACCGCCTCGCGCCCCACGAAATATGGGTTGGTTATCCAATAAAGGATATGGGCAACATTTGAGATAATTTTGTACAGCTTCGTAAACAATTTTGATGAGAGGAACAAGGCGTGTTTTGCCGCCTTTTCCTGTTATAAATAAACTTGTTTTTTCAGGATCAGAAAATTGTTCTGGTGTGAGGCTTAAGGCTTCTGATATTCGCATTCCACAGCCATAAAGAAGCATGAGGACAGCAGCATTACGCGCGGTAATCCAAGGTTCATTTTCCAGTTGATTTTCTTGTTTGACTATGTGAAGTGCTGATTTTATCGCTAAAGGTTTTGGGAGCAATTTGGGGTGTTTGGGGCTTCGGATAAGTTGAGCTGCGGGAACATTGACGATTCCTTCACGTGATAAGTATTTGAAAAAAGAACGGATGCCTGCTACTCCGCGGCTTAAAGAACGAGCACTTACATTATTTGTTCGCCGATAAGCAAGATAAGCACGCAAGTCACTAACGCGTAAATGAGCAAGATCTGTAAGAGTTGGTGTATGGCTTAAGTGTTGACAGAGAAAAGACAAAAATTGCCGCGTATCACGTTCATAGGCTTGCACTGTTTGTGCTGACATACGACGTGTTTGGGTAAGACACTCTAACCAATTTTTCCTTGCGTTTAAAATTGCATGGTCTGCTGGAATGAGAGGAATGTTTTCATCTTTTCTCTTGTCGTTTTTGATAGGCATTATCTAGTTGAGAGTTTCTTTCTTTTTAGATTTTTCATCGTTAGAATGACCATTCTTGTTTTGGGGTTGCTCTTCACGATTGATAAGTTGCTTTTCACCTTTGAGAGAGAGTATTTTCACAAGATTGTGTGTTGACATCAAATGCGCAAAAATTAATCCTAAAAAGCCATTTTTATGAAGTTTGGCAAGTTGGCTTGCTGATAATTTATTCAATTTTTCTTCATCAACAACCCAAAAATGTTCCAATTGCGCTGAGAGACCTTTATCGTTTTTCACATTGATGGATTTTTGGCTTAGAAGATCCATTTCTACAAGAGCATCAATAAACTCAGAGGTTTTCTCCATAGCGATTTTAAAACTTTCAAGAAAGCGAATACGTTCTTCCATAAAAGGAGAAATAGAGCCATCGGAATTAAAAAGTTCTGTTCCTGCAACTTCATTAAACATACCGGACTGTTGATCAAAGCAGACAGAAAGTTCTTTTTCATTGCTAATTTGTGCCAAAACAAAAGGATAGCGACGGACAAAAGCTGGAACATAAGTATTGTTTTTCCAACTTTTATCAGAAGCGATATAGTCATTTTCGTCATTAGAAAGACCGACAAGAGCTGCGGATGTGTAGTGCCGTTTTTTTTGTTCATCTTCAGCGCACATAAATAAAATAGGATAGTCTAGTGCTGCTTGAAAATATTCAGTACTTGCTAAAGGAACCCAATGAGTATCCTTGGCAAAAGACATATCACTTGGAGGAGCAAATTTTAGATTTTTATGGGAAATTTTGTTGATTGGTGTGATATCTTTGTAAAATAGCATAATATTTGCCATAAGACTTTCTCCTTTATTAATTTGTTTTTTGTTACCAAGAAAGGTCTTTTAGAAGATTGTCTCATATGGCAACAAGATTGAATAGAAAACTATAAGATTGAAGGGTTCATTTTTGAGAGATAATATTTTTGCATGAAGTATAATAAAGAAAAGCTTAAAAATAAAGTCTATCTTGCCATTATTGGTATGCCTCATGGTATAAAAGGAGATGTTTTTGTTAAAATTCTAAGTGCTGAGCCACAGCGTTTCAAGTGTTACAGCACTCTTTATGATGATATGGGGCGTTCTTATGAAATTGTAACTCTTCGCATACAAAAAAATAAGGCGATTGTACGTTTTAAAGGGGTAGAAAATCGTAATGCGGCTGAGTCTTTAAAAGGTATTCGCCTTTATGTGACGCGTGATCAATTAATTGATGATTTGATGGAGGATGAGTTTTATCAAGTCGATTTAATAGGCTTGTGTGTCCAAGATTGTGGGGGGAAAATCTTAGGTGAAGTGTGTGGTTTTTTTAATTTCGGGGCTGGTGATTTGCTTGAAATACGTTTGAATACAGGTAAAAGAGTTCTTATTCCCTTTAGTAAGGCGGCGGTACCAGAAATTTGTATGGATTCTGGTTTTCTTGTTGTTGATCCCATGGCCGCTGGTTTAATTGATGGGGGAGACAATGATAAAAAGGAAATAGCTTGAATCTAAAAATAAAGATGAAGGTAAAAAACAACAGATGAATTTCGTCAATAAAAAGTGGAATGTGTGAAAATATTAAAAATGCTCTTTTGAGCAGATATTGTAAGCACTTTATCTCGAAATAGTCCTGAATTTTTAGAGTCTTTTTTAGTGCAAGTATTTAGAAGGATCGTATTGAATATGGCGCAGATCAAGAAGACTCAGATTAACGCTATAGCGTTAAAAGTCTTGTTTGTGCTATTTTTGCTATTAAGAGTCTGTTTAAGAAAATAAGGATAAGAAATAAAATGAAATTTCAGGCGCGCGTTTTAACCCTTTATCCTGAAATGTTTCCTGGTTTTTTAGGGTATTCTTTAGCAGGGCAAGCTTTAGAGCGTGGAATTTGGTCACTGGAGACGGTACAGATTAGGGATTTTGCTTTAGACAAACACCATAGCGTTGATGATAAACCTGCTGGTGGGGGAGCTGGTATGGTAATGCGGGCGGATGTATTGGCGGCTGCTCTTGATTGCTGTCCACAGGATTCGCCAAGATTGTTGATGAGTCCACGTGGACGCCCTTTTGACCAAGCTTACGCGCATAGCTTGGCTCGTGATACGGGTGTAACGTTAGTTTGTGGACGTTTTGAAGGGGTTGATGAGCGAGTCATAGAAGCACGAGAATTAGAAGAAGTTTCTATTGGTGATTATATTCTTTCAGGGGGTGAAACAGCTGCATTGGTTATCTTAGATGCTATTATACGTCTTCTGCCTGGAGTGATGGGGAATGCAGCTTCTGCAAGGTGTGAAAGTTTTGAAAATGACTTGCTGGAACATCCGCAATATACCCGCCCTTCTCTTTTCGAAGGGCGGGGTATTCCGCCTGTATTGCTCTCAGGTCATCACAAAGCGATCGCAGATTGGCGTCAAAGCCAAGCCGAATTGTTAACACGTCAACGTCGCCCTGATCTTTATGCACGTTATAATAAAAATCATCAGAAAACTTGATTCATATGATAAGGTGGTGTATTGCATGGCTCTCTTTTTAGAGAGTTTTTTATAAAAGGTTTTCTGTAGTTCCAAAATTAAAATGAAGGAATGGTGTATTCGCTCCTGTGTAAGACATAGCCTAAAGAGCTCCTTATTCTTAATAAAGGCTTTTTTGGTAAGAGTTGAGCGCTCTGACTGTTCGATAAAGAACATGAAGGATAAAAGAAATGAATATTATCGCACAGCTTGAAGCTGAACAATGTGCAAAAATTGAAGAAAAGCGCCAATTTCCAGCATTTCAGCCAGGAGATACAGTCCGTGTTATGGTGCGTGTGACAGAAGGTACACGGACGCGTGTTCAGGCTTATGAAGGTGTCTGTATTGCGCGTTCAGGCGGTGGGTTGAATGAGACCTTTACAGTACGCAAGATTTCTTATGGTGAAGGGGTGGAGAGGGTATTTCCTGTTTATTCTCCTTTGATTGAAGGTGTTGAGCTGGTGCGCCGTGGTAAAGTGCGCCGTGCAAAACTCTATTATCTACGTGGCTTGAGAGGTAAAGCTGCACGTATCGCTGAAAAGAGAGATTATCGGAAAAAAGCTGAAAAGGTTGTTGAGAAAGTAGAAGCAGCATCTGTCAGCACAGATGTTGAAAAGCAAGTTTCTGAGTAAAGATTATATCGGCTAAACTTTATGCAAAAGCGGCTTTTATGCCGCTTATTTGTGTCTTTCTTGATTCGTTTTGCCTTTTAAAAGGCTTGGAGTGGACATAAAAATGTTCAATCTATCAATTTTTCCTCTTTTTATTCTTAATTATGGGTGCAGTTTAAGAGACTATTGCATATATCGTGAATACTCAAAAGGATAAGTTTAATCTGAAAAAATGTCTGTTTATATTTGGAAACGATTTTAGACCTTTGACGTGAAGATAAAAGTGTATTAGATTAAGGCGAGTTTTGCGGATCATATCCAGGGAGTAATCGGTTTTTTTATGCGTGACCTTTAATCCGTTATTTGAGACAACCGACCTGTAATATCGGTATCTTGAGATGCCAAACAAGTAAAAACGAGAGAGTATGTTTAGTCGTTTTGCGCGACTTTCTCGTTCATTGCGGTTGCAAAAACCAGGTCAGGATATTTTATGATAAACCAGGTCAGGATATTTTATGATAGAGACAACTAGGATAAAAGAGCGCCCTCGTTCCCCTCATATAAGTATTTATCGTTGGACAATTACTATGGCCATGTCCATTGCACACCGAATTACGGGTATGGCGCTTTATGTTGGAACGGTTTTTCTTGCTGTTTGGTTAATTGCTATTGCGTGTGGCGAGGAGACATTTAAAACAGTTTACGAAATTTATAGTTCTTGGTTTGGATTGTGTATTTTGTTTCTTTATACTTTGGCAGGGGTTCATCACATGGTTGGTGGTGTTCGCCACATTGTTTGGGATCTGAAGCCTTGCCTTTTGGCAAAAGAAAAGGCAACAGTCACTGCTTGGGCGACAGTGTTTATTTCTCTTATTGTTACTTTTGCGATTTGGATTATTGGATATACCGTTGTTTAGCTGGGGGTGAAAAGAGACATGAAAAAAGATTTTCGAACGGAACTTGGAAAAGTACGGGGGCGTGGCAGTGCTCATGAAGGAACAGAGCATTTTTGGCTAGAACGTTTGACGGGGTTTATCAATCTACCACTTTTGATATTTTTTATTGTTCTTATTCTTTCGCTTGTGGGCAAGGATTATAGTATTGTGCGTGCAAGACTTGCACATCCTATTGTTGCTATTTTGATGGGATTGATGACTTTTTCGGTCCTTTATCATATGAAACTTGGTATGCAGGTGGTGATTGAAGATTATATTCCACGTGAAGGTTTTCGGATATTCTTTTTGACGTTAAATATTTTATTTTGTTTTCTCATAGGTGGTATCATTATTTTTTCTCTTTTGAAAATTGCATTAGGGGGTTAAACAAGTATGGCGGGTACAGGATCATCTCTGGGTGCTAAAGCAGGTAACGCCCCTTATCGCACTGTGGATCATAAATTTGATGTTGTTGTTGTTGGGGCAGGTGGTGCAGGATTACGTGCGACACTGGGTATGGCAGAACAAGGATTAAAGACAGCTTGTATTACGAAGGTTTTTCCAACGCGCTCACATACGGTTGCAGCACAAGGGGGAATTGCTGCATCGCTTTCAAATATGGGACCTGACAATTGGCAGTGGCATTTATATGATACCGTGAAAGGTTCTGATTGGTTGGGCGATACCGATGCAATGGAATATTTGGTGCGTAATGCTCCTGCTGCTGTGTATGAATTAGAACATTATGGCGTTCCTTTTTCGCGAACGCAAGAAGGCAAAATTTATCAGCGTCCTTTTGGTGGACATACGACACAATTTGGTGAAGGTCCACCTGTTCAGCGTACTTGCGCAGCAGCTGACCGTACAGGCCATGCCATTTTGCATACGCTTTATGGACAAAGCTTAAAGCATAATGCGCAATTTTTTATTGAATATTTTGCACTCGATCTCATCATGACGGATGGGGTTTGTACGGGGGTTGTGGCATGGAATCTCGATGATGGTACAATACATCGTTTTTCTGCCAAAATGGTTGTTCTTGCAACCGGTGGTTATGGACGCGCTTATTTTTCTGCGACATCGGCGCATACCTGTACGGGTGATGGTGGTGGAATGATCGCACGTGCTGGATTGCCACTTCAGGATATGGAGTTTGTGCAATTCCATCCGACAGGGATTTACGGTTCTGGCTGCTTAATTACAGAAGGAGCTCGTGGTGAAGGAGGCTATTTAATCAATTCTGAAGGTGAACGCTTTATGGAGCGCTATGCACCTTCCTTTAAGGATTTGGCTTCACGTGATTTGGTTTCACGTTGTATCACACTTGAAATTCGTGAAGGACGTGGCGTTGGACCTAAGAAGGACCATATTCATTTGGTTCTCAATCATATTGATCCTGCAATCTTGCATGAGCGGTTACCAGGGATTTCAGAATCAGCACGGATATTTGCAGGGGTGGATGTAACAAAAGAGCCTATCCCCATCTTGCCAACGGTTCATTATAATATGGGTGGGATTCCTACCAATTACTACGGGGAAGTTCTCAATCCAACGGCTGATTCGCCTGATCGTATTCAACTAGGGCTGATGGCGGTAGGAGAAGCAGGATGTGCTTCTGTTCATGGTGCTAACCGCTTGGGGTCAAATTCATTAATTGATCTTGTGGTGTTTGGTCGTGCTGCTGCCATTCGCGCGGGTGAAGTTATTGATCGGAATGCAGAAATTCCACCCATCAATGAAGAAGCTGTTGACGAAATTATAGCGCGTTTTGATCGTTTACGTTTTGCACAAGGGGCAATACCAACAGCTGTATTGCGTGAAAAAATGCAACGCACGATGCAAGAAGACGCAGCAGTCTTCCGTACAGAAGATTCTTTGAAACAGGGATGTCAACGGATGAATAAAATCTGGGGGGAATTGTCGGATCTCAAAGTCACAGATCGTTCTCTGATATGGAATTCTGATTTGGTTGAAACATTAGAGCTTGAAAATCTTATGGCGAATGCAATCATGACTGTTCATTCTGCCGAAGCACGTTCAGAAAGCCGTGGCGCTCACGCTCGTGAAGATTACCCAGAGCGTGATGATAAAAACTGGCGTAAACATACGATTTCACATTTGTCAAAAGAAGGTAAGGTGACATTATCATATCGACCTGTCCATGTGGACCCGTTAACATCTGAAGCTGATGGTGGGATCGATTTAAAGCGCATTGCACCTAAAAAACGGGTTTATTAAGGGGAGAATAAAATATGGTACAAATTAAGCTTCCCAAAAATTCTCAAGTAAAACCGGGAAAGGTTTGGCCTAAACCTGAAGGTGCTACAAAGCTGACGGAATTTCACGTGTATCGTTGGTCGCCTGATGATGAGGAAAATCCTCATTTAGATACTTATTATGTGGATCGTTCTGCTTGTGGTCCTATGATTCTTGATGGGCTTTTGTTTATTAAAAACCATATTGATCCAACTTTGACACTTCGTCGATCATGCCGTGAAGGCATCTGTGGTTCATGTGCGATGAATATTGATGGAACCAATACATTAGCTTGTACCAAAGGGATGGATGATGTAAAACATCCCATTAAGGTCTATCCGTTGCCTTCCATGCCGGTTGTTAAAGATTTGGTTCCTGATTTAAAGCGTTTTTATGCACAACACCGAGTCATTGAGCCTTGGTTGCAAACAGTTTCTCCTGAACCTGCAAAAGAATGGTTACAAAGTCACTCCGATCGCCAAAAAATCGATGGCCTTTATGAATGTATTTTGTGTGCGTGTTGTCAGACTTCATGTCCAAGTTATTGGTGGAACGGTGATCGTTATTTGGGGCCCGCTGTTTTGCTTCAAGCTTATCGCTGGATTGCGGATTCACGTGATGAGATGTGTGGTGAACGTCTTGATAATTTAGAAGATCCTTTCCGCCTTTATCGTTGCCATACGATTATGAATTGTGCGCAAACTTGTCCAAAGGGATTAAATCCAGCGAAAGCAATTGCTGAAATTAAAAAACTCATGGTTGAACGCCGCCTCTGAAAATTTACTGATTGATCAAAATAAAGCGCAAGGTGGAAAATTGTATCTCCTTTTAGCAATTAAATCTCTAAAAGAAGATCGGCTGCTTATGGGGGCGCAGTAGCTATAATCATTCTAAAAGTGAAGTAATCCCTAAAAATTTAAGCAATCCTTGTAGAAGCAATCCTTGCAATGGCTGAGCAGAAAACTCATAGTTGAATATTATCTTTGAAAATTGACCGATTAACGAACAGTAAAAAGAAAAATAGAAAATTGTGCGTGTTTTTGTGCCTCTTTGAGGCTTAATATCTAAAAATTTATTGGCTTCTATGAGGCGGTTAGTATAGTTATTATTGCCTTTAAAAGGCATTAGTCTTTCGAGTAAACTATACTTTAAATAGCGTTCTATGTAAAAACAATAAAATCAATATGCCATGTGTTTTTATTTTTATTAAATTCGCATCATAATTTATAATTTGATGCAGATTCAAGTAATCATTTTTTATAAAAAATGATTACTCTTTATAAATAGAGCACAAAAAATAAATGCTGATACAAATATTATAACGCATGTAAATTATCTAAATGAAATACAAAGGAGTGATCATTATGACAATTCGTCATTTTACGACACATTTATTGTAATATCGAAAACATTGCTAATATTCAAGGATTAGGAATTTTTGATAATATCATTATATATATATAAAGGTCATATTTTTTGTTTTAAAGATTGGATTGTTAATCGCATTAAAAAGCAAAATTTATAGTTCTTAAAAAATGGAGAACGTAAAATCCCTCTCTATTGTAGAGATAGATATATAGTTAAGGGGGTAGTAATTTAAAAATATTGTAACATCATAGATTTAAATTCACTAAAGAGCAAATAAGACGTTTTTAAAAAATATCAAATTTATAGTTTTTTCTAAAAATTTAGAAAACACTAGTGAGAATTCTAAGAACACGTGTTGCGAATGTGGAATAGGGATGTTTATAGGTTCGTTTGAGTTGAATGAATTCAATCATCAAAGAAAACATGTTGTATTTTTATGAGTTTCGTGGGTTTTTATTTTATATGTTTTTATCTATAAAAAATAGAGATTTCTAGGTTTAGGTCTTATTTATAATGTTAGGGGATTTCATTTTTTCTTGTATATATGCTGAAGAAAGTTATTTAAGCGGTAAAAGTGTTTTTTATTTTATTTTTTAGCATAAAGATATTTCTTAACATGAAAGAGAGGTGTCCAAGTATTAACGGTATAATCAGCCATTGTTTTGGTATTTATTCTGTTGTGCTGTAAAACACTATCTTATTTAGGATGTGGTAATTAGAGTGGTTAGAAGGTGAAATCTGCTAGGTGAGGGGGCGGATTGTTTGCAGATCAGTGGCGTGTTAAGAGGCTTCGTCCTTTGAGGTGTGATAGGTGGAGTCTGTTAGCCAATTACGTAAACTAGAGCGAAATCTACGTGGACAGGTTTTTAACCTAACCTCTCTTATATATTGTGATAGGAAATTCACCTTAATAAGGACTACGACCGGTTACAGAAAACAGAAATCATTGCGAAAAAACAAGCGTGCTTGTTTTAAAATTTTTAATATTTGTGATCATAGTGACATGCGAAATCTCCTGTAGTATCACGCAGACCGTTCGTATTCTCGAGCCAAGAGTTGTCCATATATCCTCTTCAATCTGATCTTCACGAATTGATGCAAGAGATGGGTACGAACACCTGTAAGAATAAGCAGACGCAAAGCCAGTTGTATCATTATTGTTGCTTTGCAGAGTGTTTGATAAAAATCTGGAACATTTCTCCAATTCATTGCCGGTTTATTAATGACTTTATGGCGTTGTTTTTCTAAAAGAGCTTTTGCTGTTGCAGCTTTTACTTATCAAATGGGAGTTAAGAGTATTATGTATCTCTGTTGGCGTAATCTTTGAAAGTTGCTATACAGCCGCCTAATTTGAGGAGAATATGAAGCTGTAAAGGTGCAAACCAGTTTCCATTTTTAGCATCATTTTTTAATTCTGCTTTACGACTTTCAAAAGCATCTAGAGTAATGTCTTTTAAATAATAGAGATTACGCATTGCTTCACGCTTTTGTTTCTCTCGTTCTTTAATAAGATCAAAACCCTTATGTAAAACAGAACGCCCCGAGCCAAATACACTTTGCTTGTCAATTTACACGCTTGTTTTTAAGAAACCTTTCTTTAAGGTGCCTAAGCTTATTTCATTACAGAGCTCGTGGATGGTATAATGGTAAAGCCCCGATGAACAATATAAAATTTATAGAGCATCTCCATTTTTACACTTCATAAAAGAGCAAGTTGGGCGCCATTAGACACTTTGCAAACTCCCAATGTTGTGACAATTTTTGGCATTTTGGATGGTTTATAAAAGGCATTTTTAGTGCTTTTTTGTACAGTTTCATTCTATACGGCTTTATTTACTTATAATGTGCAAGAGACATGGTTTTGGTTAATAAACAGCTTTGAAATGAGAGAATCCTACGGTACTAAGATCTCTTATCCAACACGCAAAATAATGAACACTCTTTATAAGACAATGTGATGCATCTTAAGAAGAGTGATCGTAGATCTGTTCTTTTAGGAATTTTTGCTTTTTGTGGTGCAGAGAAGAGAGCAGGAATATTCAGAGTAGAGCTTACCTTATGGAATCTATGGATATCGTCTTTAGGAGAGGGACATAAGCCACGTGATATGGTTAGCAAAGCTTGCCTAAGAGAAATTTGGTTGTTTACGAACAACCGGAGGTTAAGAATCTTTCTTCGTCCGAAGAAGACGTCTATATACCACTATACTTTTTATTACCAAATAGAACGTGGTTTATGGATGCTAAATCGAAATGATAATTTATTTCGTATGAGGTTTTCCGTATTTGGAGATTGTTTGGTTAAAAAACATATTTATTAATCACTTGAAAATAGTGCTTAGAATTTTTAAACGATAAGTTTTGGTCTTGATGACGATAATTATTTGTGATGATCGAAAGTACCTATTTTACGAAGCTTTCATTGATAGGCGAATCAAAATTTATTCTTTTCTTTTGTTTAAATATTTATTTTGCAGCTATTTTTTCTTTTTTGCATCAAAGATACTTTTTCAAAAGGTAAATGGAAAGAATGATCAAAGGCAAGAGAATAAAGAGAGCCTTATGTATAATTTGGTTTTCTCGTAGAGTTGTTGTCTATTAACTTTTTTCTTCATGAAGAGTGTAGAAAATCCATCGGAGAAGCAAAGAGAATAGGAAAAGTTAAATAAATAGCCGTAACAATTAGTTACGGCTATTTATGTTTGCTTCATATTACCGAGAGAGGAAGCTCCCCTTAAGCGATTTTTGATTTAGCAAAAATCGGGTCGTAAAAGACTTCAGAGAGTTTTCTATCTTTAAAGAACAACACTACGTCAACTGTTGTATAGAGAACGATTTTTATCATTTCTAACTCGAGTTGCCGGCCAATTTCTGATCTTTTAATCAAGGTGGCACATCGCTCAAATGTCTGCAAAGCGCTGTTAGCATGCGTTGTTGTAATCGATCCGGGATGACCAGTGTTGAGCGAATTGAGATATTCCCATGCTTCATTGCCTCGCAATTCAGCGAGAAAAATTCTGTCAGGCGACTGACGCATACACGCATCTAGGCATTCTTCAGCTGAAACACGACCTACATTGTTACCATAAATCATATGTACATGATTGGGATGATTGGGTAGAAAAAGCTCATGAACATCTTCAATTGTGATAATACGCTCCTCTACAGGGACCTTTTCAATTAAAGAGCGAGCAAATGTTGTTTTACCAGATCCTGTTTTGCCTGCAATAATAATGTTGCGTTTGTGAAGGACGCATTCTTCCAAAAATTCAAGAATTTTTCCCTCACGTTTACTTTGTAAGAGTTGAACTTCAAATGGTTCCAACCGTGTGAAGTCTTGCCTCGATAACAAGTTATTGGCTTCTTTTGCTGAAGGCTTATTAAAACTTACATCAGAAAAATCGTCAAATGCCCCTTCTTCTTTGAGTTCTTCTAACGTTTTAACTATGAGAGAATGTTTACGAATTACAAAGGAAAGAGCACCATCAACAACAGCTGGTGTTTGTATAATTGTACCACGTTGTCCACCAGGCAAGAGCACATAATTAATACTTCTGGGAGCCATACCGTTATAAACGATAATAGCTGTAATAAGCGTTTGCAAAAAAGTGGTTGTTAACTCTGGTACGCTATGTACTTGCCAACCCTTAAAGCTTTTCGTCCATACTTCACAGGGGCGGCAAATCGATAATTCAGTGATCGTGGGATCTTCTAAAAAACAATCAAGCGGTTGCAGAAGCTGAAAAACTGCTTGATCTTTTTGTATCGGGTTAACGTGTGACGAGACTGTAGACATCGCTGAAATCCAGATCACGAGCAACAAAAATATTTACTCGTTCGCCTTGGTTTTTGTAAAGTGTTGGTGTGATATTGATGGAATTTTGAAGAACATCGATTGCTATAGATTCAGCATTCTGAGCTCCTTTATTTTGTGAGTTATCTTTATTTTCTTTGCTGCTTTTACCAACTTTTCCTCTTACCCATTCTCCTAAATCACCGATAATGCTTACCATAATTGCACTACCAAATCGTTCCCAAAAATGTCTGTCAACCCAGCCACCAATACCCGCTTCACCCAGAGGACCTGTGCCTGGTGAGTCAAGATTGACAACAACACCAGAAGGCGTTTCAATGCGTAACCATTGCACAAACACGCGCGTTTGTCCTTGTTGTATGCCACTTTGGTAAAAACCAACGACTTTAGAACCACGGTCAAGCAAAACAACACGTCCACTCGTGGAATAAATATCGCGTGTTAAATGACACGTCGTCATTCCGGGTTGTGATGTAATGATTTTTGTTTCTAATGTACAATCTATTTGCGTTCCTTGTGTAATCAAAAAGTCACGGTTACGAAGTTGCATCGCATGTGATTGACCTAAACGCACAGGCTGAAGGTTATCAAATAATACGCCATTACCTCTATCATTATTCGATGCTTTATTATTTGTATCTGTAGATCCTTCGCTACCACCGTTGTTAAGGCTAGAACTGAGCATACGTTTGCGTGCTAATTCTTCAGAATCTTGGAGCATATGTGGAGGAATGGCTGTTTGAAGAAGCTTACTCAAGGCCGGTGGAATATCCAAGTTTGAATCTTCTATTTGTGTTGATTTTTCTGCTTCTTCTACAATCTTTGGCTCTTCTATAATCCGAGGGACATAGTTTGGTATAATTTGCTGTACTATTTGTTGTGGTTTTTCTTCCTCAACCTCCACGGTATTACGCATTTTAAAAGCTTTCCAAGTCAAGGCAATTGGTATCGCTACTATGACAATAAGTCCTACCATTAACAATGCACGGGTACCTGGAATTGTCGGACGACGTTCAGAACCTAGTTCGGATCCTCCATAGGCACCTTCAATGTGTTTTTGCTCGACGTTGTCCAGTTTTGTACCTTTTCCCTCTCCTTCCTTATTGTCAAACATCATTTTCCTCCTTTATTGATACGATAAACCACCGAAGATACTGTCCCTGTTGTGTTTGGTACGCCATTGGGGTCATAGGCTTCATTAAAAACAGCTAGAGCGCGTTTACCAAGCCGTATGAGCCATTTAGGATTGACCTTATGAACGGCGATAATATCATTAGAACTGCCGATAACGGTGCGTGGTATTAAGCTTTCATTGCCTTCAGCATCTACGACATAAATCGATGGCATATCCATGTTAGCGGGAAATTTGAAGTAAGTAATACGCCCATTGTCCCAAGCATTTATCGGAGCAATATCTTGGTGACCGCTCATGGTATAACTGAGATTATAACCGTTGACGCTTTGGTGAAAACCACGTTCAATCGCAAGGCGTCGATTGTTTTCTTCTGACTTTTCATCGTTTGAATCGGGATAATGGAAAGCCAATTCATATGTTGATCCCGCACGGTCATTCCGAAATTGTAGTCGGAATTTATAACTCCGTTTGTCGGTTACAACGATGAGATTGGTATTGGCAAGTTCTGCTTTTGGTTTAATAAAAATATGCCGCCCTTTATGAGCAAAGGCATAGGCTTCAGAATCGCCAAAGGCATGAGTTATGTACTGCTCACCTTCTTCAAGAATAATATGTGTTGCCACACCAAGAACTGTTTCAATTTGAACCACATCGGCTTCGTTATATGTTATATAGCGAATGCGGTGATCATATTGTGAATTTGATGGACTTTTGAGCGCCTGCACAGGTACCGTATAAAGAGAAGAAAACGAAGACAATAGAACAACGAACGCAAGTTTTTTCATAACAATCAATTCCTTAATCATTCAACAGTATTTCTGGGTCAGAACGGTAACTTGTTACTTGAAAACCAAGGGGGTTAAGCAATCGATCAGATGATTTCATGGGTGCACCAACATAGGTGTAACCAATTGTTGCAATTTGGTGCTGTTTTGGTCCAGTAGCAGCACCGTTGCTGTCAAGTTGCTGAGTCGTAAAACGTACAGTTGCTTGACCTAGTCCATTAGGCTGGATTGATCGTACTTTAACTGTAATACGTGCTTTGTTGGAAAGCACTTTGTCCCGTGCATTTTCTCCATCATAGATTTTATAATATTCTTGTTGAACAGATGCCGCACTTAAAAGTGCTGTTGTGTCATAGTTCAGTTGAATAGTATCGTAGTCGTAAGTTTCGCGGTTAAGCACATATTGATTTAGCCAATATCTATCTACAACTTCACCATAGCTTTCTTCGTGTTCACGCATGATTGAGATAACATCAACTGCACCCGTCGTATTATCAACGCGCAATACTAAGGGAGTTGGAGCTGGTTGAGAAAATCCAACAACTCCACATATCATACCGAATAAGCCAAAAAGACCCACAGTACTCGCAACACGCCATGCCGTTCTGCGCGACCTTATAAATTCATTGATAAGATCACGTTCTAAGCCACGGCTTTCTTCATAATAACTTCTAAGTTGTTCGGCTTTCACTGGTTTTGCTTGTTTTGTTTTCATCTGTCTCCTCGCTTGATTTCGGCAGGGATTGTTTTATTAATAGGCACGCGGTTCCTATCATTGGGCTGTTTTAGCTTTGGTGCTAATGCACA